>NZ_JBYOKH010000035.1:0-69150 GCF_057799415.1 Achromobacter sp. 18P8.1.1 | reverse complement strand
CAGGGCACCAAGCGCCGCCAGGCACACCACCGACGCGCCGATCACCCAGGCAATCAATTGCGGCAACGGCGCCGTCACGGCCACCGCCAGCGGCAATGCGGCGCCGCCGGCGAACGATGCCGCAGACGCTACCGCTGCCTGCACGGGCTGTGCCCGGTTGTGGATCGAGATGCCGAGTTCATCGCGGGCATGGGCGTCCAGCGCGTCATGGCGGGTCAGCTGGCGCGCCACCTGCGCCGCCAGGTCCGGCGTCAGGCCGCGCCCCACATAGATGTCGACCAGTTCGGCCAGTTCTTCTTCCGAGTTGCCTTTCAGCGAACGCTGCTCCAGGCGCAGGTCCGCGGCTTCGGTGTCGGCCTGGGACCGCACCGAGACGTATTCGCCCGCCGCCATCGACAGGGCACCCGCCACCAGGCCCGCCAGGCCCGAGGTCAGGATGGCGCCATGCGTGGCTTGCGCCGCCGCCACACCGGTGATCAGGCTGGCCGTCGAGACGATGCCGTCGTTGGCGCCCAGCACGGCGGCGCGCAGCCAGTTGCTGCGGAAGATCCGATGATGTTCTTTTGAAGGCATTGCGCGGCACCCATGCGGTGCGTGACAAGCGCGGCGCACGCCCGGCCGGAAGGCTGGACGCGCGCCGCGCCGGATTCACCGCGGCGTCACGCGTACCGCGGTAAGCAAGCCTATCACGCACATCGTGGCCTGCTCGCCGTCGTACGCATGCACTTCGACCTGGCAGATCGACAGACGCTTGCCCGGCTTCACCACCCGCCCGCTGGCGACAAAACGGTCGCCCTTGGCAGGCGCCAGGAAGTTCATCTTGAACTCCGAGGTCAAGACGTCCTCGCCTGGCCCGAACAGCGTGAAGGCCGCGTAGCCGCCCGCGCTGTCCGCAATCGTCGTGGAGATCCCCGCATGCAGAAAGCCGTTCTGCTGGCACAGGTCGGCGCGGTAAGGCAGCAGGATGTCCACCCTGCCCGGCTCCACCACGTCCAGCCCGGCGCCCAGCAGCCGCATGATGCTCTGTTGCTCGAAGCTGGCCCTGACCCGTGCGGCCGGGTCGGACGGAGACTGATGGCCCGTCATGTCAGTCCTGCTCGCGCTTGACCAGATTGACGATGCTGGAGAAGTCCAGCTTGCCCGAGCCGCCCGAACTGTGCAGCGAATAAAGGTTGCGGGCCAGCTCACCCAACGGAATGGAGGCGCGCGCCGACAGCGCCGCCTCGGCCGCCAGGCCCAGGTCCTTCAGCATCAAATCCACGCCAAAGCCGCCCGCATAGCCCTTGGAGGCCGGCGCATGGTCCATGACGCCCGGCCACGGGTTGTAGAGCTCGGTGGCCCAGTTGCGGCCTGAACTCTTGGCGATGATGTCGGAGAGCACTTTCGGGTCCAGCCCGTTGGCCACGCCCAGCGCCAGCGCCTCGGACGTGCCCGCCATCAGGATGCCCAACAGCATGTTGTTGCAGATCTTGGCCACCTGGCCGGCGCCCGCCGGACCCGCGTGGAAGATGTTCTTGCCCATTTTCTCCAGCACGGGGCGCGCACGCTCCAGGGCGGCGTCCTGCCCCCCCACGATGAAGGTCAGCGTGCCCGCGGCCGCGCCGCCCGTGCCGCCCGACACCGGGGCGTCGATCATGGTGATGCCGCGCACCTCGGCCGCCTGCGCCACCTTGCGCGCCGAATCCGGCGCGATGGTGCTGCACTCGATGACCAGCGCGCTGGACGAAATCTTGCCCAGCAGGTCTTCGCCCAGGTACAGGCCCTCGACGTGCTTGCTGGCCGGCAGCATCGAGATCACCACCTCGGCGCCCTTGACGGCTTCGGACGCGGACGCGGCGGCGCGCGCGCCGGCGTCGGTCAGCAGCTTGACGGCGGCCGGCACCAGGTCGAACACCGTCAGGCTGTGGCCGGCCTTGACCAGATTCAATGCCATGGGCGCGCCCATGTTGCCCAAACCGATAAACGCGATACTGCTCATGATGTCTTGTCTCCTGTTGCTATTGCTGTAGGTATGGATTCATCGTGACCTGCATGACGGAAATCTTGGGGTGGCCGGTCCGCCACGCGAACCGGCCGGCGCGTCAACGCCCTTCCTGGCCCAGGTCGGCCAAGGGATGCGGCTCGCCAGCGGGCCACGGTTCTTCGAAGAACTTCTGCACCCAGGCATCCGTCGCCACGTCCAGGACGGCGGGATTCCAGTGCGGCTTCTTGTCCTTGTCGACCAGCAAGGCGCGGATGCCTTCGGCGAAATCGCCGTGCGCCGTGCAGGCCAGCGCCGCGATGTACTCGGCGCGGAAGACGTCGTCCAGCGAGCGCAGGCGCGTGCGTTGCTGCAATGCGAAAGCCAGGCGCACCGAACCCGGCGAGCCCGCCAGCATCGTCGTCGCCGCACGCGCCAGCCACGGATCCGCGTGGTCCTTCAACAGGGCAAGCTCTTCATAGATCTCGTCCAGCCGGTTGCCGTTGCACAGGTTGTTGATCAGGAACGAGTGCTGGCGCAGATGGCCCGCGTCCAGCGGGGTCTGCGGTTCCAGCGCGGTCAGCGCGCGGCGCAGCAGGCCGTCGTTCATGGACCGCGGCGCAAGCGACGATTCCGACGCCCCCGCGGCCTGTCCGGCCCAGGGCTGCTCTTCCAGCGACGCCAGCAGCTTCGGCCAATCCGCATGGTTCAAGCGGAAATCCGCCAGACCGGCGAAAAAGGCGTCGGCGGTATTCATATGCGCGCCCGTCAGGGCGAGGAACAAGCCGATGCGGCCCGGCATGCGGTTCAGCAGCCAGCTGCCGCCCACGTCCGGGAACAGGCCGATGGACACTTCCGGCATCGCCAGGCGCGAGGTCTCGCTGACCACCCGGTGGCTGGCGCCCATCATCAGGCCGATGCCGCCGCCCATGACGATCCCATGCCCCCAGCACAGCACCGGCTTCGGATACGTGTGGATGCGGTAGTCCAGCCGGTATTCGTGCTCGAAGAAGCGGCGCGCATACGCGTTGCTCCAACCGCTCTTGCCCTTGTTTTCGCCCATGCTGCGGTACAGGCCGTGCAGGTCGCCGCCGGCGCAGAACGCTTTCTCGCCCGCGCCTTGCAGAACCACCAGGGCCACGCCCGGATCGCGGGCCCATTCGTCCAGGCGCGCCGCCAGCAAGTCCACCATTTCCAGCGACAGGCCGTTCAGGGTCTGCGGCGCATTCAGCGTCGCAATCCCGAACCGCATGCCGTTCGCAGCACTTCTTTCTTCGAACAACACCGGTGCATTCATCTTATGTCGGCTCCTTTTTCCAACAATTGGCGGGCAATGATCACGCGCATGATCTCGTTGGTGCCCTCCAGAATCTGATGAACGCGAGTATCGCGCACCAGACGCTCCAAGGGATAGTCCCGCAAGTATCCGTAGCCGCCATGAATCTGTTGCGCGTCCAGGCAAATCTGGAAGCCCATGTCCGTCGCGAAGCGCTTGGCCATAGCGCAGTAGGTCGCCGCGTCCGGCGCGCCCGCATCCAGCTTGCAGGCGGCCAGGCGCACCATCTGGCGCGCGGCGACCAGGTGCGTGGCCATGTCAGCCAGCTTGAACTGCAGCGCCTGGAACTCGGCCAGCCGGCGGTTGAACTGCCGGCGCTCGTCCATATAGCGGCGGGCGGCGTCCAGCGCGCCCTGCGCCGCGCCCACCGAGCACGTGCCGATGTTGATGCGGCCGCCATCCAGGCCCTTCATGGCGATCTTGAAGCCCTCGCCCTCCTGGCCCAGCAGATTGCCGGCCGGCACGCGGACGTTTTCGAACGTGATGGGGCGCGTGGACTGGCTGTTCCAGCCCATCTTCTCTTCCTTGCGGCCGTAGCTGATGCCCGGCGTATCGGCGGGCACCGCGAACGCGCTGATGCCGCCTGCCCCCTCGCCACCGGTGCGCGCCATCACGACCAACAGGTCGGTATCGCCGCCGCCCGAGATGAAGGCCTTGGCGCCGTTCAACACATAGTGGTCGCCGTCGCGCTGGGCACGGGTGGACAGGGAAGCCGCGTCCGAACCGGCGCCCGGCTCGGTCAGGCAGTACGACGCCAGCTTCTGGCCGCTGGCCAGCAACGGGCCCCAGGCCTCGCGCAGCGCGGGCTGTCCCCATTTGCCGACCATCCAGGTGGCCATGTTATGGATCGTCAGAAAAGCGGTCGTCGAGGGGTCCACCGCCGCCATTTCCTCGAACACCAGCGTGGCGTCCAGGCGCGGCAGGCCCAGGCCGCCGATCTCTTCACTGGCATAGATGGCGCAGAAGCCCATCTCGCCCGCCCGGGCGAAGGCCTCGCGCGGGAAGATGCCTTCGGCGTCCCAGCGCGCGGCGTGGGGCGCCAATTCGCCCTCGGCGTAGTCGCGGGCGGCCTGCGCGAACGCGCGCTGCTCGTCGGTCAGTTCCAAGTCCACAGCCTGTCTCCTGTTGTAATCGGTATTGTCTGTTGGCGTTGCTGCCGTCTCGTGAACGTCAGCGTGTCGATTTTGACATGACGTTAACGTAAACGTAAGTATGAAACCGTCTTTATGTTACGCCGGATGCCGCGGCGCGATTTGTCCTATTAATGACAATGTCGGCAGGGCCCCGGGAGCCTGCGTCGCTGCGGATGCCCTACAGCAGCCCGGCCGGACGCACGCGGCCGTTCCTGGCCGTCTTGGACCGGCGGTGTTCCGCGCGGCGGCGACGCGATTCCTTGGGGTCGAAGCTCAGCCCCCGGTAGATCTCCACGCGGTCGCCGTCGGCCAATCGCGCCTGCGGCTCGGTGGCCCGACCGAATATGCCCACGCCGCGCGCCCACGGCTGCACCACGGGGAAAGCCTCGGCAAATCCGCTGGCGGCCAACGCATCGGCCACCGTCGCGCCCTCAGGCAACTGGACCTCGCGCAGCCACACATGGCCCGGCAAGGCATAGCAGACGCTGATGTTCAACCGCGCCGCGCGACAGGGTTCATTCCCCATACTTGGCCTGCGCCCGCTTGGTGAAGGAATCAATGAAGCTGGTGGCGATGCGGTTGAACACGGGGCCCACCACCATTTCCAGCGCACGGTTGGAAAACGCGTACTCCATGGTGAACAACACCTTGCAGGCATCTTCCGCCAGCGGCTGGAATTCCCAATGCCCGACCAGGCTGGAGAACGGGCCGTCGACCAGTTCCAGATCGATCCGGTCGGGATAGACGTGGGTATTGCGCGTGGTGAAGCGCTGCTTCATCCCCGCGAAACTGATCAGGATAGAGGCCTGCATGCCGTGTTCGTCGCGGGTCTGCACCTCGGCGCCGCCACACCACGGCATGAACTCGGGGTACTTTTCCACGTCGGCGACCAGATCGAACATCTGGGCGGCGCTGTAAGGCACCAGGACGGATCGTTGTACTTTGTGCATCGACTATCGCAAATGGCTAAAATGGCAAGATTTTACCGGCACCGCATGACCTGGGCCTAATAACGGGAAAAGCAAGCGCGCGGCACGCCGGACGGCATGTCCACCCTGCCCCGCCCGTCAGCCTCCCCGAAAAGACCCACAAAGCCCCCAGGCAAAAAAGGCGTTATGAGCATTATCGACAATCGCAAGGCCACGCACGACTATTTCATCGAAGACCGCTACGAAGCCGGCCTTGTCCTGCAAGGCTGGGAAGTCAAGGCGATCCGCGATGGCCGCGTGCAGCTCAAGGAAAGCTACGTCATCGTACGCGATGGTGAGCTGTACCTGCTGGGCATGCACGTCAGCCCGTTGCCCACGGCGTCCACCCATATCCACCCCGATGCCATGCGCACGCGCAAGCTGCTGCTCAAGGCCGAGGAAATCAGCAAGCTCATCGGCAAGGTCGAGCAGCGCGGCTATACGCTGGTGCCGCTGAACCTGCACTACAAGAACGGGCGCATCAAGCTGGACTTCGCGCTGGGCCGCGGCAAGAAACTGTTCGACAAGCGCGACACCGCGCGCGAAAAGGACTGGCAGCGCGAGAAAGAACGCATCATGAAGCACGACACGCGCGCCCCGCGCAAAGACAAGGACGACTGACTTCAGGCGGCGGCCGGCAAGGCGGGATGCTCGGGCTGCCCGCCCGGCCCCACGATGCGGTTGCGTCCGCTCGACTTGGCCGCATAGAGCTTGCGGTCCGCCCTTTCGAAGAACACCTGCAGGTTCTCGCCGGGCATCCATTCGGCGACACCCGCGCTGAACGTGTATGAAATGGTGCTGCCCCCGTGCGAGCACGGCGTGCGCCGCACGGAATCCAGCAGCCGGGCCGCCACTTCCATGACCGCATCGCTGCGCATATCGGGAAACAGCACACCGAACTCTTCCCCGCCCACGCGGCCGACGTGGTCGCCCGTGCGCAGCGTGGCCGTAGCCAGCAGGCCGAAATGCCGCAGGACCGCGTCGCCCGCCGCGTGGCCGTGCGTGTCGTTGATCCCCTTGAAATGGTCGATGTCCAGCAGCAGCAGGGTCAACGGCCGGCGCGTGCGCAACGCCTGCGCGCAATAGCGCTCCGCCTGCATCCACCAGGCCTTGCGCGACATCAGCCCCGTCAGGAAATCCGTGTTGGCTTCATGCTCGCGGTCCGCCAGCATGCGGTCGTGGATGATCATGATGGTGCCCAGCGTCAAGCAAGGCATCACCAGCACGCCCAGCGTCAGATACGCGATGTTCCAGACACTGGGTTCCATCAAAGCTTGCGGGGGCACCAGGTCCAGAATGTGGGCGCCTGCCCGAATGGCGCAGACTGCGGCGGACACCACCGCCACCGCCCACACGAAGCGGTAGCTGTAGCGCGAGCGGTGCGCCGGCATGTTGCGCTGGACGGTGACGGCCACGGCCAGCAGGAATCCCATCTGCAGCAGCGACATCGCGATGATGCGGGGCCCGACCCGCCAATCCACATAGGTGTAGATCAGCAGCACCATCAGCGTCGCAAGGCATCCAAGCGTCATCAGATGCCGCGGCACGCCCAACCCCATCAAGCGACGCACGCCCGAATAATAGGAATACAGCGCCAGCGCGATGGCCGAGTTGGGCACCACGATCGACAACCACCACGGCGCCGACGTGTTCTGCAGGCCGAATGTAAAAAACGCCAACAGCGTAAGCAAGTTGGCGCGTATGGCTTCGTTGATCCCCGCCATGCCGCTGCGGGCCAGCGACCCCAGCACACACAAGGAAAGCACTCCCGCCAGCCCTGCTATCAAAAGCAAATTAACGGGAGCGATCATGGCTGGAGCGCCGCAGGGCGCAGTATCAGGTGTTGCGCGTGGACTTCACAATGGTCATGGCGGAAGCGATCATGCCGCCCACGTCCGACATGTTGGCCGGCAGGATCAGCGTGTTGCCTTCCTTGGCCACGTTGCTGAACGCCTCGACGTAGCGCTCGGCCACCTTCAGGTTGACGGCTTCCATGCCGCCCGGCTGGCGCACGGCATCGGCGACCTGCGTAATGGCCTTGGCGGTGGCTTCCGCAATTGCCAGGACCGCGGCGGCTTCACCCTGCGCCTGGTTGATCTGGGCCTGCTTTTCGCCTTCAGAACGGGCGATGGCGGCTTCGCGCTCGCCGGTGGCGATGTTGATCTGTTCCTGGCGGCGGCCTTCGGATGCCGCGATCAGCGCGCGCTTTTCACGTTCGGCGGTGATCTGCGCTTGCATGGAACGCAGAATCTCGTTCGGCGGCGTCAAATCCTTGATCTCGTAGCGCAGCACCTTCACGCCCCAGTTCAACGCGGCCTCGTCCAGAGACGACACGATGTTGCTGTTGATGGAATCGCGCTCTTCGAAAGTGCGGTCCAGTTCCATCTTGCCGATGACCGAACGCAAGGTGGTCTGCGCCAGCTGCGTGATCGCCGAAATGTAGTTCGACGAGCCATAGGATGCGCGCATCGGGTCCGTCACCTGGAAATACAGGACGCCGTCGACCTGCAATTGCGTGTTGTCGCGCGTGATGCAGACCTGGCTGGGCACGTCCAGCGGGATTTCCTTGAGCGAGTGCTTGTACGACACGCGTTCGATGAACGGGATGACGAAGCCCGCGCCGGGCGACAGGACGCGGTCGAATTTGCCCAGGCGCTCGACCACCCAGGCGTGCTGCTGGGGCACGATGGCGATCGACTTGATGACGATCAGGATCGCCAGCGCGACGACGACGAGCAGGACGATAGTGGAAGTATCGATCATGATGTAAAGCCTCTCCTGGAGTAAGTGCGAGGGCGCCCCTGCCTGCCGGCAACGGCGCCTGCTGCGGGCTGCGCGTGGCGCAAGCCGGTTCTACTGTGCCGAACCCGGCGTGCCCCGCGGGGTCAGCACCAGAGTCGAACCACGCAGTTCGGTAATGATGTGTTCGCCGGCGCGCGGGGCTTGGCCCCGGGCAAGCTCGGCCTGCCAGTGGGCGCCGCGGTACCAGACGCGCGCCGTGCCTTGTTCAGACCAGGCTTCCACGGACACCGTCTGCCCGATGTCCAGATTGACGTCGGCGTTGCGGGCCGAATTGACCTCGCGCTTTTTCAGGACACGCGTCTTGCGCAGCAGCAACAGGCCCAGCAGCAGCACGACGCCGCAAGCCACCAGTTGCCACTCCAGACCGGCGCCCAGCCAGGCGGCGACGCCCCCGGCCGCCAATCCCAAGGCAACCAGCAGCAAATAGAAGGTCCCCGTCGCCAGTTCCCCGATAAGGGCCAGCGCGGCCAGTCCCAGCCAGATCCACATAGTCTTAAGGTCGCCTGAAAGGATGAGTCGTGAGCGGATTGTACGTATTTCCGGGACGCAGCGGGGCGGATGCCGTGCTCACGAATATTTGCACTGGATTATGATGCGCATTGATGCCCTGATCCCATCCGGATCGCCGGCGTCCGCCCATTCCACGCACAAGCTTCCATGACCGCTGCAATATCTTCTGCCCTACCCGTCCTGATCCTGCACACCGGCGATCCGGACGACACGCTTAAAAGCCAGTTCGGCGGCTATGCCGAACAATTGGCGAAAGCGGCTGGCCTGGCCACCGACGCCATCGAAGTCGTGGCCGTGCATGAGGGCCAGCGTCCGCAAGCCCCGGCCCGCTACCGTGCCGCGCTGATCACCGGATCGCCCGCCATGGTCACCGACAAGGAACCCTGGAGCGAGGAAACTGCTGCCTGGCTGCGCGAGGCAGCCGCCGCCGACCTGCCCATGTTCGGCGTGTGCTACGGCCACCAGTTGCTGGCACACGCGCTGGGCGGCAAGGTAGGTTACAACCCCGCCGGGCGCGAAGTAGGCACGCAGACGGTCGAACTGCTGCCCCCGGCAGCGGGCGACAAGCTGCTGGCCGGCCTGCCGGCCACCTTTCCCGCGCAGATGCTGCACGCCCAGACCGTCTTGCAGCCGCCTCCCGGCTCGGCCGTGCTGGCGCGTTCCGACCTGGACGAGCACCAGATGATCCGCATCGGCCGCAACGTGTTTTCTACCCAGTTCCACCCGGAATTCGGCCCGGACTTCGTGCGCGCCCACCTGGAGCGCTACGGTCGCCGCTACGCCGCCGAAAACCTGGACATTCCCGACCTGTCGGCCAACGTCCGCGCGACGCCCGTGGCGGGCGGATTGCTGCGCCGGTTCCTGGATGTGTACGCGCCTGCCTGAGCCCCTGCCCGCGCGCAACATCCGGAGTGTGGCGTCCGCGCGCCTTTGAGACCATGGGGTCATCGCGCATCTGATCGTGCGCACGACAGGAGTTCCGAATGAGCCCAACCGCCGCCCCCTTGAGCAAACAGCACGCCGCCGCCGTCGAGCGCGCCTGCCGCGCCCTGGAGGCCGAGCAGCCGCCCGACCTGTCCACGTTGGCCGAACAGGCCGGCATGAGCCGCTTTCATTTCCACCGCGTCTTCAAGGCCGCCACGGGCATCACGCCCAAGGCTTACGCCAATGCGCTGCGCGCCAGCCGTGCACGCCAGCAACTCAAGCAAAGCGCCAGCGTCACCGACGCCATGTATGACGCCGGCTTCAATTCCAGCGGCCGGTTCTACGAAGCCGCGCCGGCCATTCTGGGCATGACGCCCACGGCCTTCCGCAAGGACGGCGAAGGCGTGGAGATCCGCTTCGCCGTGGCCCAATGTTCGCTGGGCGCACTGCTGGTCGCGGCCAGCCGCACCGGCATCTGCGAAATCGCCCTGGACGCCGACCCCGAGCAACTGGTCCACAACCTGCAAGACCGCTTCAAGGCCGCCAGGCTGATCGGCGCGGATACGGAGTTCGAAGCGTGGGTGGCCGCCGTGGTGGGCTTTGTGGAAGACCCGTCCCGCGGCCTGGACCTGCCGCTGGACGTGCGCGGCACCGCGTTCCAGCGCCGCGTCTGGGAGGCCCTGCGGGACATTCCGGCCGGCACGACCGCCACCTATACCGACATCGCCGAACGCATCGGCTCGCCGCGCGCCGTGCGCGCCGTGGCCCGCGCCTGCGCCACCAACAACATCGCGCTTGCCATCCCCTGCCATCGCGTGGTGCGCACCGACGGCTCGCTGGCCGGCTACCGCTGGGGCATCGATCGCAAACGCGCCCTGCTGGCCCGGGAAGCGCAAGCGGCCTGAGTCGCCGAACGTCCGTCACGCGTCATCATGAAGGGCTATCGGCACGTGCATCGGCGGGTTCCGCCAGGGCGGCCAGAAACGTCTCGATGGCGGCGGCCAAGGCAAGCGGCGTCTCGTTCATGGGGTAATGGCCGGCGTTCTCCAGCACCTGCAGACTGGCCAGCGGGTAGCGGCCCAGATAGGTGCGGGCCATCAACGCCGCATTGAAAGTGGGGTCGTGTTTGCCCACCAGCACCTTCACGGGATGCTGTCCCGCAATCTCGCTGCCGAAGTCCGTATCGGCCCACGCGCGAAGATACGCGCCAAAGGCTTCGGGCAACGAACACGCTGCCGAATACGCGGCCTTCCATTCGACCCAGGCCGGCGGCAATCGGCCGCCGGTGCTGCGGTCGATGATGGTCCGGCGCAGATCGGCGCGATCGGCGGCGCCCTCGAGCAACTGCCGCGTCGCCGCTTCGTACCGTATGCCGCCACAGGGAACGGGCGCGATCGCGACCAGACCACGCACCCGGGCCGGCGCCAACGTGGCGATTCGTTCGATCGCCATGCCACCCATCGAATGGCCCACCAGGCTGAACGTGCGCAATCCCAGTTCGTCGGCTAGCGCCAGCGCGTCCAAGGCGATCTCATCGATCGTGTAGGCTCCGGGCACGTCGCGCCTGCCACCATAGCCCCGGTAATTCATGAACACGTAGCGATAGGCATCTCCCGACAGCCAGGGCTCGATCGGCTCGAACGCGTGCGCGTCGCCGAACCAGCCGTGCAAGACGAGAACGGCATGTGGACCCGTCCCCACGCGATGAAAAGGTTTGCGCATGACGCCTCCGATGCAAATGAAAAGCCGCCCCGCAGGGGACGACAGCTGGCTGGGATCATAAGTGCGGCGGAGGTGGCCCGCCTTCGCTATCGGGCTATAAGTTGTAGAATTTGGGCCATGCGCAATACGCTGCTTGATCCCTTCGAAGATATTCCGCGCGGCGTGGTGGTAACCGCGAACGACTATCCCGCCGGCTCGACGTTTCCGCTGCACGCGCATCGGCGGGGCCAGTTCGCTTTTGCTTCCCGTGGCGCGATCAGCGTTGCCACGCCCGAAGGCCGATGGCTCGTGCCGCCCCAGCGGGCGTGCTGGCTGCCCGCTGGCATGGCGCACGAAATGACCATGTCCGGCCAAGTCACGATGCTCAATGCCTTCGTGTCCCCACGCGACGCGGACGCCGCGCAACTGCCCGCGCATTGCTGCGTCTACGGCGTTTCGCCGCTGCTCAGGCATTTGCTGGAAGAGGCCATTGATCTACCGGCCATGTACGACGTCCAGGGACGCGCCGGCAAGCTGATGGCGATGCTGGTGGCGGAAATCGCGTTCATGCCCCGCCTATCGCTGCATGCACCGCTGCCGAAAGATCCTCGCCTGGCCCGAGCATGCCGGCAGTTGTTCGATGCGCCGTCGGTGGCGGTAAGCCTGGACACCCTGGCTGACCAGGCAGGCATGAGCCGGCGCACCTTCACCCGCCTTTTCCGTGAGCAGACCGGAGTGAGCGTCGCCGCATGGCGCCAGCAGGTTTGCCTGCTCGCCGCCATCGAACGCTTAAGCCGCGGCCAGTCCGTGACCCGGGTCGCGCTGGACCTGGGCTATGCCAGCCCTAGCGCGTTCGCCTCCGCCTTTCGCCGGACCCTCGGGCAAACGCCCACCCAGTACATGGAAGTGCATCGGTTGGCGTGAAGGCACCGCCGCCTCGCCTCCACCTCGTCTGCCCTGACCGCAAAAAAAGCCCCGCATCGTTTCCGATGCGGGGCTTTTTCGATCATCCAGCCTATCGTTACTTGGCCAGACGCTGCCAGGTATCGACAACGGTGTCAGGGTTGAGCGACATCGACAGGATGCCCTCGTCCTTCAGCCATTGCGCGAAGTCCGGGTGGTCGCTGGGGCCTTGGCCGCAGATACCCACGTACTTGTTGGCGGCCAGGCAAGCCTTGATCGCGCGGCGCAGCATGAACTTCACGGCTTCGTCGCGTTCGTCGAAGTCGGCAGCCAGCAGTTCCATGCCCGAGTCGCGGTCCAGACCCAGCGTCAGCTGCGTCATGTCGTTGGAACCGATCGAGAAGCCGTCGAAGAATTGCAGGAATTCATCGGCCAGGATGGCGTTGGACGGCACTTCGCACATCATGATCAGCTTCAGGCCGTTTTCGCCGCGTGCCAAGCCGTGCTTGGCCAGCAGGTTGACGACCTTTTCCGCCTGGCCCACGGTACGCACGAACGGCACCATGATCTCGACGTTGGTCAGGCCCATGTCGTCGCGCACTTTCTTCAGCGCTTCGCATTCCATGCGGAAGCACTCGGCGAAGTCTTCGGCGATGTAGCGCGACGCGCCGCGGAAGCCCAGCATGGGGTTCTCTTCCTCGGGCTCGTAGCGCGAACCGCCGACCAGCTTGCGGTACTCGTTGGACTTGAAGTCCGACATGCGCACGATCACCGGCTTCGGGTAGAAAGCGGCGGCAATCGTCGCCACGCCTTCGGCCATCTTCTCGACGAAGAAGGCGCGCGGGCTCGCATGGCCGCGGGCCGCCGATTCCACGGCCTTCTTCAGTTCGCCGTCCACGTTCGGGTAGTCCAGGACCGCCTTCGGGTGAATGCCGATGTTGTTGTTGATGATGAATTCCAGGCGAGCCAGGCCCACGCCGCTGTTCGGGATCTGCGCGAAGTCGAACGCCAGCTGCGGGTTGCCCACGTTCATCATGATCTTCAGATCGATGGCGGGCATGTCGCCGCGGCGGACTTCTTCCACTTCGGTTTCGATCAGGCCGTCATAGATGCGGCCTTCGTCGCCTTCCGCGCAAGACACGGTGACGGCCTGGCCTTCCTTCAGCAGGTCGGTGGCGTTGCCGCAGCCGACAACCGCCGGAATACCCAGTTCGCGCGCGATGATCGCCGCGTGGCAGGTGCGGCCGCCGCGGTTCGTGACGATGGCCGAGGCGCGCTTCATCACGGGTTCCCAGTTGGGATCCGTCATGTCGGTGACCAGCACGTCGCCCGGCTGGACCTTGTCCATGTCGGAGATGTCGCCCACGACGCGGACCGGGCCGGCGCCGATCTTCTGGCCGATTGCGCGGCCGGTGATCAGGACTTGACCGGTGGCCTTCAGGCGGTAGCGCTGCTGCACGTCGTTGGCGCCCTGCTGCGACTTCACCGTTTCCGGACGCGCTTGCAGGATGTAGATCTTGCCGTCGACGCCGTCGCGGCCCCACTCGATGTCCATCGGGCGCTTGTAGTGCTTTTCGATGATGACGGCGTAGCGGGCCAGTTCATTGACCTCGTCGTCGGTCAGCGAGTAGCGGTTGCGCTCGGACACCGGCACGTCGACGGTGCGCACGGCACGGCCTTCGGGGCGCTCGGGATCGAATTCCATCTTGATCAGCTTGGAGCCGATGCGGCGGCCGACGATCGGGTAGTGGCCCTGGGCCAGCGTCGGCTTGAAGACGTAGAACTCGTCGGGGTTGACCGCGCCTTGCACAACGGTTTCGCCCAGGCCGTAAGACGACGTGATGAACACGACGTCTTCAAAGCCCGATTCGGTGTCGATGGTGAACATGACGCCGGCGCTACCCTTGTCGGAACGCACCATGCGCTGGATGCCGGCCGACAAGGCGACGTCGGCGTGGGCATAGCCCTTGTGCACGCGATAGGAGATGGCGCGGTCGTTGTACAGCGACGCGAACACGTGGCGGATCTTGTCCAGCACGTCATCGATGCCGACGACGTTCAGGTAGGTTTCCTGCTGGCCGGCGAACGAAGCGTCGGGCAGGTCTTCAGCCGTGGCGGACGAGCGCACGGCGAACGAGCCCTTGCCGTCAGCGTCGAGCTTGGCGAAGGCTTCACGGATCTGGGCTTCGAATTCGGCCGAGAACGGGGCCTCGACCAGCCATTGGCGGATTTCCGCACCGGCGTTGGCCAGCTCGCGGACGTCTTCCGGGTTCAGCGTGGTCAGGCGTTCAGCGATGCGCTTGTCCAGGCCCGAGGCCTTCAGGAAGTCGCGGAAGGCGTCAGCGGTCGTGGCAAAGCCGCCCGGTACGCGGACACCCGCGCCAGACAGCTGGCTGATCATTTCGCCTAGTGATGCGTTCTTGCCTCCTACCGAGTCCACGTCCGTCATGCGGAGCTGCTCGAACAAAACAACGTACGACATTGAAGTCACCTTTTACAATGGAATGAAAGCGAGTTTGGTCAATGCATGAAGAGGCGTAGAAAACCGCCTTTCCAAACGCTGACCAAACTGGCCTTGGACCGCCCTTGGGGTGACTTATAGGGGCCTGATTGTACTCGGTGGAGTACCCTCGGCTATCTGACTGGTTGGAATTTTTTACACATGACATCTCCCCCGATCGTACGCACGGTATACATCGTTTCCGACAGTACCGGCATCACCGCTGAGACCTTCAGCCAGTCGGTGCTTTCCCAGTTCGAAGAGGTCGATTTCAAGCCGATCCGCCTGCCTTTCGTCGACACCCTGGAGAAAGCCGCCGAGGTCGCCATGCGCATCGACCGCAGCGCCCTGGAAGCCGGTGTTCCCCCCATTGTGTTCAGCACCCTGGTCAACCCCGAGATCCTGGCCCGTGTTCGCCAGGCGAACGGGATTTTCATGGATCTGTTTGGCACCTTCGTCAGCCATATCGAGCAGGCACTGGGCCTGAAGTCCAGCCATTCCATCGGCCGTTCGCACATGCAGGCCAATTCGGAAAAATACCGCAACCGGATCGACGCCATCAACTTCAGCCTGGCGCACGACGACGGACAGTTCGTGAACCAGCTGGATCAGGCCGACGTGATCCTGGTCGGCGTATCCCGCTGCGGCAAGACGCCGACGAGCCTGTACCTGGCCATGCAATACGCGATCAAGGCGGCCAACTTCCCGCTGACCCCCGACGATTTCGAGCGCGGCACCCTGCCCTCGACCATCGCGCCACACCGCGCCAAGCTGTTTGGCCTGTCGATCCAACCCGAGCGCCTGGCCGAAGTCCGCAACGAACGCCGCCCCAACAGCCGCTACGCGCAGCTGGAGCAATGCCGTTACGAGGTCGCGGAAGCCGAGCGCATGATGCGCCGCGAAGGGATTTCCTGGCTGTCCAGCACCACCAAGTCGATCGAAGAAATCGCGACGACGGTATTGCAGGAAGTGGGCCTGGACCGCGGCTGACGCCCCGTCCTTACCCAAACGCTGCACATGAAAAAAGGGCCGCATAAGAAGCGGCCCTTTTTTATTTGATCACTGGCGCTGCGAGAATGGCAGCACGACCGGCTTGTTGAGTGGCATGAACATGCTGCCGCTAGGCAAATAAAAGCCCAGCAGCTTGCCCGAAGACGCCACGAGATAGGCATCCGACCCGCCGCGTTTGCCGACCCGCAGCGGTTCGCCCAGGGGCCGATAGACGTCGCCCTGCACCAAGGCCCCGACTCGCCGCCACCGAGAGCCCTCGGGCAACGTGTAGGCCTCGCCATCCGGCACATGCGCGATGACGTCGCGCGACAGTTGCGACACGCTGGACGCCTCGCTCGCCACGACCGGCACGAATACGGCGCTCACCGGCGACGTTGAGGCGCACGCGCCCAGCAACGCCGCCAGGCAAGCCGCCGGAACCAGTGAACCAAACGCTTTCATGCACGTTCTCCCAACGCTTGCCGCCGTTGCTCGAACAGGCAGATGGCGGCCGCCGCGCCGACGTTCAAGGACTCCACCGCCACGGCGTCGTGGGGAATCCAGACTTTCAGTCTCGCCGCGGCCAGCAACGCCGGCGCGACGCCTTGCCCTTCATGGCCGAACACCCATGCGCATTGCGCGGGCAAGCGCCCGGCATACAGGTTTTGCGCCCCGTCCAGCGCGGTAGCCACCAACGGCACCCGCAGCCGCGGCAGCAAGCCGGCAAGATCGACGTGCTCGTGGATCGCCAGGGCAAAATGCGCGCCTTGGCCGCTACGCACCACTTTGGGCGACCAGGCGGCGGCGGTGCCCGTCGCCAGGAACACCCGCTTGACGCCGGCTGCCGCGCACGTGCGCAACAGCGTGCCGACGTTGCCCGGGTCCTGAATACGATCGAACAGCACGCAGTTTTCTTCGACCGCCGCCGGTAGTTCCAGCGTCGGCGGCGTCACCAGGAACGCGACGCCCTGCCCGCTTTCCACGCTGGCCACCGATTGCATCAACCGGGCGTCCAGCGCCAGGCAACGCGAATCGGGGACGGCCGCCGCCAGCGCGGCAATATCGGGTTGGGACAGACGGTCAACATCGAAGACGGCCTGATCGGGCGCGCCATGATGCTGCAGCCAGGCCTGGCACAGGTGCACCCCGTCCAGCAGCACAGGCGCGCCGCGCTTGCCCGCTGTGCCCGCCAACTTGGCCAGCGCCTTGACCGCGGGGTTATCGCGGGAACTGATGTGCTTCATGAGACCAGGCCGAAGGCCTTGATGGGAGCGAAACTGCGGCGATGCTCGGCGCAGGGCCCATGCTCGCGCAGCAGCTGCAGATGCAGCGCCGTGCCGTATCCCTTGTGTTGGTCGAACGCGTATTGCGGATACAGCGCGTGCAGGCGCATCAGGTCGGCATCGCGCGCGGTCTTGGCCAGAATGGATGCAGCGGAAATCGCCGGCACCAGGGCGTCGCCCTTGATCACGGTCTGCACTGTGCAGGCCAGCTTGGGCGCCTGGTTGCCGTCCACCAGCGCCAGTTGCGCCGGCATGGACAGGCCCTGGACGGCCCGTTGCATCGCCAGCATGGTGGCGCGCAGGATATTCAGGGAATCGATCTCGCCGACGCTGGCGCTGGCGATACACCAGGCCAACGCGCGCTCCTGGATCTGCAATGCCAGCGCTTCGCGCCGGGCGGCCTTCAGCACTTTCGAGTCCGCCAACCCCTCGATCGGCCGATCCGGGTCCAGAATGACCGCCGCCGCGTAGACGGCGCCGGCCAACGGACCGCGGCCTGCCTCGTCGACGCCGGCCGTCAGCATCGCCGGCTGTTCGGGGGCCGCGAACAGGTCAGGCTGCTCCACCGGCCACCTCCAGGATCGCCTGAGCCGCCAGGGCTGGCGTGTCGCGCAGCAACTCCTGGTGCATGGCGGTAAAGCGGGCCTCGACGCGCGCAATCAGCGCATCGTCGGTCAGCGACGCCCACGTGGCCTCGGCCAGTTTTTCGGGCGTGGCGTCGTCCTGCAGCAGCTCGGGCACCGCGAAGTCGCGCAACAGCACGTTCGGCAGCCCCACCCAAGGCAGGTACGGCCGTTGCTGCCCGGATTTCCACGACATGATGCGGCGCATCCAGGGCGACAGCACGTAGGAAATCACCATCGGCCGCTTGTACAGCGCCGTCTCCAGCGTGGCGGTGCCGCTGGCGACGAGCACCGCGTTGGCGGCTTCCATGACCGACCAGGCCACCGGCGCCTTGCGGTCGCCGCCCGCGCCATGCAGATCATCCGCTGTAATGCAGCGCAGGCCGGGCACCGGGTGCTCGGCCAGGATGGCCTGGAATTCTGCGCGCCGCTGGTCATTGACCATGGGCACGACGCATTGCAGGGCCGGATCCTTTTTCAGCAGCCGTTGCGCGGCCTGCAGGAAACGCGGCGCCAACAGCCGGATCTCGGACGAGCGGCTGCCGGGCAGAATCGCCAGCACCCGGGCATCCTGATCGATGCCCAACCGCGCGCGCGCCGCAGCGCGGTCCGGCTCCATCGGAATGGCGCCGGCCAGCGGATGGCCCACATACGTGACCGGAATGCCTTCCTTGCGGTAGATCTCTTCCTCGAACGGGAACAGCACCAGCATGTGCGACACCGATTCGCGGATCTTGTGGATGCGTTCGTAGCGCCAGGCCCAGATGGAGGGTCCGACGAAATGCACCGTAGGGGTACCAGCCAGGCGCAGTTGATGCTCCAGCCGGAGGTTGAAATCGGGCGCGTCAATACCGACAAATACGGCCGGCGGTTCCGCCAGCCAGCGGCGCTTGACGTCGCGATAGGTGGCCAGCAGGCTGGGCAGGCGCTTCAAGGCGTCCACGTAGCCGAACACCGTCAGGGCATGCATCGGATGCCAGGTATCGAATTCGCGGGCCTGCATTTGCGGCCCGCCGATGCCTTCGCAGTGGACGCCGGGATCGCGCGCTTGCAGACCGGCAATGATACGACCGGCCAGCAAGTCGCCCGAAGGCTCGCCGGCCACCATGCCGATCCGCGTGCTCATGGACGAATGATGCCGCGCGATGCGACGTCAAGGAACTCGAGCAGCGTTTGCAGATGCTCGGCCGCCTCGGGGATTTCCTGCTGGCGCTTGCGCAATTCGGCGCGCGCCGCATCCAGCGGCAAACCGCGGCGGTAAATGATCTTGTAGGCTTCGCGCAGGGCCGAAATCATCAACGGGGTAAAGCCCCGGCGCTTCAGGCCCTCGACGTTGATACCTACCGGACGGCAGGGGTTGCCGGCCGCCAGCACGAACGGCGGCGAATCCTGCATCAGCGAGCTATTGCCGCCCGTCATGGTGTGCGCGCCCACGCGCGAGAACTGGTGCACGCCGGTCAAGCCGCCGATGATGGCCCAGTCGCCCACGTGAACGTGGCCGCCCAGTTGCACCGAATTGGCCAGGATCGTGTGGCTGCCGATGTGACAATCATGCGCGACGTGCACATAGGCCATGATCCAGTTGTCATTGCCCAGCGTCGTCTCGCCGCCATCCTGCACGGTACCGGTATTCAGCGTGACGAATTCGCGCACCGTGTTGCCATCGCCGATCGTCAGGCGCGTCTTTTCGCCCGCGTACTTCTTGTCCTGCGGCATGCCGCCGATGGAGCAGTAGCGGTAGAAGCGGTTGTTGCGCCCGATGGTCGTGACACCGTCGACCATGCAGTACGGGCCGATCTCGGTTCCCGCGCCGATGGTCACATCAGGCCCCACCACCGCGAACGGTCCGATCACGGCAGTCGGGTCGATTTTTGCCGCCGGGTCAACGACAGCGGTAGGATGGATATGTCCTGCCATTTACTCTTCCAGGCTGCGAATCGCGCACATCAGCTTGGCGGACGCCACTTCCTGTCCGTCGACTGTCGCGCGCGCGGCGTATTTACAGATGCTGCGGCTCAGGCGTTCGGCTTCGACTTCGATGCGCAACTGGTCGCCCGGCACCACGGGGCGGCGGAAACGCGCGCCGTCGATGCCAACCAGGTAATACGCCGTCTTGGAGCCTTCGCACTTCAAGCCGCCGTTCTCGTCCGTAAACGAAAACAAAGCCGAGGCTTGCGCCATGGCTTCCACGATGAGCACGCCCGGCATCACCGGGTGGTGAGGAAAGTGACCGTTGAAAAACGGCTCGTTGATCGAGACATTCTTGATGGCGACAATGGATTTGCCGGGCACCATTTCAACGACGCGATCAATCAGCAGCATCGGGTAACGATGCGGCAGCCTCTCCATGATCCCCTTGATGTCGAGTTCCATTTTTCTATGCTTTCCTGCGAAATGAAATAATTTTGGCGCGTGCACGCCAGGGCGGCAACCGCGCGCCCTAGTCTTTTTCCAGCGTCCGCACGCGGCGGCGCAGTTGCGCCAACTGTTGTATCACGGCTGCGTTGCGCTGCCATTCGCCATGTTCCGCATACGGGAACACCCCGGTATAGCGGCCAGGCTTCGAAATGCTGGACGTCACCGCAGTGCCACCCGATATGTGGACGTCGTCGGTCAGGACCAGGTGGCCCGACAGCATCGCCGCGCCGCCAATGGTGCAGCGTTCGCCGATGGTGGTCGAACCCGCGATCCCGACGCACGCCGCCACAGCGGTATGCGCGCCGATGCGCACGTTGTGCGCCACCATGATCTGGTTGTCCAGCTTGACGCCGTCCGCCACCAGGGTGTCGTCCAGCGCGCCGCGGTCGATCGTGGTGTTGGCCCCGATTTCAACGTCGGCGCCGACCGTCACTCCGCCCAGTTGGGGAATCTTGCCCCAGGCGCCCTTGCCCAGCGTGGGATCCGGCGCAAAGCCGAATCCGTCCGCGCCCAGCACGGCACCACTGTGGATGATCGCCCGCGCGCCCACCTTCACACCTTCGTACAGCGTGACGTGCGCATGCAGCCGGCTTCCCGGCCCGACGGACGATCCGGCGCCGATGACGCAACCCGGCCCCAATACCGTATCGCGGCCGATGCGTGCACCGGCTTCCACGACGCAATTGGGGCCGATACGCACGCCCTCCTCGATCACCGCGTCGGACGCGACGACCGCCGAAGGATGCGTCGCAGCAGGCTCCGCAGGCCGCCGGGCGGCATCGAACCACTGCGCCACACGCGCGTAAAGCAGATAGGGATGTTTGCAGACGACCAGCGCGAACGGCGGCCGGGCGGCCCCTTCGGCTTCCAGGGCCTCGGCGACGTCGGCGGAGACGATAACCGCCCCTGCCTGCGTCGAGCCAAGCTGGCTCTGGTAGCGGGGGTTCGCCAGGAAAGCGATTTCCTGGCTGCCTGCCGAAGACAGGGTCCCGATGCCGCAGACCCGCAAGGGGTCCGCGCCGGGGGCCGAGCTGATACGCCAGTCCATGCCCTGGGTATTGGCAGCGCTCAACAGTGCTTCAAGCGTCGGCGCGCGGGCAAGATCCAGTAAAACCGGCATAACTCGACGGGTACTGCTTACTTGCCCAGGCTCTGAATCACCTTGTCGGTGATGTCGATGCGCGGGTTGACCGTCACGGCGTCCTGGATGATCAGGTCGTAGCTTTCTTGCTCGGCGATGCGCTTGATGGCCTCGTTAGCCTTCGTCACGATGCCCGAGAATTCTTCATTGCGGCGACGATTGAAGTCTTCCTGGAATTCGCGGCGCTTGCGCTGCAGGTCAGTATCCAGGTTCGACAGTTCACGCTGACGCTTGACGCGGTCCGACTCCGACAGGACAGGCGCGTCCTTGTCGAACTTTTCGGCTTGCGAACGCAGGCTGCTGTTCAGGCGCTGGAGTTCGTCGTCGCGCTTCTTGAATTCAGCTTCGATCTTGCTTTGCGCCGTCTTCGCCGGGCCCGACTCACGCAGGATCCGCTCGGTGTTGACGAAGCCGATCTTGGTGTTTTGAGCTTGTGCGGGAATCGCAGCAGCCGAACCGAGAATGAGCGCACCCACCAGGGCAATGGAGCCGCCCAGCTTGCCACGGCGCTTGGCACCCGGCGTATTCGATGATTTAAGTGCGAAATCAGACATCATGAAAATCTCACCTTCCAGTAAGGCAAAGCCAAAGTATGTATTGTGCCACTAAACAGCAAAGGAGCCGGGCCGGCAGGCCCCTCCCTTGTTTTCAAGCGTAACGGCGCGCTTAGAAACCCGTCCCGATCTGGAACTGGAAGCTTTGCTTGTCGTCACCCGGCTTGGAATTGAGCGGACGGGCGTAGGACAGCTGCAGCGGACCCATCGGCGACTGCCACGACAAGCCCACACCGGCCGAGAAGCGCCAGCCGCAAGGATCTTCGATCTCGGTGTTGTCACGCCCGCGGGTGCAGCTCAAGCCGCTGCCTGCCGCGACCTGGCCCGCGTCGCTGAAGATGAACCAGCGCAGCGTGCGGTCCTTGGAGGCCCCGGGGAACGGCAGATACAACTGCGCGTTGGCGACAATGCGGCGCGTACCACCCAGATAATCGCCCGTGAGCGTATCGCGCGGACCCAGCGACGAACCTTCGTAGCCGCGAACGGTGCCGATACCGCCGGCATAGACGTTCTTGATGACCGGGTAGTTCTTGCTGCCGTAGCTGCGACCCCAATCCACCATGCCGTTAAGCGCCAGGGTGTAGGAACCGCCCAGCGGCACGAAGTACTGTTGCTGGCCGGTCAGCATGGTGTATTGCAGATCCACCGTGGACACGTCCGCTTTCAGGCGCGTATACGAACCCTTGGTCGGCGCCAGCGCGCTGTCACGCGTGTCGTTGGACCAGCCCGTGCTGAAGATCACCGAATTGGTCGAATCGCCATACTGCTTGACGAAATCCTGGTACGCCTGCGGCGAATTCGAGAACAAATCGATCTGGTTGTGTTCGAAGTTCGCGCCCAGGAAGATACGGTCGTATTCCGAAATCGGAATGCCGAAGTTCATGCCCAGGCCGATCGCCTTGACGCGATAATCGCCGTCGTTGTTGTTCCAGGGTTCGGTCACGCGGTAGTACGCGGACGTCGTGCGGCTGATGCCGTCCTTGGTCCAGTACGGATCGGTGTGCGACAGCACGATCGCGCGGTTCGTCTTGCTGGTGTTCAACTGCAGCGTCAGGTTGGTGCCGCTGCCGAATACGTTGTCTTCGCTGATACCGGCCGACAGAATCGCCTTTTCGGACGAACCGTAGCCCACGCCCAGGTTGATCATGCCGGTGGGCTTTTCCTTCACGTCGACGTTGACGTCGACCTGGTCGGGCGAGCCCGGGACCGGATCGGTCTTGACGTTGACGTCGCTGAAGTAACCCAGGCGATCGACGCGATCGCGCGAGGTCTTGATGTCCTTGGCGTCGTACCAGGCCGCTTCCTGCTGGCGCATTTCGCGGCGCACGACTTCGTCGCGCGTGCGGGTGTTGCCGCCGATCTGGATCCGGCGCACATAAACGCGGCGGCTCGGGTCGACGTAGAACGTCAGATCGGCTTCGTGCTTGGCGCGGTCCAGCTGCGGGTTCGGGTTGACGTTGGCGAACGCGTAACCCAGCTCGCCCAGGTAGTCGGTGATCGCTTTGGCCGAATCGTTGGCCTTGGCGGCCGAGAACGTTTCGTCCGCCTTGACCTGCACCAGGGCGTTGATCTCCTTGTCCAGGCCCAGCAGGTTGCCGGCCAGCTTCACGCTGCGGACCTTGTAGGGTTCGCCTTCGTGAACGGTGATCGTGATGTTGATGTCCTTGCGGTCCGGCGAGATCGTGACCTGCGGCGGCTCAACCGAGAATTCCAGGTAGCCTTGGTCCAGATAGAACGAACGCAGGCGTTCCAGATCGCCCTCGAGCTTTTCGCGCGAGTACTTGTCGGTGTCGGTGTACCAGGTCAGCCAGCCCGGCGTCGTCAGCTTGAACTCGTCCAGCAGATCGCTTTCCGAGAAGGCCTTGTTGCCGACGAAGCGGATTTGCTGAATGCGCGCCACCGAGCCTTCGAACACGTCGAAGCTCACGCCCACGCGATTACGCGGCAGCGGGGTCACGGTGGACGTCACTTCGACGCCGTACTTGCCCTTGGACAGGTACTGCTGCTTCAGTTCGTACTCCGCGCGCTCAAGCATCGAACGGTCGAAAATGCGGCCCTCGGCGAATCCCACCTGGCCAAGCGAGGTGGTGATGGCCTTGGAATCGAATTCGCGCATGCCGTTGAAGTTGACGGAGGCGATCGTCGGGCGTTCCTGCACGACCACAACGACCACGTTGTTGTCCGTCTGGATCTGCACGTCGGTGAAGAAACCCGTGCCGTACAGGCGGCGGATCGCTTCGGTCGCTTCTTCTTCCGTGAACTTCTCGCCGACCTTGACGGGCAGATAGCCGAACACCGTGCCGGCGTCAGTCCGTTGAATACCCTCTACGCGGATATCCCGCACGACAAAAGGGTCGAAGGCTTGGGCCATGGCCGGCAGCAGCAATGCGGCGATCAGACCCGGCAGTACACCCTTTTTGTGATGAAACATCCGGCGAAAAGACATCCTTGAGTATCCTCGGTCGTGCAAATGGCGGGGGATTTTATGCTAAATCGCGTTTAAGTGAACAAACGCGTGAAATCGTTGAACAGCGCAAGCCCCATAAGGCCTGCCAATAAACCTATGCCGGCGCGCTGTCCGATATCGATCCACCTCGCTGGCGGCGGGCTACCCCGCACAATTTCGACGAGATAGTACAGCAGATGGCCACCATCCAGCATAGGAATGGGAAGCAAATTTAGTACGCCCAGACTGATACTGATCAACGCGATATAGGCGATATACGCAACAATGCCGATTCTGGCGGTCTGCCCGGCGTAATCCGCGATCGTGACGGGGCCGCTGACATTGCGCCACGACACGTCGCCCGTGACCATGCGGCCCATCATGCGCAACGAGAACCAGGCGGTATCCCAGGTGCGGACGGCGCCGCGCCACACGCTTTCGAAAATGCCGTAGCGCACGGTGACCATCGGAATATCGCCACCGAGCTGCACGCCCAGGCGGCCGATTTCCTGGCCGTTGACCAATTCAGGGCGCGGCGTGACGTTCAGCGAGATATTGGCGCCGTCGCGCACCAGGGTCAGCGACAGCGTCTTGCCCGCGCTTTCCTGGATCTGCTTGACCAATGCGCCGGTGTCCGGCGTGGGCTGGCCGTTGACCGCGATGACGAGGTCGCCCTGGCGCAGACCCGCCGCCTGCCCTTCCCCGCCATCATTGACGGCGCGCACGGCAGGCTTGGGCTGGGCCAGGCGGATACCGGCCGCAGCCAGCGGATCGCCACCGGACGGGTCCATTGCGTTGGCGGGTAGATTCAGTTCGCGCTGCTGGACGGCGCCAGCCGGCGTCGTAACCTCGATCTGGGCGCGGCCGCCCGTGGCCATGACGTCCATCAGGCGCCAACGGGCATCCGACCAGGAGCTGACTTCCTGGCCGTCGATCGCCAGGATGCGGTCGCCGGGCAGCAGGCCGGCCCGGGAGGCCGGCGTGTCTGCAGCAGGTTGCGCGAGGATGGCTTGCGGCTCATCCGTGCCGGCCATGTTCAGGCCGGCATACAGGAAGACCGCAAGGATCAGGTTGAAGATGGGGCCGGCGGCGACGATGGCGATACGCTTGCCGACGGACTTGTTGTTGAACGCGCTGGCCACCTCGGCAGCCGAGGCGCCCGGAGGGGGATCGTCCTGCATCTTGACGTAGCCGCCCAGCGGCAAGGCGGAAACCGCCCACTCCGTGCCGTGGCGATCCGTGCGGCGCAGGATGACCTTGCCGAAGCCCACCGAAAAACGCAGCACTTTCACCCCGCACAGGCGGGCTACCCAGTAATGTCCCAGCTCATGGAAGATGATGAGGGAGCCAAGCGCAACCGCAAAGGCCAGCAGGGTGAAAAGCATCGGGATCGGGATCTAGAAAATCTGAAAGCAAGCGCGGCCGGCCATCAGGCCAGCCCCAGGTTACCTGCGAAGCGGCGCGCGTCGGAATCCAGCGCAAGCACATCGTCAAGACTGCTGAGCGTAACAGATGCTTGCCGTGCCTGCCACTCCAGGGAGGCCTCGATCACTCGGGGAATCCAGGTGTAGGCAAGCCGTCCGCCCAAAAACGCCTCGACGGCGACCTCGTTGGCGGCATTGAGCGCCACGCAGGCCGCCTGCCCCGCCCGCAACGCGGCGAACGACAGCGCCAGGCACGGGAACCGGGCCAGATCGGGCTTTTCGAAGTCCAGGCGACCCAGACGGGTCAGGTCCAACGGACCCACGCCGCTATCGAGCCGCTCGGGAAACCCCAGCCCGTAGGCGATCGGCGTGCGCATGTCGGGTTGGCCCAGTTGCGCCAGGATGGATCCGTCGCTGTACTCCACCATCGAATGCACGACGCTTTGGGGATGCACCACGACCTCGATGCGTTCGGCCGGCATGGCAAAGAGCCAATGCGCCTCGATCACTTCCAGGCCCTTGTTCAGCATGGTGGCCGAATCGACCGAAATCTTGCGGCCCATGCTCCAGTTGGGATGGGCGCACGCCTGGTCCGGGGTCACCTCGTGCAGGTCTTCCAGATCATGGTTCCGGAAGGGGCCGCCCGAGGCTGTGAGCAGCAGGCGCCGGACGCCAGGGGCCTGGGCGTCGGGCGCGCCGGCCCGCCCGCCATGCGGCATGCACTGGAAGATAGCGTTATGTTCACTGTCGATAGGCAGCAATTCTGCGCCGTTGTCGCGAATTGCCTGCATGAAGAGCGAGCCAGCGGCAACCAGCGCCTCTTTGTTGGCCAACAGCACACGCTTGCCCGTGCGGGCGGCGGCAAGCGCCGCCGGCAGGCCGGCAGCGCCGACAATCGCGGCCATGACCGAATCGCATTGCGGGTCGGCGGCCGTATCGGCAAGCGCTTGGGCGCCCACGCGAATTTCAGGCATGGGCAGGGATCCAGCCCAAGCAGCCACAAACCGTTTGCGGGCAGCGTCGTCGGGCACCACCACGACGGCGGCGCGGCTGGCCTCAGCCTGCTCTGCCAAGCGTTCCATGCGGCTGTACGCGGACAGCGCGTAAACCGCCAGCCGTTCGGGATGGCGGGCAATCACATCCAGCGTGCTCTCACCGATCGAACCAGTCGACCCCAGCACGACGACGCGTTGAAAAGCCCTCAAAACAACACTCCAGACAAAAGTAGCGCGAACGGCGCGACGGGAAGAATCGCGTCGATACGGTCATAGACCCCGCCATGGCCGGGCAGCAGCGTACTGGAATCCTTGCGGCCGGCCCGGCGCTTGAGCAGCGACTCGAACAGGTCTCCCACAATGGACAGCACGCCCAACAACGCGGCGATCGGCAAAGCCAGCCAGAAGCTCCATCGCTCGACCAAGGCAGCGCCGAACGAGCCCGACCACAAGCTGGACAGACCAATCCAGACCACGGCGCCCAGCACACCCGCGATGGCGCCTTCGATGGTCTTGCCCGGACTGACTCGCGGAGCCAGTTTACGCTTGCCGAAGGCGCGGCCGGCAAAATAGGCTGCGATGTCCGCAACCCAGACCAAGGCCAGCAGCGATACGACGAAGCCCGCACCGCGCGCCATGAACATCTGCGCCAGCACCGCCCATGCCGCAAATGCCGCCGGCACCGAAAACACCGACCAGCCGAGGCTGGCGGGCGCCGCGTCGGAGCGCCCGCGGACCACTGCGGTCACGCCGCCGAACAGCCACACGGCGGCCACGGCCGGCACCACGTAGTACAGCACCCAGGCAGGATCGCTCGCACCGGTTCCGTCGCCGGTCAGCCAGGCCGAAGTCAGTGCCAGCATGCCGCCGAACAGCAGCACGGCGACGCCGACGGAAATCAGGGGGGACGGGGGTTGCGGCAGCGTCAGGCGCAGCCACTCCCAATTGGCGCACGCGGCAGCCAGGGCAAGCAAGGCGACGAACCACCAGGGATTGGCGCTGATCATCGCCGCGGCCAGAATGGCCAACAGGATGACGGCGGTAACGATACGCTGGCCCAACATATGACGGTCTCCTCGTGTGCTGCTTTGGAAAGACGCGCTTGTCGCCGTCTGCTTATTGCGCGCCGTTTTCGCTGACTTGCGCGCTGGTGCGGCCAAAGCGCCGTTCGCGGGTGCGATACCAGTCAAAAGCCGCTTGCAGCTCCGCGGCGCCGAAATCCGGCCAATAGCGGTCCGTGAAGTAGAACTCCGCGTAGGCCATCTGCCAGATCAGGAAGTTGGAAATGCGCTGTTCGCCGCCGGTGCGGATGAACAGGTCGGGCTCCGGCGCCCAGGACATGGACAGGTGCTTGGCCAAGCGCTCTTCGTCCACCAGCTCGGGGCGGGTGGCAAGCGCCGGCTCAGCCGCCAGCATGGCGCGGGTGGCCTGCAGGATATCCCAGCGGCCACCGTAGTTGGCGGCCACCGTCAGATGCAGACGGTCATTGTGAGCGGTACGCGCCTGGGCCGCGACGATGAGTTCCTGCAAGCGGGGCTCGAACGCGCTCAGGTCGCCAATCACATGCAGGCGCACGCCCTGCTCTTGCAGCTTGCCGATCTCGCGTTCCAGCGCCTGCACGAACAGGCGCATCAGCAGCGACACTTCTTCGGCGGGCCGGCGCCAGTTCTCGGAACTGAACGCGAACAAGGTCAGGTAGCGCACGCCGGCGCGGCCGCAGGCCTCGACGACGCGGCGCACCGCTTGCACACCCTTGGCGTGTCCGGCCGTGCGGGGAAGCAACCGACGCGTTGCCCACCGGCCATTGCCATCCATGATGATGGCGACATGCTCGGGGATGTCACGAGTATCGGGAACCGCCTGGGTCGAACTGGTTGCCATGGATCGGGAAATGCGCGGTAGACCGGCGAAAATCAAAAATGCGGGAGAAAAACCTGCGCCGTCGTTCCATCGCTGCTGCATAACGGTGCTGCGGGGCAATGGAAAGGACGGCGCATAGGCAAGAAATCCTGACGCCGGAGCCAGACGGCCAGGCCGCTTGGCTCCAGGGCGATCCAGAATTATACGGTCATGATTTCCGCTTCTTTCTGGACGACCATCTTGTCGATGTCGGCCACGGCGCGATCGGTCAGCTTTTGGACATCGTCCTGCGAACGACGCTCGTCGTCCTCGGAGATTTCCTTGTCCTTGACCAGCTTCTTCAATGCTTCGTTCGCTTCGCGGCGCAGGTTGCGCACGGCGATCTTGGCATCTTCGCCTTCGCTGCGCACGACCTTGGTCAGGTCGCGGCGGCGCTCTTCCGTCAGGGCCGGCATCGGCACGCGGATGGTGTCGCCCATCGAGATGGGGTTCAGACCCAGATCCGATTCGCGGATGGCCTTTTCGATCGGGCCGGACATCTGCTTTTCGTAGGGCTGCACGCTCAGGGTGCGAGCGTCCACGAGGTTCACGTTGGCGACCTGGCCGACCGGAACCGGCGAACCGTAATACTCGACCTGCACGTGGTCCAGGATGCCGGTATGGGCGCGGCCCGTACGGATCTTGCCCAAGTTGATCTTGAGGGTATCAAGCGACTTGGACATCCTGTCTTCGGCGGATTTGCGAATTTCTGCGGCGCTCATGGAATTTCCTTTTCTTTAAACGTGTACCAACGTGCCTTCGTCTTCGCCGCTGACGACTCGCTTGAGCGCGCCGGACTTATTGATCGAAAACACTTTGATCGGCAGTTTCTGGTCACGGCACAGCGCGAACGCGGTGGCGTCCATGACTTCCAGACGGCGAACGATCGCTTCATCGAAGCTGATGCGCGCATAACGCGTAGCGGTGGGATCCTTGTTGGGATCCGCGCTATAGATGCCGTCCACTTTGGTGGCCTTCAACACGATCTCAGCGCCGATTTCAGCACCGCGCAGGGCGGCGGCCGTATCGGTGGTGAAGAAGGGGTTGCCGGTACCCGCGGCGAAGATGACTACCTTGCCCTCTTCGAGGTAACGCAAGGCCTTCGGGCGGATGTAGGGCTCAACGACCTGATCGATGTTCAGGGCGGATTGTACGCGGGTGTCGATACCCTTGTGCTTGAGCGCGTCTTGCAGCGCCAGCGCGTTCATGATGGTGGCCATCATGCCCATGTAGTCGGCGGTGGCGCGGTCCATGCCCTGCGCACCCGGGGCGACGCCACGGAAAATATTACCTCCGCCGATGACGATGGCCAGTTCGACGCCCGTGGCGGCGACCTCAGCGATCTCATCGGTCATGCGGACGATGGTGGCGCGATTGATGCCAAATGCATCATCGCCCATCAGCGCCTCGCCGGAAAGTTTGAGAAGAACCCGTTTGTATGCTCTGCTGCTCATAGGTGATATCCCGAAGAACAATCCGACGAAAGTGTAAGACAAGAATGGGGGAGACCCCCAACGCCGCACCCGCTACTCGGGTTTGCTGCCCCTGGGCGGCTTGCGCTTTGGGACGGCCTGCGGCGAAAAAGGCCGGACTAGAATTTAATCTAGTGCCGGCCTTTAAGCACTACCCCGAGGTCAGGCTGCGCCGGCGGCGGCTGCGGCAACCTCAGCGGCGAAGTCGCTGGTCTTCTTCTCGATACCTTCGCCGACAACGAACAGCACGAACTTGCTGATCGAAGCGCCCTTTTCCTTCAGGTGCTGCTCAACCGTGTGCTTGTCGCTCTTGACGAACGGCTGCGACAACAGGGTTACTTCCTTCAGGTACTTGGCAACCGAACCTTCAACCATCTTGGCGACGATTTCGGCGGGCTTGCCCGACTCGGCGGCCTTCTGCTCGGCAACCGAGCGCTCGGCGGCGATGTCGGCCGGGTTCACGCCGTCGGCGTTCAGGGCCTTGGGCTTGGTGGCGGCGATGTGCATCGCCAGGTCCTTGCCCACTTCTTCGGCGCCGGTGTATTCCACCAGCACGCCGATCTTGCCGCCGTGCACGTAGCTGGCCAGCGAGTTCGGGGTCTGGATGCGCTCGAAGCGGCGGATCGAGATGTTCTCGCCGATCTTGCCGATCAGGGCGGTGCGGGTCGTTTCAACCGTGCTGTCGCCGAAAGGCAGTGCCGACAGAGCGGCCACGTCGGCCGGGTTCTGCGTAGCGACCAGTTCAGCCAGCTTGTTCACGAAGCCGACGAAGTCGTCGTTCTTGGCGACGAAGTCGGTTTCGCAGTTGATTTCGATCACGGCGCCTTGCTTGGCGTCGGCGGAGATGAACAGACCGATCAGGCCCTCGGCGGTGACGCGGGCAGCAGCCTTGCTGGCCTTGTTGCCCAGCTTGACGCGCAGGATTTCCTCGGCGCGAACCAGGTCGCCTTCGGCTTCCGTCAGGGCCTTCTTGCACTCCATCATGGGCGCGTCGGTCTTCTCGCGCAGTTCCTTGACCAGGGCAGCGGTAATTTCAGCCATGTTTGCTCCAATTTTGCTAAGACACGCCCCGGCTCGCCGGGGCAGTGATTTGATTCGATGGGACGCCCGCGAGTGGCGGGTTCGGAAGATGGGAGCCCACCTTCGCAGTGCCGGCGAGGCGGGAGCGGACCTTGTTCAGAGCCGCTCCCAGACACTAACCGCCGGACATGACAGCAGGCTTTAGGCCTGGTTGTCCTGCACTTCGACGAACTCTTCCTGACCTTCGCCCTGCTCTTCGACCAGACCGTTCAGGTTCTGTTCGCGGCCTTCCAGCACGGCGTCGGCGATGCCCTTGGCGTACAGCGCGATGGCCTTGGCCGAGTCGTCGTTGCCGGGGATGACGTAGTCGATGCCGTCGGGCGAGTGGTTGGTGTCAACCACGGCGACCACGGGGATGCCCAGGGTCTTGGCTTCAGCGATGGCGATCTTGTGGTAGCCGACGTCGATGACGAACATGGCATCGGGCAAGCCGTTCATGTCCTTGATGCCGCCGATCGACTTGTTCAGCTTGTCCAGTTCGCGTTGGAACAGCAGGCCTTCCTTCTTGATCATGCGCTCAGCGCCGCCGTCGGCGACGATGACTTCCATGTCCTTCAGGCGCTTGACCGAGGTCTTGACCGTCTTGAAGTTGGTCAGCATGCCGCCGAGCCAGCGGGCGTCGACGTAGGGCATGCCGCAACGGGCAGCTTCGGAAGCAACCAGGTCGCGTGCAGCGCGCTTGGTGCCGACGAACAGGATGTTGCCGCCGCGAGCAGCCAGCTGCTTCACGAACTTGGTGGCTTCCTGGTACTTATCAACCGTCTTTTCCAGGTTGATGATGTGAATCTTGTTACGGTGACCGAAGATGTACTGAGCCATCTTGGGGTTCCAGTAACGGGTTTGGTGACCAAAGTGGACACCCGCTTCCAGCATTTCGCGCATCAAAGACATGTAATTCTCCAAGGGTTGATTTCTTGCGCCGCACCTGCATCAGCATCTGGCTGACACCCTGGGTGGTGTTGCGCGCGATTTCCCGCAACACGCGGGATGGACAAAATTTTAACCGGGCCGACCGATCACTGCCGCAATAAACAAACTACGCTGCCGCGATAAACCCAGACGGCCGTCACGACGAGAGCCTTGCACCGCACACCTGCCTGGCGCTGACCCGGACACTCCAGGAGATTCCTGGAAGTTTCCGGCGGTTTCCCGCTCAGCGCACCCCGGACTTGTTTTGTTGGCAGCGAAATCCAGCTCTTCGCGCTTCGGCTCAACGCCGACACGCGCATCAGACCACCGGGGCATTTCTTAAAAAAAACCCGAAGGTTTTCAAGAACTTAATCCGACATCCATACCGAACCTGCATCGCCGCTCTAAAACATGACCAGGTTTGCAAGTACGCCGCGCCCCAGCTTCGATAAAGCCCTTTTACCCGCCTGCCCCATGACCGACGCCGCCCCGCCCGCCCCTTCCAGAACCTGACAACCTGCCCGATTTCGCTCCACAACCTTCGCTTGCGGTGAAACTTCAGGGCTTGTTGCCGATCACACGTCAGGATCGTTTGGGCCAACTGCGGCCTTGAGAAAGCGGCTTCAAAAGCCTAACCTTCCGCCGGGATCGGCTCTTGCCGTTACCCGATTTACAACTATCGGCAGTGATTGGCATTGCTACCGCGCCACAGCCGAGCTTCCCCCAAAATTTTAGGGAAGCCTATAATTCTACTATTCTTTCAAGCAGACATTCAAGCGAGAGATCGTCAAGTTACTTCATGGGCACAATTACCAACCCGGCCGACCTGGCCAAGATGCGCGCCGCCTGCCAGGACGCCGCCAAAGTCCTCGATTTCATCACCCCCTACGTGAAGCCGGGTGTAACAACCGGAGAGCTGGACCGCCTTTGCCTGGAATACCTGACTGACGTCCTACACGTGAAGTCCGCCACCGTGGGCTACGCCCCGCCCGGCTACCCTCCCTTCACCGGCGCCATCTGTACGTCCGTGAACCACCAGGTCTGCCACGGCATTCCCGGCGACAAGGTGCTGAAGAACGGCGACTCGCTGAACATCGACGTCACCATCATCAAGGACGGCTGGTTTGGCGACACGAGCCGCATGTACGCCGTGGGCGAGCAATCCATCCTGTCGCGCCGCCTGACGGACATCACTTTTGAGTGCATGTGGAAAGGCATCCAGCAGGTGAAAAACGGGGCCACCTTGGGCGATGTGGGCAACGCGATCCAGAAGCATGCGGAATCGAACGGCTTTTCCGTGGTGCGCGAGTTCTGCGGACATGGCATCGGCCAGCGTTTCCATGAAGATCCCCAGGTGTTGCATTACGGCAAACCCGGCACGGGCGTGAAATTGGTGACGGGCATGCTGTTCACCATTGAGCCCATGATCAACGCTGGCCGCCGCGAGATCCGCCAGTTGTCCGACGGCTGGACGGTTGTCACCCGCGATCACAGCCTGTCGGCGCAATGGGAGCATGCTGTCTGCGTGACTGACACCGGTTACGAAGTCCTGACCCTGTCGCCCGGCATGCCTCCCCCGCCTGCCTTCATTACCGAGCCCATCGTCATTCCCGCCGTCTGAGGCCCTGCCGCCCGCCGCCATGACTGCCGAAATCCTGAGTTCCCTGCGTGAACGCATCCAGCAATCCCGGCGGGCCGCGGTGGCCCAGTTCCGGGAACACGAACGGCCGGACACCTTGTTGTCCGAGCTGCGCCGCATCGTGGATGCCGCCCTGCGCGACCTGGTCAAGCATTGCCCGCTGCCGGCGGGCGCCACACTGGCGGCCGTGGGCGGCTATGGCCGCGGCGAACTCTTTCCGCATTCCGACGTCGACCTGCTGATCCTGCTGCCGCACGTCCCGACACGTGAAGACGAATCCGCCATCGAACGACTGGTGGCGTCCTTGTGGGACCTGGGCCTGGAGCCCGGCCACAGCGTGCGGACCATCGAAGACTGCGAACGCGAAGCCGACGCCGACATCACGGTGGAAACCGCGCTGCTGGAATCGCGCTGGCTGGCCGGCAGCCGCTCCCTGATGAAGAAGTTCGACGCCGCGACCAAATCCCGACTGGACCCGCGCGCCTTCTTCCGCGCCAAGCGCGTGGAGATGCAGCAACGCCACGCCCGCTATCACGACACGCCCTATGCGCTGGAGCCGAACTGCAAAGAGTCGCCGGGGGGCTTGCGCGACCTGCAGGTCATCCTGTGGATGGCGCGCGCGGCCGGTTTCGGCGACAGCTGGCGGTCGGTGGCCCAGGCGGGCCTGCTGACCTCGTCAGAGGCACGCGACTTGCGCAAGGCCGAACAAGCCTTCAAGCGCCTGCGCATCGAACTGCATCTGCTGTCGAACCGCCGCGAGGACCGCGTGCTGTTCGACCTGCAGCCGGCGCTGGCCGAGGTCTATGGCATTCATGCCACCGCCACGCGGCGCGGCAGCGAACTACTGATGCAGCGCTACTACTGGGCGGCGCGCCTGGTCACGCAGTTGAACGGCATTCTGGTGCAGAACATCGAAGAACGCCTGTTCCCGCGCCCCGACAGCGATGCGCGCGACATCGACGATGATTTTCGCAATCTGCGCGACCGCCTGGACATCATTCGGGACGACGGTTTCGAACGCAATCCCACACTGCTGCTGCGCGCCTTCCTGGTGATGCAACAGCACCCTGAGCTCACAGGCATGTCGGCCCGCACGCTGCGGGCCATCTGGCATTCGCGCCACCGCATCGACGCGCAGTTCCGCCGCAACCCGGTCAACCGCAAGCTGTTCCTGCAGATCCTGCAGCAGCCGCGTGGCATCGTGCACGAATTGCGGCGCATGACCATGCTGAACATCCTGCCGCGCTACCTGCCGGTGTTCCGCCGCATCGTGGGCCAGATGCAGCACGACCTGTTCCATGCCTATACGGTGGACCAGCACACGCTGGCGGTCGTGCGCAACCTGCGCCGCTTCACCATGCCCGAGCACGCTCAGGAATATCCCCTGGCCAGTCAGTTGATCGCGGGCCTGGACCGGCACTGGGTGCTGTATGTAGCGGCGCTGTTCCATGACATCGCCAAGGGCCGCGGCGGCGATCACTCCGAGCTTGGCGCTCGGGAAGTGCGCAAGTTTGCGCAAGACCATGGCATGGATCCCGAGGACGCCAAGCTGGCGGAGTTCCTGGTGCGCCAGCATCTGCTGATGTCGGCCGTCGCGCAAAAGCGCGACCTGTCGGACCCGGCCGTGGTGCAGGAATTTGCCGCCACCGTCAAAGACGAACGCCATCTGACGGCGCTTTACCTGCTGACGGTGGCCGACATCCGCGGCACCAGTCCCAAAGTCTGGAACGCCTGGAAGGGCAAGCTGCTGGAAGACCTGTACAAGCTGACGCTGGCGGCCCTGGGCGGCGCCCATGCCGACGCCCACACGGTGCTGACGGAACGCAAGGAAGAAGCCGCCCGCCTGACCCGGCTGGTCGGCTTGCGCGATGATGCCCGCGAGGCCTTCTGGAATCAGCTGGACGTGGCCTATTTCCTGCGTCACGACGCCTCGGACATCGCCTGGCACACGCGCCACCTGTATCACCAGGTCGCGCCCGCCCAAGCGGTCGTCAAGGCTCGCCCCACCGAACAAGGGGAAGGCCTGCAGATCATGGTCTATACCCGCGATGCGCCCGACCTGTTCGTGGCCATTTGCGGCTATTTCGACGCCAAGAGCCTATCCATTCAGGACGCGCGGATCCACACCACGCGGCACGGCTGGGCGCTGGACAGCTTCATCGTGCTTCTGCCCGAAGGCGCCAGCGACCTGCGCGCGCAAGCCACGCTGGTCGAGCATGAACTGGCGGAACGCCTGAAAGACCCGCACGCGGCCGCCCAGACGCAGCCCAGCCGCGGCGGCTATTTCGGTCGCAGCCGACAGTCCCGGGTGTCCCGGGTGTTTCCCGTCATGCCGCAAGCCGAATTGCAGCCCGACGAGCGCAGCACCTCGTGGCGCCTGTCGGTCACCGCGACTGACCGCCCCGGCCTGCTGCACGCGCTGGCGCGCGTGTTTGCCCAGCACGAAGTCAACCTGCTGATGGCCAAGATCATGACCTTGGGCGACCGCGTAGAGGACGTGTTCATCGTGGACGGCTCGGCGCTGGCGCGCCCCCGCAGCCAGATGCAGTTCGAGCGTGACGTCCTGGACGCGCTGGCCGGCGAAGAGGCGCAGCAGCGCGTCGCCTGATCCGACCGCAAGGCATCGCCAGACCACCCCGGACCGCATACAATCCGGGTTTTCGGCCAGGCGACGCCCGCTCCATGCAGCTCAATGACTATTTGCGCGTTTTCGGTGGCAGCTTTTTCTTCGCGCTGGCCACGCTCCTGCCCTTCCTGAACCCGCCGGCCATCGCGCCGATCTTCCTGTCGCTGACGGAAGGCGCGTCATCCTCCACGCGGATGGTGCTGGCCAAGCGGGTGGCGATCAACGTTTGCCTGATGCTGATCGTGGCCATGGTGGCCGGCAACGTGCTGCTGAGTTTCTTCGGCATTTCGCTGTCCATCGTGCGCGTCGGCGGCGGGATGCTGGTGATCGCCAGCGCCTGGCGGCTGGTGAATTCCCCTGACGCCGATACCGAACGCGTAGCGCGCATGGCCGAATCCTTTACCCCGGAAATGGCCAAGGCCCGCGCCTTCTATCCGCTGACCTTCCCCATCAGCTGTGGCCCCGGCTCGATCGCGGCGGCCATCACCGTGGGCGTTTCGCTGCGCGACCAAAACCACGTGCTGAGCCTGGTGCGGCTGGGCGGCTCGATTCCGGGCATCATCGCCGTGTCGCTGACGCTCTATATCTGCCTGCGTTTTGCCGCCCAGATGCTGCACCGCCTTGGCGACAACGGCACCGCCGTGTTCATGCGGCTGTCGGCGTTCATCATGCTGTGCCTGGGCGTACAGATCTTCTGGGAAGGCGCGCGCGACCTGATGCTTGGCGTGCTGACGCAAGTCATGCAACCAATTCCGATTCCCAAGGCCTAAGTCCTGAGCCTGGCTGGACATGGATCCCGCCCCGAACAACCCGAATCCGCAACAACAATGACTACTCGCTCTGAACGCCTGCTTCGCCTGATCGCCTTATTCTGCTTCGGCGCGGTGGGCGTGGCCCTCGTCTCCCAGCACGTCTTCGACATGCCGCCCTGCGCCTGGTGCGTCATGCAGCGCCTGATCTATCTGGTGATCGGTGTAATCGCCCTGATCGGCGGTTTCGGCGGCGGACGCGCGCTGACGCGCATCGCCGCAGCGCTGGCGGCCCTGCTGTCCCTCGGCGGCGTAGCCGCCGCCTGGTATCAATACAGCGTCGCCGCCAACATGCTGTCCTGCGACCAGACCTTTGCCGACCGCTTCATGACCGGCATCGGCCTGGAAGGCGCGATTCCCTGGCTGTTCGGCATCTTCGCCACCTGCATGGACGCCAAGGTGCCGGTGCTGGGCATCGAGTACGCCCTGTGGAGCCTGGCGCTGTTCGTGATCCTGTTCTTCATGGCACTGCCCGTCGTCTTCGGGCGGGGCCGCTCCCAGTAAGCGGCGCGCCTCGCGCAAGATCATTTTGAAATACCTGACCGGCTACCCGGAAACCCTGCTGCTCCAGGCCCAGAAACTGCTAGACCAAGGCAAGCTGGGCGCCGCACTGCTGTCGCGCTACCCCGACGGTCCACATGCCGTGCGGACCGACCGCGCGCTGTATGAATACGTGACGGACCTGAAGAACACCTATATGCGCAATGGCGACCTGATCAACAAGGTTGCCTACGACAGCAAGATCCACGTGATCCAGCATGCGCTGGGGCAGCACACATACATTTCGCGGGTGCAAGGCGGCAAGCTGCGCGCCAAGCACGAGATCCGCGTGGCGACGCTGTTCAAGACGGTACCTGCCGAATTCCTGAAGATGATCACGGTGCATGAGCTGGCACACCTGAAAGAGAAGGACCACAACAAGGCCTTCTACAACATGTGCCTGCGGATGGAACCGCACTATCACCAATACGAATTCGACCTGCGCCTGTATCTGACGCATCTGGAGGCGACGCGGGAAACCCTCTGGGAGGCGAAGGGGTAAACGGCCCGGCGAAAAAAATGCCGTCCCTCGGGACGGCATTTTCAATCAGCCTGACAGTAACGGATCAGGCGTCGTTAGCGGCGTAACCCATATTGAACTGCAGGCCGCTGGCGCCTTCCTCCTGGCCCGGCTCCGCGCGCGACTGGCCCAGGCGGGCCAGGTATTCGGCGGTGATGTCGCCGGTGACGTATTCACCGTCGAAGCACGAGGCTTCGAAACGCGACATCTTGGGGTTCAGGTCACGCACCGATTGCTGCATGTCTGCCAGGTCCTGGTAGATCAGCGAGTCGGCGCCGATGGCGCGGGCGATTTCCTCGTCGGTGCGGCCGGTGGCGATCAGTTCCGACTGCGTGGGCATGTCGATGCCGTACACGTTGGGGAAGCGGACCGGAGGCGCAGCCGAGGCGAAATACACCTTGTTGGCGCCGGCGGCGCGCGCCATGTCGACGATTTCGCGGCTGGTCGTGCCGCGGACGATGGAGTCATCGACCAGCAGCACGTTCTTGCCCTTGAATTCCATGCCGATGGCATTGAGCTTCTGGCGCACGGACTTACGGCGCACGGCCTGACCCGGCATGATGAACGTACGGCCCACGTAGCGGTTCTTGATGAGCCCTTCGCGGTAGTCCAGGTTCAGGCGCGCAGCCAACTGCATGGCGGCAGGACGCGACGAATCCGGAATCGGCATCACGACGTCGATATCGCCCAGGCGCATGTTGCGCGCAACCTTGTCGGCCAGGTATTCGCCCATGCGCAGGCGGGCGTCGTAGACCGACACGCCGTCGATCAGCGAATCCGGACGCGCAAAATATACGTATTCGAAAATGCAGGGCACCAGTTGCGGATTGTCAGCGCACTGGCGGCTGACGAAGCGGCCGTCCAGGTCGATGAACACGGCTTCGCCCGGATCGACGTCGCGCACGAAGACGAAACCGCTGCCTTCCAGCGCCACGGATTCCGACGCCACCATCCATTCGGTGCCTTCGTCGGTTTCCATGCGGCCGATACACAGCGGACGGATGCCGTTGGGGTCGCGGAACGCCAGCAGGCCGTAGCCGGAAATCTGCGCCACGACGGCGTAGGCGCCACGCACGCGCTTGTGCACGGCCGACACCGCGCGGAAGATGGCGTCGTCGTCAAGCGACACACCGTTGGCCGACGATTGCAGCTCGTGCGCCAGCACGTTCAGCAGCACTTCGGAATCCGAATTGGTGTTGATGTGGCGGCGATCGACCCGGTAGAGCGATTCGCGCAGTTCACGCCAGTTAGTCAGGTTGCCGTTGTGGGCGAACATGATGCCGAACGGGGCGTTGACGTAGAACGGCTGGGCCTCTTCCTCGCTGGCGCTGGAGCCCGCGGTGGGATAGCGGACCTGGCCGACGCCAGACGTACCCGGCAGCGAGCGCATGTTGCGCGTACGGAAGACGTCGCGCACCAGGCCGTGAGCCTTGTACATATTGAATTGGTTGCCTTGCGACGTCGCGATGCCCGCGGCGTCCTGCCCGCGATGCTGCAACAGCAGCAAGCTGTCATAGAGCAGCTGGTTGACCGGCCCGCGCCCGATGACCCCTACGATTCCACACATGGTGAGATTTCCTGGTTGATTTGAAGCTAATCAATACGGCAGCCATGTCGCCAAAGACGGCGGCAGCCACGTTTTGATATGTTTGATGGCCTCGATGGCCGAATGCGAAAACATGGCGTCCTTCCACCACGGCTCTTGGGGCAGCGGCGTATAGCCGGCGGCGGCGACCAGCGCCAGGACGATCACCAGACCACGGGCCAGCCCGAACATGCCGCCCAGGCCGTGATCGGCGGGGCTGAGTCCGGTACTGCGGATCAAGGCGGCGAGCGTCATGTTGACCAAACCCACACCAAGCAGCACAAGGATGAACACCACGGCGTATGAGACTCCCATGCGCAGCAGCGTCGTTTCAATATAGGGCTCCAGCCACGTGTAGACCGTAGGGCCCCACCATATCGCGGCCACGAAGGCCAGCAGATAGGCGACCAGCGACAGCACCTCTTTGAGCAGGCCACGCACCAGGCCCAGCACACCCGAGACCGCCAGGATGGCCAGCACGACGAAGTCGAAGCCGGTCACTATTGCGCGGCGATGAAACCATTGTCATAGCCCAAGGTGCGCAAACGCGCCTGGGCCGCCTGCGCCGCCTCGCGCGAAGGGAACGGCCCCACGCGCAGACGGTACTGCTGTTTGCCTCCGATGGAGGCTTGTTCCACAAATGCGTTGGTGACGCCCGCCTGATGCAGCTTGGTGCGGCGCGACTGGGCGTCTTCCGATGTCGTATAGGCCGCGATCTGCAGGACGAAGTTGCCTTTCGCTGCGGCGGGCTTGGGCGTCGGTGCAGCGGCAGCCGGCGCGGAACGGCCTTCCAGCAGAGCCAGGGCGCGTGCGCCGTCGTCGGAACGCGTGTCGGGCTTGGGCGCCGTGGCCGGCTTCGGTTCCGGCCTGGGTTCGGGCTTCGGCTTGACTTCGGGCTTGGGCGGCGTGGCGGGCGGCGTCACTTGCGTGGCGGGCGGCGTTGTCGGCGCAACGGCTACGGGCGGCACCGATGTGACGGGCGGCGGCGTCGGGACAGCGGCAGGATCCGTGGGGGCCGCACCCGGGGTGCCAGACTCCGGCGTGGCAGGCGCGGAGGCCTGCGGCTCGCTTACCTGCGGCTGGAACGGCGTATTGCGTTCCGGCACGCGGATGGGAATGTTGTCGGCAACCGGCACGGGCTGCGAATCAAGCACCATGGGAAGAATGATGACAGCCGCCAGCACCAGGGCGACGGCGCCTGCCAACCTGCGCCGCGCGCGGCCGCGCAGCTCCGCAGCCTGCACCTCGCTAGGCACTGCCGCCCGTTTGGAGGACTGCGCCTGATCGGCAGGATCTTTGCGTTTGAAAAAACCCATGGAAGAGAATTCCTTGCGGCGCCTTGCGGCAATATGGCGGCGGGCCGCCAAGACCCGATTTGCCTATGCCTTGCGACCCAGAGCCTGCAAAACCGAGGCCACGGTGAGAAACGACCCGAACACTACGATTCTATCATTCTCGCCCGCCCGTTCGCGCGCCGCAGCGAAGGCCTGCGCGGGATCCGCATAGGCGGCGATGCTGGGACTTTCGGCCCCGGCGGGCGACGGTGGCAAGGCTGCGGCCACCTGTTCGGCCAGCGCCTGGCCGGCGGTTCCGCGCGGCCCGGGCAGGCCGGCGCAATACCAGTGGTCGATACGGGTGCCCAGCTTGGCCACCACGCCCGCCAGGTCCTTGTCGTTCAGCATGCCGAACACCGCATGGGTATACGGATGGAAGCCCATGTTATCCAGGTTCTGCGCCAGCACGGCTGCGGCATGCGGGTTGTGCGCCACGTCCAGAATCACCGAAGGCTGGCCCGGCAGGATCTGGAAACGGCCCGGCAGCGAGGCCTGCAGCAGGCCCAGCCGCACGGCCTGTTGTTGCACCGGGAGGCGGTCCCGCACGGATTCCAGCGCGGCCAGCGCGGCCGAGGCGTTCAGCAATTGATTGGCGCCGCGCAGGGCCGGATAGGCCAGCGCGCTGCGGCGCTGTTCACGGCCGCCGTACGCCCACTGCTGGCGGTCGCCGGAATAGTTGTAATCGCGCCCGAACAGCCAGAGATCGGCGCCGATCTGCTCGACGTGATCCAGGAGCGATTGCGGCGGCACGGGGTCGCTGCAGATGGCGGGGCGGCCGGCGCGGTAGATATGGGCCTTTTCGAAGCCGATTTTTTCACGGGTGTCACCCAGCCAGTCGGTATGGTCGAGGTCGACGCTCGTGACGATGGAGCAATCCGCGTCCACGATGTTGACGGCGTCCAGACGGCCGCCCAGGCCCACTTCCAGTACGACGGCGTCCAGGCGCGATTGCGAGAACAGGCGCAGGATGGCCAGCGTGGTGAATTCGAAGTACGTCAGCGAGACCTCGCCGCGGGCGGCTTCCACGGCCTGGAACTGTTCGATCAGGGCGGCGTCGGAAGCGATCTGGCCGTTGACGCGGGCACGTTCGTTAAAGTCGATCAGGTGCGGGGAGGTATACAGCCCGACCTTGTAGCCGGCCGCCAGCAGGATGGCTTCCAGCATGGCACAGGTGGAACCCTTGCCGTTGGTCCCGCCAACGACGAATTTCACGCCGGACAATTCCAGCCCCATGCGCGCAGCCACTTCGCGGACGCGGTCCAGGCCCATGTCGATCGCGGTGGCGTGGATGGACTCCAGGTACCGCAGCCAATCGGACAGGGTGGCGGAGGCGTCAGGCGGGCGAACAGGGGACATGGCGGGGTCGCGAAGTGAGATCAGCCTTGGATTTTAGCAGTCCGCGCACGGTGTTTTCCCTAATCCCCTAGGGTGCGGCACGGTATCTCGGCCGAAAAAGCGCTTGCCGATGTTTTTTTCATACGTGAAAATAAATTTATGTATGAGAATTTAAACGGACGACCATGACGCAACCGAAAACCCCCAACTGGCTGGTCCGCGAGGCCGACGTCCCGGGCTACCACCCCGCCAACCACACTGGCACGCTCAACCGCCGGTTGATCAGCCCCGAGACCGTCGGCGCACGCGGCGTGGAAGTGCTGCTGGGCGTCATCGACAAGGGCAAAGGCGCCCTGCCCCACGCCCACCCCGGCATCGAACAGGTCTGTTATCTGATTTCGGGCACGGCACGCGCCCAGGTGCAGGACGAATGGGCCGATATGGGCCCGGGCGATTGCTGCTATTTCCCGCCCGACATCCCGCATGTCTTCACCGTGACGAGCGACGAGCCCGCCCGCCTGCTGGTGATCTACACGCCGCCTTATGAAGAATCCCCCGATCGCGTGATCCGCGATTTCCCGGCATCACCCCCTGCCGCCTGACGGCGCAGCGACAGGCAGCGGACGAAGAGCCGCGCTTGCCCCGACAAAAACTGGAGACAAACCATGCGAAACCTGAGCCTGCTGGGCGCGGCCCTACTTGGCGCAGCGGCCGTGATGGCGGCCCCCGCCACCCACGCCGCCGACTATCCCAACAAACCCATCACCCTGATCGTGCCTTTCCCCGCGGGTTCGGGCACCGACGCCGTCGGCCGGATCTTCGGATCCGAACTGTCGGCCATCCTGGGCCAGCAGATCGTCGTCGAGAACAAACCCGGCGCCAACGCCACCATCGCCGCCAGCTACGTGGCGCGTGCCAAGCCTGACGGCTACACCCTTTTCGTCACCACCAACACGTCGCACTCGGCCGCCCCCTGGCTGATGAAGAACGTGCCCTACGATCCGGTCAAGGACTTCACCCCCATCGCGCGCGGCGGCAACCTGCCCTTCATCCTGGTCGCGAATCCGAAGCGCCCCTGGAAGAACGTCGCCGACCTGGTGGCGGACGCCAAGAAGAACCCGGGACGCATCACCTACGCCAGCGGCAACAGCACCGGCATCGTCGCGGGCGCCACGCTGGCCGACCGCGCCAAGATCGACATCCTGCACGTGCCTTACAAGGGCACGCCGCAAGGCCTGACCGATGTCGTGGGCGGGCAGGTGGACTTCATGTTCACCGACCTGGCTTCCGGCCTGCCCTTCGTGCAATCGGGCCAGTTGCGCGCGCTGGCCGTGTCCACCGCCGAACGCAGCGCCATCGTGCCCGACCTGCCGTCCATGGCCGAGTCCGGCGTGAAGGACTTCGACCTGAATTCCTGGAACGGCTACTTCGGCCCGGCCGGACTGCCGCCCGACGTCGTGGCCAAACTGAACGCCGCGATCAATCAGGTCGTGGCCAAACCGGAAGTGAAGAAGCGCCTGGCCGGCCTGGGCTTCGACGCTTTCTCCAGCACGCCCGAGGCGTTTGCGCAGTTCGTCAGCGAACAACGCGACCTGTGGGGCAAGCTGATCCGCGACGCGGGAATCGAACAGCAATGACGCAGCACAACCCCTCTGAGACGACATCCGGCGCCGGCCCGCTGAGCGGCGTGCGCATCCTGGACCTGAGTTCGGTCGTGATGGGCCCCTACGCCACGCAGATCCTGGCCGACCTGGGCGCCGACGTGATCAAGGTGGAGCCGCCCTCGGGCGACAACATGCGGGCCGTCGGCCCCATGCGCAACCCCGGCATGGGCCACCTGTACCTGCACCTGAACCGCAACAAGCGGTCCATCGTGCTGGACCTGAAGACGCCCGAGGGCCTGGACGCCTGCCTGAAACTGGCCGAAAGCTGCGACGCCCTGCTCTACAACATCCGGCCGCAGGCGATGGCCCGTCTGGGCTTGTCGTATGAAGCGGTGGCCGCGCGCAACCCGCGCATCGTCTATCTGGGCGCCTACGGTTTCGGCGAGGCCGGCCCGTACGCCGGGCGGCCCGCCTACGACGACCTGATCCAGGGCCAGACCGGCATCGCCGCGCTGTCGGCCCAGCAAAGCGGCGACGTGCCGCGTTATGCCCCGCTGACGCTGGCGGACCGTGCCGTAGGCCTGCACGTGGGCATTGCCCTGGTGTCGGCGGTGCTGCACGCCAGGGCGACGGGACGCGGGCAACAGGTGGAGATCCCCATGTTCGAAGGCATGGCGCACCTGGTATTGGGGGACCACCTGGGCGGCGCCACCTTCGAGCCGCCGCTGGGCCCGACGGGCTACGCGCGCCTGCTGGCGCCGCATCGCCGACCCTATGCAACAGCCGACGGCTATATCTGCCTGCTGATCTACAACGATAAGCACTGGCGCAATTTCTTTGGCCTGATTGGCCGGCCGGAGCTTGAGCAGGATCCCCGTTTCTGCACGCACGGGGCGCGGGCCGCGCATATCAGCGAGGTCTACGCCTTTGTGGCGGAGGTGATCAGCTCGCGCCCGAGCCAGGCATGGTTGGACGATCTGGCGCGCGCGGACATTCCCGCGTCTCAGCTGTACACGGTGGACGGATTGCTGCAGGACGAGCATCTGGCCGCCACCGGCTTCATCCGCGAAATGGACCACCCCTCCGAAGGCCGGATACGCACGACCGCTCCGCTGGGCCAGTACCAGGGCACGCCCACATCCCTGCGTCGGCACGCGCCCAGGCTGGGCGAACACAGCCGCGAAGTGCTGGAGCAAGCCGGCTATGACGCCGCCCGGATCGACGCCCTGGTCGACCGCGGCATTACCCAAGATGGAAATAACTGATGGACTTTGCCTTCACCCCAGATCAATTGGCGCTGCGCGACGCCGTTGCGCGCATTTGCAACCGCTACCCCGATGAATACTGGCTGGAACGCGACCGCGAAGGCGGCTTTCCCGAGCCGCTGCACGCCGACCTGGCGCGCGACGGCTGGCTGGGCATCGCCATGCCGCAGGAATACGGCGGCGCCGGCCTGGGCATGACCGAGGCCGCACTGATGATGCAGACCATCGCGGCCTCCGGCGCGGGGTTTACCGGTGCGTCCGCCGTCCATATGAATATCTTCGGCCTGAACCCGGTCGTCGTGTTCGGCAGCGACGAGCAGCGTGCGCGTTGGCTGGAGCCGCTGATCGCCGGCCGCGAGAAGGCCTGCTTCGCCGTGACCGAGCCGGACGCCGGGCTGGACACCACCAAGCTGTCCACGCGGGCCGTCCGCCAGGGCGACGAGTATGTGGTGCATGGCCGCAAGATCTGGATCTCGACGGCGCAGGTCGCCAACAAGATGCTGCTGCTGGCGCGCACCACGCCGCTGTCCGAGGTGGACAAGCCCACGCAGGGGCTATCGCTGTTCTATACCGATCTGGATCGCGAGAAGATCGAAGTGCGGGAGATCGAGAAAATGGGCCGCAAGGCCGTGGACTCGAACATGCTGTTCATCGACGGTTTGCGGATTCCGGTGGCCGACCGCATCGGCGAGGAAGGCCGCGGCTTTGAATACATCCTGCATGGCCTGAACCCGGAACGCATCCTGATCGCCGCCGAAGCGGTGGGCATCGGCCGCGCCGCGCTGGACCGGGCGGTGAAGTACGCCGGCGAACGCACCGTGTTCGGCCGGCCCATCGGACAGAACCAGGGCATCCAGCACCCGCTTGCCCAGGCCTGGATGCAGCTGGAAGCGGCCGACCTGATGGTGTTCAAGGCCGCCAGCCTGTACGACGCCGGCCAGCCTTGCGGGCCCTATGCCAATACCGCCAAGTACCTGGCGGCCGAGGCCGGCTACAACGCCTGCCAGACCGCCGTGATGACGCTGGGCGGCATGGGCTACGCCAAGGAATACCACGTAGAGCGCTTGCTGCGCGAAAGCTTCATCCCGCGCATCGCGCCGGTCAGCCCGCAGCTGATCATGTGCTTCATCGCGGAAAAGGTGCTGGGGCTGCCGAAGTCGTACTGACGCCATCGGCGCCGCGCCGCGTGGCGCGGCAGCGCCTCAGGCCTGCTGTTCCAGCCCGGTGCAGGCCGCCCGCAGGATCCGCGCATAGGCTTCCTGCTGCGGCTCGATCCGGTAGATCGGGCCGCCGACCGAAATCGCGTAGTGTTCGCCCGACAGGGTGACGGGCCAGGCGATCGCGCCCACGTCCGCGATGGATTCACCGCTATTCATGAACCAGCCCCGCTGACGCGACCGCTGGATATCGTCCTGCAAGGCTTGCGGCGTGACGAGCGTGCGCTCGTTGTAGCGGGTCATTGCCATGCCGGCCAGCATCGTATCGCGCACGGATTCGTCCATCAGCGACATCAACGCCTTGCCCAACGAATTGGCGTGAACGTCTTTGAACTCGCCGGCAACGGGCGCATATCGGATGGTATGTGGGGAATCCAGCACATCCAGGTACACGACGCGCCCGTCCTGGGTCAGCTTGGCGAACACGACGGTCTCGCGCGTGGCATCCCTTAATTCGACCAAGCTGGGATAGACCCGGTCCAGGACGGGGTCGGCCCGGGCAATGCGCTGGGCCATGGCCAAGAGACGGCCCGTGGGGTAGTAGCCCTGCCGGCGGCCGGTTTCGTACAGGTAGCCCAGGCCGGTCAGGGTGCGGATCAGCGCGAGGCAACTGGACACCGGGACGTCAAGCAGCCGGGCCAGTTCCGACAAGGGCAGCGCGCGTTTTTCGCGGGCAAAGGTTTCGATGATTTCGATAACTCGCAGCGCCGTCTTGACACTCATTGCCCGATCCGAACTATTTAGCACGTGAAACATCTGCCTCGCCGAGGGCTAAAGTTCCCTGCGGGCATGCCGTTATGGTAGCTGAGAATTCCCTGAAAACAGCGCGTTCCTCCGAGACGCCCACATCGCCGCTGGAGTGATCATGGCCGTAACCCCCTTAGCACCCGCTACGTACGCACCCGCTGCGATGACGCAGGCGCACGTCGTTGCCGAACCGGCCGTGATCGTCACGCCCGCGGCGGCAGCGACCAATAGCAGCGCTTCCGACAGCGCCACGTCGGATCAATCAGACTCGCAGAAGCTGCCGCTAGACAAGGCGCTGGACGAAATCAACGACCAGATGAAGGCCTGGTCCACGCAACTTCAGTTTGAGATCGATCCCAACGTGCATCAGGTCGTGGTGTCGGTGGTGGATGCGGAAACAGGTGACGTACTTCGCACCATCCCCAGCGAAACGGTGCTGAAAATCGCCAAAATGATCGTGAACATGCAAGGCAATGGCATCAAAACCACAGCTTGATACGGACCTTAAAACGGCGTTTATCGCTTATTTTGGCGCCATTCCCTGAGGGAAGCGCCGAATTAGGCCCGCCTTATGCCCTTACCCGGCCAATCGCCGACACCGTATTTTTGACAGAATCGCTTCGCAAGAAAGGAATTTCACATGGCTTCCATCACTAACCTCGGCTCAGTTTCCGGCTTGCCGCTGGAAAAGATCCTGTCTGACCTGCAAGACGCCGAGACGAAAAAGCTGTCCGTCTACACCACGCGCGCACAAAGCTATCAGACCCGCATTGACGCTTACTCGCAGCTGCAAAGCGCGCTGGAAGCCCTGCAGTCGTCGGCCGCCGTATTGGGCAAGGCAGAAACGATGGGGGCCATCAAGGGTAGCGTCACGGGCGGTTCCGCCTTGACGGCCACCGTGGCCGCCGAGGGCGCCGTGACGGGCCAATACACGATCGAAGTGAAAAACCTGGCGCGGGCACAAAGCCTGCAATCGACGGCGGTCGCTGACCGTACCGCCCAGAACGGCACGACCGGCAAGTTCGAAATCGAATTGGCCGACGGCACCAAGCACACGGTCGACCTGAAAAACGACACGTCGCTCAACGGCATCGTCAAAGCCATCAACGCCGACGACAAGAGCGGCGTGCGCGCCACCGTCATCAACGACGGCAACGGCAACAACTACTTGATGCTGACGGCACGGGACACCGGCGAAAAGGCCTCGGTCAAGTCCATCACCGTGAACGGCGACGCATCGCTTCAGAACATCCTGAGCTTCAGCACGGACGCAGGCGGCAACACGACCGGCATGGCGGCCACCAAGGCGCAAGACGCTGAGGTCATTATCAACGGCATTACCGTCAAGAGCGGTTCGAACAACATTTCGACCGCCATCGACGGCATTACGCTGAACCTGGCTGAAAAGACGGAAACGGACAAGCCCATCACGCTGAAACTGGAAGCCGACACCTCGGTCGCCAGCAAGGCAATCCAGGACTTCGTCACTAAGTACAAGACGCTGCAAACCACGATCAAGAACCTGACGTCGTTCGACGCAAAAGCTGCCACCAACCAGCCCCTGACGGGCGACGGCACCACGCGCTCGATCCAGTCGGCGCTTGCTGGCGCGTTGCAAAGCGTTTTGGGCGACGGCACCCTGCGCTCGCTGGCGGATCTGGGCATCACGACTGACGCCACCGCCCGCGAATTGAAGCTGGACACGACCAAGCTGACCAAGGCGTTGACCGACAACCCCGGCGACGTCACCAAGCTGCTGACCGGCGAGAATGGCCTGGCCAAAAATATCGACGCCGCCCTGAAAGACGTGCTGGGTTCGACGGGCTCGTTGAAGACGCGCCAGGACGGCCTGGCCAAGACGATCAGCGCATTGGACGCACAAAAGGCGCGCGCAAAAGCGTCCAGCGACGCGGAAATTGAGCGGATGCGTGCGCAGTTTGTAGCGCTCGACACGTTCTACATGAAGATGCAAAGCACGGGTAATTACCTGACCCAGCAGTTCGAGGCACTGAACAAGTCCACCAAGTAACTTATAGAAGATGCATTAAATGACGTATGCCGCCCGACGGCCCTCAGGGTCTTATTCTGTTCGTTCCTACGCCGATATCGGCTTGGAAACGCAAGTCCTGGGCGCAAGTCCGGAGCGGCTGATCACGTTGCTCTATCTGGGCGCCCGGGCAGCCATCGGGCAGGCCCGCATTCATTTGAACGAAGGCCGTATCGCCGAGCGCGGCGCGGCCATCTCGAAGGCGATCAAGATTGTCGATGAAGGTCTGAAGACCGGGCTGAATATGGAAGCAGGAGGCGACATCGCGGCCAACCTCGCCCTTCTATATGACTACATCATCCGCACGCTGCTGACGGCAAACCTGAAGGCAGATGCCGAGCAGCTCGACCTTGCCGATCGGCTGCTGGCCGACTTGGCCGAAGCCTGGCAGACTTCCATCGACCGGCCGGCTGGCGGCTTGGAGCCGTAATGGCCCAGAATATGCCTGCAGTCAGCCTGCGAACGCCCGAGATTTCCATGACGTCCCTCACCCAGTCCACCCCCTCCATCCTGGAAAACTACCAGGAAATCGCGTCTATTACAGGGGAAATGCTGGCCGCCGCCAAGGCGGGCGATTGGGACTTGGCGATGGTCCATGGACAACAATATTGCGAACGCGTCGAACTTCTGCGCCAGTACGAGCAAAAAGTCCCGTTGGACGAAGCCGCACGCACGATGAAGTACGACCTGCTGGTCCGCATCCTGGAAAACGATGCCCTTACTCGGGACCTGGCGCTTCCTCAACTGGCTCGCCTGGGCGAGTTGCTGGGACGCATGAAACGTCAGCAGACCCTGCTCTCCGCCTACGGCTATCAGGCGCCTAAAGAATGAGCGTAGGTCCCGCCGCACTCGGTAACGTCCTGGTGCAACGGTTGGACGCCGTGCTTGGCACGACGATGTCCGCCGCCAACGCCAATCAGGTCTCCGGCGCCCGGCCCGACGCCGTCAGCCAGCCCGGCGGCCTGGAGAAGCCCGGCTCGGCAGACGGGTCCACCCGCGATCCTCGGCAAGGCATACAGACTGGCGGCACCCGAGGTGACCGCCAGAATACTGTTGTCGACCCCAAGACTGCCGCCGCCCTGGCGCTGGCCGCGCGCGGGCTGGTCACCAGCAGCGACACCACTGCCTCCGCCCCGACCACATTGGGCACCACGGCTCGTGCCATTCTTGCGTTGCTCGCCCAGTTTCCGGAGGCCGCCCCCGCCGTGCAGGGACGCGCCCCGCTGTGGAATGCCAATGGCGCTCCGGGCCAGCCTGCCGGCCAACCCGCCGCTAGCCAGCCAGTGCCGCCATCCGGCCAGCTGCCCACCCCATCAACGGCTACGGCTGCGACTACGCCTGCGCCCGCCCCGACACCGACCGCCACGGCAGCGAGCTTGCTTGCCGCCGAAGATGCCGGTACGTCCGCTCCGGCGGCAAAGGCCGCCGCACCCTCCGGCCAGGCCAATGCCGGTCGCGGCGCCGAGGCGGCCGCCCACGCATCAATGGCTGCCAGTGGGCCGTCGGCCCGTCTGCTGGGTCAGGCGTTGCGCCAAGCACTACAGACCAGCGGTCTATTCTACGAATCGCATCTCACGGACATGGTGTTCGGCCGGACAAACCCGTCAGCACTCCGAAACGAGCCGCAGGCCAAGCTGAGCAAGGACGCCGCCCCCCAAAATGCCGCCGTCGTCCGAAGCAGGCCAGAAGCGTCCGCAACGGTGCGCTCTGGCGGTAGCGTCGATGCGCCGTCCGGTTCCGGCGCCCCCAGCACTTCCGCACCCGGCGCACCGGTCGCCGGCATCCACCAGGACCTGAACGTTCTGGTGCGCCAGCAACTGGACGTGCTGGCCAACCAATCGCTGACCTGGCAAGGCGAGGCCTGGCCCGGCACGCCGATGGAATGGGAAGTGGAACGCGACCCCTACGGTGGCGACCCCGAGTCCGCGACGCCCACCTGGGCCACGCGCCTGAAGCTCGATCTGCCCCGGCTTGGCCTGGTGGACGCCCGGCTGAACCTGGCCGGCGACCAGATCGTCCTGCAACTGGTTGCCCCCCTGGCAGCCGCCGAGATCAATGACTCGTCCGACCAGCTGCGATCGCGCCTCCTGGCCGCGGGCCTGACCCTGAGCAACCTGGCGGTCAGCGTGACGGAACCCCGCGCCATCGACCCGAACGACCTCTGATGAGCACCACCTCCTACGCCGAGGACAACGGCCCCAACGCCAACCGCAACGCGGCAGTCGCCATTTCGTATGACGACAAGGACGGCGCTCCGCGCGTCGTCGCCAAGGGCTACGGCCAGTTGGCCGACACGATCGTCCGTGCCGCCGAAGAGAACGGCCTGTACGTACACGAGTCCCGCGAACTCGTCGGGCTGCTCATGCAGGTGGACCTGGACGCACATATTCCCCCCCAACTGTACGTAGCAGTGGCAGAATTGCTGGCCTGGCTCTATCGCCTGGAATCGCGCGAGCTTCCTGAAGCCGCGCCACCCGCCTGACCTCACTCTCTAAGGACCACCATCGTGTTGGATGCCAGCGACCCGGAATTCCTGCTGACCCGGCCGGAAGACATGCGCTCAGCCTTGTTTGAACTGACGCACCCCGACAGCCACATCCTCGTGCGCGATGCCGCCGACCGCGAGATGGCCGTGCTCGTCCTGGGCGCGGACAAGCACACCCGCCAGTTCTTCTGGCGGCCGCGCGACTACGCTGGCGCCGACTTCGAACAGTCCGACAGCATGGGCTTATTGAGCGGCACCACTTTCCATTTCCACGCCACCGCCTATGGCGGCGTGCAGATCCGGTTCCGCGTGCAGCGGCCCGAGGTGATCCAGTTCGACGACGGCAGCGCGGCATTGGTGTCGCCCTTTCCCGATAGGCTCGCCCGCATCCAGCGGCGAAAGATGTTCCGCGCCTCGCTGGCCGGCAGCGCCAACCTGTGCCAAGCCAGCTGGCAACCCGCGCCCAAAGAAAAGCCCTACAGTTTCACGGTGCGCGACCTGTCGGTCGATGGCGTGGGCCTGCGGGTCGGACTGGCGGTGCCGGTGCTGCCAGAGCGCGGCACGGTGATGGAAGCCGTGCAACTGGATTTCGGTGAATTGGGCAAACTCAGCGCCGATCTGGAAGTGCGCAACGTCTATCCGATTTCGGGCCAACCGATGATCCAACCCGGAACGCCGGCGGACGAGGCGCCCAGGCACGTGTCGCTGACCGGCGAACCGCCGATGAGCCACGTGGGCGCCGTGTTCCTGAATCTGGACGCACGCCAGGAGAACTGGCTGCAAAAAGTGGTGTGGCGCCTTGAGAAAGGCGCGCAACGCGACTGACCCGCCCGAGCGGGCAGCAAGCATGCGCAGCTTGCGCATGCGTGGGGGCCCTTCCCTACAGCAGGAAAGCCCCCGTTTCCTTCTTCGGCCTTAAACGGCCATCGAAGAGATTTCCTTGTAGGCGGCAACCAGTTTGTTGCGCACTTGCACTGCCGTCTGAAAGCCGAGGCTGGCTTTCTGCATATCGATGATCACATCATTGAGCGAAATGTCGGGCGCGCCCATTTCAAAGGCCTTCGCCTGGGCGGACGATGCATTTTGCGCCGCAGTCACGCGGCGAATCGAGCGCTGCAACTCGGCGGCAAAGCCGTCGGGCTGGCCGACCATTTCACCTGCGGCGAGATTGCCGGTTTCCGCCTTGCTCACGACGGTGCGCATCTGCTGGAGCATGCTTTCGATGCCGGACAAGCCTGATACAGCCATTACCTAATTCCTTGCTGGTGGGGCGTGACGCCATTGTGGAGCAGAGCGTAACGCCGTTCGCGCGCGCCCATAGCCGATAAAAACCACCAAAAACCCCGACATTTCCTCGAATGCCGCCAATCAGGCACAAGCCCATGGCCGCGGCTTTCGCCTTGCCGTCGACATAGAGGATAAGTAACGCCAAAAACCGGCTGTTTTCATCGATTGGGATTGTCGTACCAACGGCAATAATCCAGGCTCTCCCCAGACCAGAAGCACGTTGCATGTGTAATCTGCCCTACCCAGACATGAAGTCCTTTTCCCTGCTCCGCGTAGCCAGCGGGAGCCATCGATGAATCAGCAGGCCACTCTGAGCTCGTCGCTGCTGGCGAAGTTCCCCGCCCTGGAAAAGATACGCGCGCTGCCCAAGCCTATCCTGCTTGGCGCGGCAGCCGCCGTCGTCGCGCTGATCGTCGCCGCGGTGATGTGGAGCAGTGAACCCAAGTACAAGGTGCTGTTCTCGAATCTGGACGACCGCGACGGCGGCGCGATCGTGACGGCGCTCGGTACGATGAACGTGCCCTACCGCTACAACGAGACCGGCACCGCATTGCTGGTTCCGGCCGACCGCGTGTACGACGCCCGGTTGCAACTGGCCTCCCAGGGGCTGCCGCGCGGTGGATCCGTCGGTTTCGAATTGATGGACAACGCCCGCTTCGGCGCCAGCCAGTTCGCCGAGCAGATCAACTACCAGCGCGGCCTGGAAGGCGAGCTGGCTCGTTCGATCGAAGCCATGCACACCGTGCAGCACGCCCGCGTCCACCTGGCCATGCCGCGCCAGTCGCTGTTCGTGCGCGAACGCCAGGCGCCCACGGCGTCGGTGCTGCTGAACGTCTACCCCGGCCGCAGCCTGAGCGACGCCCAGGTGTCCGCGATCTCGTGGCTGGTGGCCTCCAGCGTGCCCGAACTGACCGCTGAAAACGTATCGATCGTCGACCAGAACGGACGCCTGCTGTCCGCGCCGCTGGGCGAAGGCCGCGGCATGGACGCTGACCAGATGCGCTTTGTGCGCGAAATGGAACAGCGCACGGTCGAACGCATCCTGACCATCCTGAATCCGCTGGTCGGCCCGGGCAACGTCCACGCCCAGGCCAGCGCCGACGTCGACTTCGCCCGCCGCGAAGAGACCTCCGAAGTCTATCGCCCGAACCAGGAGCCGGGCCAGTCCGCCATTCGCAGCCAGCAGACCAGCGACTCCACCCAGCGCGGCGTGAACCCCGCCCAGGGCGTGCCCGGCGCGCTGTCGAATCAGGCGCCGGCCAACGCGCAGGCCCCCATCGCCAATCCGCCCGCGCCGCAACCGCCCCGTCCCGGCCAGCCGCAGCAGCCGGCCAATGCCCAGCAGCAACAGCAGCAACAGCAGACGGGTACGCAGACGGCTGCCACCAATCTGAACGAGCGCCGCGACGCCACCACCAACTATGAAGTGGACCGCACCATCAGCCACATCAAGCAACCGGTGGGCAACCTGAAGCGCCTGTCGGTCGCCGTGGTGGTGAACTACATCCGCGACAAGGACGGCGAGCCCCAAGCCCTGCCGCCCGAAGAACTGAACAAGCTGACCAACCTGGTCCGCGAAGCCATGGGCTATTCCGAAACGCGCGGCGACTCCCTGAATCTGGTGAACAGCCAGTTCAACGATGGCCCGCCGCCGGTGCCGATGTGGCGCGACCCGGAAATGATCGCCCTGTTCAAGACCATCCTGGCCTGGCTGGTGGGTCTGGTGGTTGCGTTGTGGCTGTACCGCAAGGTTCGCCGCTCGGTCACCGAGTACCTGTATCCGCCGGTTGATCCGGAAATGGCTGAAGCCGAGCGCATCGAAGCGGCCCGCGAAGCCCAGGATGCCGCCCGCACGAAGGAAGTCAACCGCTACGAAGACAACCTGGAACGCGCCCGCACGATGGCCAATAAAGATCCGCGCGCCGTCGCAATGGTTCTGCGCACCTGGATGAGCAAAGATGAAAAATGATTCCACTCCGATGGACGGCATGACGCGCAGCGCCGTCCTGATGATGTCGCTGGGCGAGGACGCGGCAGCCGAGGTCTTCAAGTACCTCAGCGCCCGTGAAGTGCAGCAGGTCGGCGCGGCGATGGCCAGCCTGAAGCAGGTCACGCGCAATGACGTGGCTGTCGTACTGGAAGAATTCCGCCAGGAAGCCGATCAGTTCATGGCCGTCACGCTGGGCTCGGACGACTACATCCGCAGCGTCCTGACCAAGGCGCTGGGCAGCGACCGCGCAGCCGGCCTGATCGAAGACATCCTGGAAGCCGGCGACGGCGGCAGCGGTATCGACGCGCTGAACTGGCTGGACCCGAACACCGTGGCCGAGCTGATCGGCGACGAACACCCGCAGATCATCGCGACCATCCTGGTCCACCTGGAGCGCGACCGCGCCGCCGGCGTGCTGGCCTTGCTGACCGATCGCCTGCGCAACGACGTCATGCTGCGCATCGCCACCTTCGGCGGCGTGCAGCCCGCGGCCCTGTCCGAACTGACTGAAGTGCTGAATTCCGTGCTGGCCGGCCAGGGCGCCAAGCGCAGCAAGATGGGCGGCGTGCGCACCGCGGCCGAGATCCTGAACATGATGAATTCCTCGGACGAGGAAACTGTCGTGGCCAGCCTGCGCGAACGCGACAACGACCTGGCGCAGAAGATCATCGACGAGATGTTCGTGTTCGACAACCTGCTCGACGTCGAAGACCGCGCCATCCAGCTCATCTTGAAGGAAATCGACAACGACACGCTCATGGTTGCGCTCAAGGGCGCCCAGGAAGAGCTGCGCGCCAAGTTCCTGCGCAACATGTCCAGCCGTGCCGCCGAAATGCTGCGCGAGGACCTGGAAGCGCAAGGCCCGATCCGCATGTCGAAGGTCGAGGCCGAGCAGAAGAAGATCCTGCAGATCGCCCGCCGCCTGGCCGAAAGCGGCCAGATCGTCCTGGGCAACTCCGGAGACGATGCGTATGTCTGAAGCGGACAACGGCGCGACGACGCTCATCTCGCGCAGCGCCGCCTGGCGGCGCTGGCAGATGCTGTCGTTCGACGAGCCGGCGGCCGTCGAAGTCGAGCCGGAGCCCGAACCCGATCCGGGTCCGGATCCCGCCGTGGTGATGGCGCAGCTGCGCGCCCAGGCGATGGCCGAAGGGCGCGAGGAAGGCTACTCGCACGGCCACGCGGCCGGCATGGAAGCAGGCCAGCAAACGGGACACGATGCAGGATTCGCCGCGGGTCGCGAAGCCGGTTTCGCCGAGGGCCTGGCCCAGGCGCGCGAACAGGGCGCGGCCGAAGCGCAGCGCCTGCACGCGCTGGTCGAAGCGTGCGCCGCGTCGCTGGGTTCGCTGGAAGAAAAGATGGGCCAGAGCCTGCTGACGCTGGCGCTGGACATCGCGCAGCAAGTCGTGCGCACGACGCTGGCCGAGCAGCCTGAAACGGTTGCCGCCGCCGTGCGCGACGTGCTGCACATCAACCCGTCGGCCGGCGGCCAGATGCGCTTGTGGGCCAACCCCGACGACATCGAGCTGATCCGCCTGCACCTGGCGGACGAACTGAAAGAAGGTCATTGGCGCGTGCTGGCCGATGAATCCATCGCGCGCGGCGGCTGCCGCGCCGAAACGCCTTACGGCGACATCGACGCCACGCTGCAGACGCGCTGGCGCCGGGTGGCGGCCTCGCTGGGCCGCAATGTCTCCTGGGAGGAGCCGGCGTGAACAGCCACCCGGCTCCGGTACAGCCCGGCCAGACGGCCGCGCCGACGTCGTCCGCGCCCGCCGGTGCGCCACCTGCCGTCCCGGTCATCGACCGCTGGAAGACGCAGCTGGAGATCGGCTCGATCCGCGCCGCGTCGACCGACCCGTGGCTGGTCAGTGGCAAGATCACCCGCGCGACCGGCCTGGTGCTGCATGCCACCGGCCTGCGCCTGCCCGTCGGCGCGGCCGCCCGCATTGAAATCGCGCGTGGCCATGACCATTGGGCCGACGCCGAAGTCGTGGGTTTCGACGGCCACACGCTGTACCTGATGCCGCAGGCAGACATTTCCGGCCTGCCGCCCGGCGCGCGCGTCGTGCCCGGCGAACCGCCCGTGCAGCGGCAAATCCCGCTGCCACGCAAGGCTGAACTGAACGGCAACGCCAAGCCTCAGCTTGGCCGCCACCTGCCCGTGGGCAACGCCCTGCTGGGCCGCGTACTGGACGGCGCGGGCCGCCCGCTGGACGGGCTGGGTCCGTTGACGGGCGCTGAACTGGCGCCGCTGTCCGCCCTGCCCATCAACCCCTTGTCGCGCGCACCGATCGACACCGTGCTGGACACCGGCGTGCGCGCCATCAACGGGTTGCTGACCGTAGGACGCGGCCAGCGCATGGGGCTCTTCGCCGGTTCGGGCGTGGGGAAATCCGTGTTGCTGGGCATGATGGCCCGCTACACCAAGGCCGACGTGATCGTCGTGGGCCTGATTGGCGAACGGGGCCGCGAAGTCAAGGAATTCATCGAGCACAATCTGGGCCCCGAAGGCCTGGCGCGCTCGGTCGTGGTGGCGGCGCCCGCCGACGTGTCGGCCCTGCTGCGCCTGCAAGGCGCGGCCTACGCCACCCGCCTGGCCGAACACTTCCGCGACCAGGGCCTCGATGTGCTGCTGATCATGGATTCGCTGACCCGCTACGCGATGGCGCAACGGGAAATCGCGCTGGCCATCGGCGAACCGCCCGCCACCAAAGGCTACCCGCCGTCGGTGTTCGCCAAGCTGCCCATGCTGGTCGAACGCGCCGGGATGGGTGCGCCCGGCCCGTCGGGTAAGGCCGGGTCCATCACCGCGTTCTATACGGTGCTGGCTGAAGGCGACGACCAGCAGGATCCGATCGCCGATTCGGCGCGCGCGATCCTGGACGGCCACGTGGTGCTGTCGCGCCATCTGGCCGAAGCCGGCCACTACCCCGCCATCGACATCGAGGCGTCGATTTCCCGCGCGATGACCTCGTTGATCACGCCGCAGCAGTTCGCCGTGGTGCGCCGCTTCAAGCAGAACCTGTCGCGCTACCAGCGCAACCGCGACCTGATCGCCGTGGGCGCCTACGCCGCCGGCAATGATCCACAGCTGGACGAAGCCATCGCCCGCTACCCCCGTCTGGAGGCGTTCTTGCAGCAGGATATCGGCGAAAACGTCGGCTACGACGACGCCGTCAACCAGTTGCGCGCCAGTTTCGAGTTAAGGGACACCTATGCCTAGCCAATTGCCCTTGGACATGCTGATCAACCTGGCCAAGGAAAGCACGGATGAAGCCGCGCGCCTGTTGGGCCGGCTCAGTGCCGAGCGCACCAATGCCGAGCGCCAGTTGGGCATGCTGAATGATTACCGCCAGGACTACCTGGAGCGCCTGCAGCAGGCGATGACGACGGGAATGTCGGCCAGCGATTGCCATAACTACCAACGTTTCATCGGCACCCTGGACGACGCGATCAGCCAACAGCAGACCGTACTGCGCCAGGCGGACGAGAACCTCGCCAAGGGCCGCCAGTACTGGCAGCAGGAAAAACGCAAACTCAATTCCTACGACGCCCTGGCGCAGCGCGAAATGCGCGCGCACGCCGTCGTGGAGTCCCGCCGCGAACAGCGCGCCAACGATGAATACTCCGCCCGCCTGGTCCAGCGCCAGGCCGGCCTGCATTAAGCAATACCTCACAGGAAGCCCAAGATGACCGCTCCCCTGCCCTTGCCCACGATCGCACCCGTCGCGCCGACGTCGATTGCTGACGCGCTTGGCGCCAACAAGTCCGCGGCCGCGAACAAGAAAGGCCCGAGCTTTTCCGACGTGCTGGCCCAGCAGCGTCCGAAGCCGTCCGCCGATTCGCGCCCCGCGAACAACGGCGCCAAGACGCCCGGCAAGAACACCACCGCCAACGACCCGGCCAGCAAGGCTGAAAACGCCGCTGCCGGCGCGATCGACGATGCGGTGAAGACCGCCGCCGCCGCGGAAGCCGGCGCAATGGCGGTTGCCGCCACCCAACAACCGGCCGCGCCGGTCTTGCCGCAGCAAGCGCTTGAAATCGCCGCCCAGGCTGCCGAACAGGTGCAGCTTGCCCGCGGCAACGCCGAAGCCGCCGCGGCGGCACTGGGCTCCGGCGCGGCCGTGTTGACCGCCACGCTGAACGCCGCCAACACCGCAGCCAACGTCGACGCCAACGCCAACGCCAACGCCGCCGTCACGCGGGGCACGCCGATTCCAGCAACGGCTGAACAGGCCGAAGCGGCCGCCGCGCTTGCCACGCGCGATGCCCAGGCTGCCTTGCCGGTGGTGACCGCCGCCGTCAAGCCGGGCAGCGCCGTGGCCCCAGCCGTGGAAGCCGCGCCCGCCAACGCGAAGCCTGCGGCGAAGACCGAGTCGCTGCGTCTTGCCACCGACCTTACGCTGCCGCGCGTACCGCGCGATGCCCGCGCCGAGACCGAACACACGACGACGCTGCCGGCCCGCACCGAAGAAGAACTAACCGCAGCGTTGACCAGCACGGCGCAGCAATTCCAGGCCCCGCAACACAGCGGTTCGGCACAGGATCATCTGGCCCAAGCTTTGGCCGCCGCCACCCAACGCCAAGTCACGCCCGTGGTGAATCAAGCCGCGGTTGCCGCGCCGGTCGTGCCCATCGTGATGCAGATCGCCACCCCCGTGGGCGGCACCCATTGGGGTACCGAATTGGGCCAGCAGGTCGTGATGATGAGCACCAATGCGCGCCAAGGCATGCAAACCGCCGAGCTGCGCCTGGATCCGCCGGACCTGGGACCTTTGCGCGTCAGTCTGAATCTGGCCGATGGCGTGGCTAGCGCCTCGTTCGTGTCGGCTCACGCGTCGGTGCGCCAAGCGATCGAAACCGCCATTCCGCAATTGCAACAAGCCCTGGCGCAAGCCGGCATTTCACTGGGCCAGACCAGCGTCGGCGAACAGGCCGCACAGCAGGAATTCGCGCAACAGCAGGGCGGCAATGGCTCGCAACGCCAGACAGGCGGCGGATCGGCGGTTGCCGATGCGGCGGCCGGCAACCCCGCGCCCGTCGCGCCCTCTCCGCGCAATGCCAACGCCCTGGTCGACACCTTCGCGTAGCAAACAGGCGGCCCGCAGCCACCAATGGATGCGGGCAGTGCAGCAATAGCTTGAGATACGCGGCTTTCGCCCTGTTTTTCGCCTCCAAGCCGAGGCGGGAATTGGGGCAGAATGCTTTCATCCACTAAGTATCCGTTTTCACCAGCGGCCCAATACGCATCGAAACCGAGATGGCGACTTCCAAAACCCTATCCGCGCCGTCGGGCGCGAAGACCTCCGGCGGCGCTGGCCGCATCCTTCGCCCGATCCTGGCCATACTGGTCCTGCTCCTCGTCGCGGCCGCCAGCGCCGGCGCAACCTGGTTCATCACCCAACGCATGCAGCAGCCGCAACCCGGCGCCGCAGTGCAACTGGGCGTGGGCCAAGTCCCGGGCGGCCAGCCTGGCCAACCCGGTCAGCCGGGTCAACCTGGTCAAGCCGGCCAGGGCCCGCAAGCCACGCCGACGACCTTCGTCGCCCCGCCGGCAGGTCCGATCGCCGTTCCCGCACCGATCTTCGTGCCGATCGAAGCGTTCACCGTCACGTTGCAGAACGCCGACACCGAACGCATCATGCACGTGGGCTTGACCCTGCGCGTCAGCGACGAACAGACCCGCACGCGCCTTGAAAAGTACATGCCTGAAGTGCGCAGCCGCATTCTGATGGTGCTGTCCTCGCAATCGCCCACCGGCGTGCAGACCCAACAAGGCAAGACCGACATGGCCACCGCGATCAAGCAGGCGGTCAACCGTCCCTTCTCGCCCCTGCCGGACGGCCAGTATGTCACCGACGTACTGTTCACGGCGTTCGTGGTGCAATAAGCATGGCCTACGAGGCATTCCTTTCACAGGACGAAGTCGATGCGCTGCTTGCCGGCGTCACCGGCGAGAGCGATAGCAAGACATCGGCGGCCAGTACCAACGACGGCGCGCGCGCCTATGACCTGAGCTCGCCCGAACGCGTCGTGCGCCGCCGCATGCAGACGCTGGAGCTCATCAACGAACGTTTTGCGCGCCATATGCGCAACGTGCTGTTGAACTTCATGCGCCGCAGCGCGGACATCACGGTCGGTTCAATCAAGATCCAGAAGTACGCCGACTTCGAACGCAACCTGCCCGTGCCGAGCAATCTGAACATGATTCAGATGAAGCCCTTGCGCGGCACGGCGCTCTTCACGTACGACCCCAACCTGGTGTTCCTGGTCATCGACAGCCTGTTCGGCGGCGATGGCCGCTATCACACTCGCGTTGAAGGCCGGGATTTCACCACGACCGAACAGCGCATCATCCGGCGCCTGCTCAACCTGACCCTGGAAAGCTACGGCAAGTCCTGGGACCCCGTCTATCCGATTGAATTCGAGTACGTGCGTTCGGAGATGCACACCAAGTTCGCCAGCATCACCGGCAACAATGAAGTGGTGGTCGTCACCTCGTTCCATATTGAATTCGGCGCGACGGGCGGCGACCTGAACATCTGCCTGCCCTACTCCATGATCGAGCCGGTACGCGATCTGCTGACGCGCCCGCTGCAGGAAACTACGCTGGAAGAAGTGGATCAGCGCTGGTCCCAGCAGCTGTCGCGCCAGGTTCGCAGCGCCGACATCGACGTGGTCGCGGAATTCGCGCGCATCCCCTCGTCGATCCGCGAGTTGATGAGCTTGAAAGTGGGCGACGTCCTTCCCGTGGACGTGCCCGAAACCATCATTGCCAACGTGGATGGCGTGCCGCTGATGGAATGCGGCTACGGCGTCTTCAATGGCCAGTACGCGCTTCGCGTACAGAACATGTTTACCTACGATACCGATTCACACGAGGCCCCCGACCATGACTGACAAGAACGAGCCCGGCACCGGCTCGTCCCCGGCCGACGACTGGGCCGACGCGCTCGCCGAACAATCCCGCGCCAATCCGCCCACCCAGGCCGATGGCCTGAAGCCGCAGGACGACTGGGCAGCCGCGATGGCTGAACAATCCGCCGCCACGCCGGCAGCCCCTGCACAGGCCGCGCCCGCCGCGCCTGCTGCCCCGGCACCGGCGCCGGCAAAGCCTGCCGCGCAGTCCGCGGCCCAGTCGGTGTTCAAGCCCCTGGCCGGCGCCACCGCCGGCGCCGGCACCGACATTGACCTGATCATGGACGTGCCCGTCCAGTTGACGGTCGAACTGGGTCGCACCCGACTGACCATCAAGAACCTGCTCCAGCTGGGCCAGGGCTCGGTGGTCGAGCTGGACGGCCTGGCCGGCGAGCCGATGGACATCTTCGTCAACGGCTACCTGATCGCCCAGGGCGAAGTCGTCGTCGTCGAAGACAAGTATGGCATCCGCCTGACCGACATCATCACCCCGTCCGAGCGGATCAACCGCTTGAACAACCGTCGTTGACGGCACCGGCGCCATGACCGAATCCTCCCTGCTGCGCGTCATCATCGGCCTTGTGCTGGTGGTGGCCGCCATCCTGGTTTCGGCATGGCTCGCCAAGCGCGCCGGATTGACCCAGCGCGGCGGCGGCAACTTGCTCAAGCAGATCGCCAGCCTGCCGGTCGGTGCGCGCCAAAGCATCGTCGTCGTCGAAATCGACAACACCTGGCTGGTGGTGGGCGTCAGCCCTAACCAGATCAGCACCCTGCATACCCTGCCCGCCGGCCAGTTGCCGGAGGGTTCGCCCTTGCCCGCCGCAGCATTCGCGGCCAAGCTGGGCCAGGCGCTCAAGCGCCGCTAGCGCCACCTGCGCGATCCAAGCGATACCCATGAGTTTGCTCACCCGCACGACCTCCACCCGCGCCCGCCAGAACGCGCTGCCGTTGCTGGCCGCCGCCGCGGTGCTGGGCCTGGCCTTCTTTCCCGCCGGCGTCGTCGCCCAGGCCACGCTGCCAGCGCTGACCACCACCCCCGGCCCCAACGGCTCCGAGACGTACTCGCTCAGCATGCAGACGCTGCTGCTGATGACCTCGCTGTCGTTCCTGCCGGCCGCGCTGCTGATGATGACCGGCTTCACCCGTATCATCATCGTGCTGGGCTTGTTGCGCAGCGCAATGGGCACGGCGATGTCGCCGCCCAACCACGTGCTGATCGGGCTGGCGCTGTTCCTGACCTTCTATACGATGTCGCCGGTGTTCGACAAGATCTATGCCGACGCCTACAAGCCGCTGTCCGAGGGCTCGATCCCGTTCGAGACCGCCGTCGAACGGGCCGCGGGGCCGCTGCGCACCTTCATGCTGCACCAGACCCGCGAGAACGACCTGTCGCTCTTCGCCAACCTGGCCAAGCAGCCGGCGCTGGAGGATCCCTCGCAAGTGCCGCTGCGCATCCTGGTGCCGGCGTTCATCACCAGCGAGCTGAAGACCGCGTTCCAGATCGGTTTCACCATCTTCATCCCGTTCCTGATCATCGATCTGGTGGTCGCCAGCGTGCTGATGGCGCTGGGCATGATGATGGTGCCGCCCGTCACCGTAGCGCTGCCGTTCAAGCTGATGCTGTTTGTGCTGGCCGACGGCTGGAACCTGCTCATGGGCTCACTCGCCCAGAGCTTCTACCAATAACGCCCGGAGCAGAATCGCCATGACAGCCGAAACCGTCATGACCATGGCCTACCAGGCGATGAAGATCGTCCTGGCAATGGCCGGCCCGCTGCTGCTGGTCGTGCTGGTGGTGGGTCTCGTCATCAGCATTTTCCAGGCCGCCACGCAGATCAACGAAATGACGCTGTCGTTCATTCCTAAGCTGCTGGCGATGTGCGGCGTGCTGGTGCTGCTGGGCCCGTGGCTGATCGGCGTCATGGTCGACTACATCCGGCAATTGATCGGCCAGATCCCCATGCTGGTGTCCTGAGCGGCCCGCGCCGCCAGACGCCAGACGCTCCTCCCATGATCGCCTTCACGCTCGAACAGCTCAACGGCTGGATCGGCCAGTTCCTCTGGCCGTTCGTGCGCATCCTGGCGCTGGTGGGCACGGCCCCCCTGTTCTCCGAATCCATCATCCCCGTCAAGGTCAAGGTCGGTCTGGCCTTTGTGCTGGCCGTCGCCGTCAGCCCGGCGCTGGACCCCATGCCGCCGATCGCGCCCGGGTCGTTCGCGGGCCTGTGGATGGTGATGCAGCAGGTGCTGATCGGCATCGCCATGGGGTTCACAATGCGGCTGGTGTTCGCCGCCGTGCAGACGGCGGGGGAATTCGTGGGCCTGCAGATGGGCCTGTCGTTCGCGTCATTCTTCGACCCCAGCTCCGGCGCTAACACCGCTGTGCTCTCGCGCCTGTTCAACATCGTCGCAATGCTGACCTTCCTGGCGTTGGACGGCCATCTGCTCGTTCTGGCCGCCTTGGTGCGGTCTTTCGACACATTGCCCGTGGCCATGATCCAGCTGCATCAGAACGGCTGGGGAGTGGTCGTGGAATGGGGCAAGACGGTCTTCGTCTCCGGCCTATTGCTGGCCCTGCCGCTGATCTGCGCGCTGCTGACCATTAACCTGGCGATGGGCATCCTGAACCGCGCGGCGCAGCAGTTGTCCGTGTTTTCGGTGGGCTTTCCGGTCACCCTCATCGTCGGCGTCACGGTGCTGACCGTGGTGCTGCCGCATGCCGGGCCTTTTTTGGAATCGCTGTTCGAATCCGGGCTGGGCGCCATGAGCCGGGTGGTCGACGCGTTGGCGGGTCGATAGCACCCAGGGCTCGCCAGCCCCACCCGCCAGCACCATGCAAAACGGCCGCTTTTCAGCGGCCGCTTCTTTTGCGGGATGTTGATCGCCCCGGCAGATCAGGGCTGACCGGTCAACCGGAACACGCGGATCGTTTCACGCAGTGCACCAGACTGGTTGCCCAGCTGCACCACCGCCCCACCCAGTTCCTGCACCAGCGCCGTGTTCTGCACCGTCATCACATCCATCTGCGACACGGCGGAGTCCACTTGCTCGATACCGCTGGACTGCTCTTGCGAGGCTTGGGAGATCTCGCCAATGATGTCCGTAACCCGATGCACGGCGGCCACGATCTCTTCCATCGTGGCGCCGGCTTGCTCGGCCTGTGCCGACCCTTCCGACACGCGGTCGACCGAGTCTTCGATCAAGCCCTTGATTTCCTTGGCGGCCTGGGCGCTCTTTTGCGCCAGGCTGCGCACTTCGCCGGCGACGACCGCGAAGCCCTTGCCAGACTCGCCTGCACGCGCGGCTTCCACCGCAGCGTTCAATGCCAGGATGTTGGTCTGGAACGCGATGCCTTCAATGATGCTGACGATGTCCGCGATCTTGCGCGAGCTGTCGGAAATGCCGTGCATGGTATTCACCACCTGGCCTACCGCCACGCCGCCGCGGCGCGCCACGTCCATGCTGCTGGCGGCCAGCTGATTGGCCTGGCGGGCATTGTCGGCGTTTTGACGCACCGTCGAGGTCAGCTGTTCCATGCTGGCGGCCGTCTGCTGCAGCGATGCCGCCTGGCCTTCGGTGCGGCCGGCCAGTTCCTGGTTGCCGCGGGCGATATGCACGGCCGCGTGCGTCGTGCCCTCGATGCCCCGGTAGACGTCCTGTGCAATGCCGATCAGGCTCTTGCGCATGACTTCCAGCGAGAACTTCAGGCTGCCCACCTCATCGTCGGAATCCGCCACGATCTGCGTGGTCAGGTTGCCGGCGGCGACCTGGCGCGCCATGTTGGCGGCATCCACCATCGGATCCAGCAGAGACCGCGACAGGCTCCAGCCCATCCCGAAAATGGCGATCACGCCCAGCGCGATAACCCCGCAACCGAGACTGGCGCCCAGGGTATCCAGAGTGGCCCAGTTGGCATGCAGCCCGTAGGCGCCCGCGCCCGCGACGATGCCGCCAGACAGCAGCGCATGGCGCAGCATGCGGCTACGCACGCTGCGCTTGAAGGGAAACGCTACGAGATCCAGACCGCGCCGCCAGCCCGCGCGCACGGGGCGGCCGCGGTGGATGCGCACGCCGCGCGCCTTGCCTTCGCGGATGCGGGCGTACAGCTCCTCGGCCATCTCCACCTGCTCATCCGACGGACGCACGCGCACCGACGAATACGCGACGACTTCGCCGTTTTCGACAATCGGCGTGGCGTTGGCCAGCACCCAGTAATAGCCCCCGTCCTTGCGGCGGTTCTTGACCAGCCCCAACCACGATTCGCCCGATTCCAGCGTGTCCCACAGGTCCGCATAGGCTTCGGACGGCATGTCGGGGTGGCGCACGATATTGTGCGGCTTGCCGATCAGTTCTTCGCGGGTGAAGCCGCTAACTTCGACGAACGCCGGGTTCGCGTAGACGATGCGGCCCTTGGTGTCGGTGCGGGAGATCAGGTACTGATCTTCACGCAGCTTGGTTTCCACGTCATGGACGGGTAGGTTCACGCGCACAGCTAGTCTCCGGTTACTTCATAAGAGCAGCGAATGAATGGCAGCGAGCAACCGGACCTGACGCCCCGCATCGACCTGTACCCGCCCGGTTTGTCGGGCAGGATCCACTGCCGTCAAACACTGTTCACCGCCCATTTCAGGCGTTATTTTTGTTTACGGCCAAATTTTCGAAAACTTAACGTGCGTAGGAATCGCACGCCGCATCCATTGGCGTTGCGCAACAAGAAACACGGCCGCGCTCAGGCGCGGCCGTGGTCATGCCCCCGGTAGCCGCCCAACCTGCCGCGCCCATCGCGCGGCAGGTCCGGGCACCACCGATACCATCAGCCTTGCGTCAACGTCGGTGCGGCATAGCCGCCCAGTTGATGCGCGGGCACTTCAATCACTTCACCGGCATTGATCTTGAACACCGCGACGGCTTCGGCCAGGCGGTGAGCCTGATCTTGCAGCGAACCTGCGGCAGCGGCCGCTTCTTCCACCAAGGCTGCGTTCTGCTGCGTCACCTCGTCCATCTGCGACACGGCGCGGTTGACCTGGTCGATGCCGCTGGACTGCTCCTCGGACGCCGCCGAGATCTCGCCCATGATGTCCGTCACGCGCTTCACTGACGCCACGATCTCCTGCATCGTCGCGCCCGCGCGTTCCACCTGCTGCGAACCTGCCCCCACCTTCGTGACCGAGTCTTCGATCAGGCCCTTGATTTCCTTGGCCGCCTGGGCGCTGCGCTGCGCCAACGAGCGCACTTCGCCCGCCACCACCGCAAAGCCCTTGCCCTGCTCGCCCGCACGTGCAGCTTCCACTGCGGCGTTCAACGCCAGGATGTTGGTCTGGAACGCAATGCCGTCGATGACGGAGACGATTTCGGAGATCTTGCGCGAGCTGGCGGAAATGCCCTGCATCGTGCTGACCACTTCAGACACCGCCGAACCGCCGCGCTCGGCCACGTCCGAGGCGCTCGCCGCCAGCTGATTCGCCTGACGCGCGTTGTCGGCGTTCTGCTTCACCGTGGAGGCCAGTTCCTCCATCGAGGCTGCGGTCTCTTCAAGGGACGCGGCCTGTTCTTCCGTCCGGCTGGACAGGTCCGTGTTGCCAGCGGCGATTTCCCGCGAGCCCACCGTGATCTCGTCCACGCCGCGGCGCACCGTCGCCACCGTGCGGGTCAGGCTTTCCTGCATGCGCTTGACCGCCGCCATCAACTGGCCGATTTCGTTGTGCGAACGGACTTCAACGCGGCTGGTCAGGTCGCCAGCGGCGATCTTGTCGAAATGCTGGCCGGCTTCGACCAGCGGGCGCACGACCAGGCGGCCGAACAAGATGCGGCAGAACACCATCAGCACCAGCGCCAGGCCGACCGCAACACCCACCGCCACCATGGCGCGGTTGAAGTTCGCCTCGGCCTGGTCGATCGTCGCTTGTTGCTGGTCGCCGATGTACTTGCCGAAATCGTTCAGCGCCTCGATGAAGGCGGCGCTGCGCGGCGTGCCGTATTCGTTGTTAACCATGTAGAACGTCGAATAGTCTTCGCTGCGCAGGGCCTCCACCATGGTGTCCACGCCGTCGTCGATGTACGAGCGATAGCGGCGGACCAGGTTCATCGACAGCTGGCGGCCCGTGTCGTCCTGCAGCATGTTCTTCTGGAAGTCCGCGAAGCGAGCGCGCACGCCCGTCAGCAGGTCGGTTGCGCCCTTCAGGGCGGCAGCCGCGTCGCGGGCGGAGTTCTCGCCGCTGCCCCAACCGGATTCCTGGAGGTGGCGTGCAGCCACCATCAGGCTCACGCGGGCGCGCAGCATGTCGCTGTTGATCACTTCAACCTGCTTGGCGCGCTCGGTCAGTGCGTTGACTTCGCGGATGGATTCGTAATTGTGCTGCAGGAAAAACGCCGCCAGCCCGCCTACCGCCGCGATCAAGATCGCGAAGAACGCCATGACCCACAGCAGCATCGTACCGACGCGGGCATCGCGCAGCCGGAGCTTGCGCTTCACCTTAGGCGCGCGCGCGGCCTTTTTCTTGCCGCCTTTGCCGGCCTTCGCGCCGGATTCGAGACTCGCTTCCATATTTTTTCCCCATCCCTCAGGAACTGCTCTGACCAAATGAAAAACCACCCTGTCGACACGCCCTGTTACATGGGGTGTACATTCAGGGCGACGGTCATTGCGGCTCGCGCCGCAATGCTCTCTGCCGAACTACAACAAGACCTATTTGTTCGCAGGCGCCAACCCGGCTGGCTCTCCCGGGCCGGGTATGTAGATGGTTTGCACCTCGGGCTCGGCCAGGGGTGCCGGCGGCCAGGCCTGATTCAACTCAGGCGCGGGTGCCGGCCCCAACAACTTCTGGCGTTCCCAAGGTTCCAGCAGAATATTGGTGCTGTCGACCAGCCGCATCAAACGGCCGTCCGGGCCGAACTGCAGCAGGGCTTCCTTGCGGCTGTACAGGCCGTCGGCGACAAACGTGATCTTGAAGGACCAGAGGGCCAGAAGCGTGCCGTCGGTCTGCTTGTATAACTTGTCCGGCGGCGCAGTCAGCGCCCGCGAGGCCTCTTCCAGCGTCGTCTGACCCGGCGTCAGGGTCGACAACTTGCCCGGGTCGAAGTTATGACCCGTCGCTGCGCAGCCGGCCAGCAGTACCGCGATGGCGGCAGTCGCCAGAAGTTGTATATAGCCTCGCATACCCTACCTATTCACCGGCAACGCCGGTATCAGAAAGATTCCCAATCGTCGTCTGACGGCGCCTGGCGGCGG
>NZ_JBYOKH010000034.1:0-71220 GCF_057799415.1 Achromobacter sp. 18P8.1.1 | reverse complement strand
TGCGGGTGCTGTCGTACGCGTTGCGCGTGCCGTGGCCATGCGCACCGGGAAAGGCGGTGTTGTAGCCCGAGACGCCGAAGGCCAGTTCGTGCATGTGGGTCTTGCCCACGATGACGGCGCCGGCGGCGCGCAGGCGCTGCACCACGGGCGCGTCCTCGGCGGGGCGGAAGTGCTTCAAGGCCGGGGTGCCGGCGGTGTTGGGCAGGCCGGCCACGTGGATGTTGTCTTTGATGGCGATGGGCACGCCGCCAAGCGGCCCGGCCTGACCGCCTGGGCGTTGCCCGGCCTGACCGCCTGGGCGTTGCCCGGCGTCGTAGGCGCGGGCCTGCGCCAGCGCGCCGTCGCGGTCCACCGTGATGAAGGCGTTGAGCACGCCATGGGCGTCAATGCGCTCCAGGCAGGCTTGGGTCAGCGCCACGCTGGTGAGGCGGCCGTCGCGGATCTGGGCGGCGGCTTCGACGACGGTCAGTGCCGTCAGGGCGTCGTCGCCCGCGGGGCGCGGCTGGGGCTTGGCGGACAATGTCTGTTGGGACGTCTCTGGCATGGCGCTTTCTCACCTGTACGGATGAATGCTGTTGGACCGCCATCTATACAGGGTTCCTGCCGCCGCTGTCGAGCCCGGCCGTCGCCTTGGCCCCACCTTATGCAACGATGGTTTACCACTTCGATAGTGGTAAACCATTATGGTGGAAATTGGTAAACCACTTATGATTTGGTCTAACCACTTTTAAGATCCATGACACTGCAACTGATCCCCAAACCCGAAGAACCGGCCAGCAAGCCGGTGGCGGACCGCGCCTATGTGCGGCTGGCCGCCCAGATCCAGGCCCTGGTGGCGCAAGGCGAATTCGCCGTCGGCAAGCGCTTGCCGGCCGAACGTGCGCTGGCCGAGCGCTTCGACGTCAGCCGCACCGCGCTGCGTGAAGCCATCATCGCGCTGGAGCTGCAGGGGGTCGTGGAAGTGCGCGGCGGGTCGGGCATCTACGTCTGTGAGCCCAAGCCCGGCATCGCCCGCTTGCCGGCCGCCCAGGAAGCCGGCGCGGGACCGTTCGAGCTGCTGCGCGCGCGTTGCCTGATCGAATCCGAAATCGCCGCGTTGGCAGCCACGACCCGCAACGACGCGGACCTGGACCGCATCTTCGAAGCGCTGACGACGATGCGCGAGCAGATGATGGACAAGGCCGCCAACGAAGAGGCCGACCGCCGCTTCCATCTGTACATCGCGCAGTCCACCGGCAACAGCGTGTTGTTGGCCACGGTGACGTCGATGTGGGATCAGGCCCAGGGGCCGATCTGGGAAAAGATCGAACAGCATTTCCATACGCAGGATCTGCGCCAGGCCTCGCAGGAAGACCATCAGCGCATTTTCAGCGCGCTGGTGGCGGGCGACGCGCAGGCTGCGCGGCAGGCGATGCGCGCTCACCTCGAACGCGTGATCGGCGAATTCGCGCAGGGGTGGCGGTGACGCGGTAACGCAGGGCAGTACGGCAGGCGGCCCCTCGGCAGAGCGCGGAAGATACCGCGCCCCGGATCCGGGCTTTTCAAGTTCAGGAGACAAGCAATGCAGCAACAGAACAAGGGGAGCCGCGTGTTGGCCCGGTGGGCCGCGGCTGCGGTGCTGGCGATGTCCTTGCCGGTATCCGCCCAAGGCGGCGCCACGGCGGCCGGCCTTCCGGCGCCGGGGCAGAGCCCGCGCATCGACGCCATCCGCAAGGCGGGCGAGCTTCGCGTGGGCGTATTGCAGAACGCGCCCTGGCTGATCCAGGACCTGTCCGGAAAAAGCGGCGAAGCGTGGAGCGGCCCCGCCTGGCTGCTGGCCAAGGAATACGCCAGGCAGCTTGGCGTCAGATTGACGGCCGTGCCTGTGTCGCACGAGACCAAGGTGCCCGTGCTGGCCGCCAATCAAGTCGACATGACGATCAGCCCGCTGGCCGAGACCGCCGAACGCCTGAAGGTGGTGGACTTCGTGCTGTATTCGGCCACCAGCGTCTGCATGTTCGGCCGCGCGGGCAACGACAAGCTGGCCCGCGTCAAGACCGTCGAAGACCTGAACCAGCCGGACATCACCATCGCCTACTTCACCGGCGGCGCCGAAGAGGCCTGGGTGAAAGAGCGCTTTCCCAAGGCGCGGTTGCGCGCCGCCGCCAACTCCGGCGCCACTGCGCCCATCGAAGAAATCATGGCCAAGCGCGCCGACGCGGCGCCGATCAACCGCGTGCCATGGGTGGGTTTGAACCACAAGGTGCGCGGCCTGGTGGTGTTTCCCGCCGAAGCCAATTGCCAGCAAAGCACGGAAAAGGCCTCGCCCGTTGGCCTGGCCATCGACAAGAACCAACCCGACTACCTGGCCTGGCTGCGGCAGGTGGCGGCAACGATGAAGCCCGCGTTGGACGCTGACGAAATGCGCATCATCGAACAGACCCAGTAGGCCGTCCGGCCATTCCCCTTTTCAACCGGCACGCGCCTGGCGCGTGCGGATCTGGCGATACCGCCGGTGCTTGAACACGCCGGTACCGGGCGTGCCGCCATCGGCGGCAGACGGCCGGGTTCCCTCTAGGAGACTTTGCATGCAACCCCGATTTTCCTCGCGCCTTCCCGCCGCCCGCCTGTTCCTGTCCGCCGCGCTGTTGGCGGGCGCGGCCACGGCGCAGGCCCAGACGCCGCCCGCGCCTGGCGAAAGCCCCCGCATCGACGCCATCCGCAAGGCGGGCGTGCTGCGGGTCGGCGTGGTCAACAACCCGCCCTGGCTGGTGCAGAACACCACCGGGTCGGGTGAACCGTGGATGGGGTCGTCGTGGCTGCTGGGCAAGGAGTTCGCGCGCCTGCTGGAGGTGAAGATCGTGCCCGTGCAGGTCAGCCACGAAACCAAGGTGCCCGCGCTGATCGCCAACCAGATGGACATCATGATCGGTCCGCTGAACCAGAACGCCGAGCGCGCCAAGATCATCGATTTCGTGACTTTTTCCAACACCAGCGTCTGCATGTTCGGGCTGGCGTCGAACCCGAAATTCACGAACGCCACCAAGGTCGAGGACTTCAACCAGCCCGGCATCACGATGGCCTACTTCTCCGGCGCGGGCGAAGAGCCGCTGGTGCTGCAGAACTTTCCCAACGCCAAGCTGCGCGGCGTGACGAACTCGGGCTCGGTCGCGCCCATCGAGGAAGTGCTGGCTGGCCGTTCGGACGTGGCGCCGCTGAACCGCATGCTGTGGCCCAACATCAGCAAGAAGGTCAAGGGCCTGGCCGTGTTCCCCAAAGAGAACGATTGTCAGGACAGCAAGATCTTCGCGATCGACGCGGGCATGGGTGTCGCCAAGGATCAGGCCGTCTATCTGGACTGGCTGCGCAAGGTGGAAGCGCGCATGCATCCGGAACTGGCGGCTGAAGAGCTCCGCATGACCCAAACCCTGAAATAAGGCGGCCACCATGTTGAACTGCGCAATTCATGGCGCCCAGGACCTGCGCCTGGACGAACAGCAGCCCGAGGCGCTGGGCCCCACGCAAGTGCGGGTGGGTGTCAAGGCCGTGGGCATCTGCGGGTCCGATCTGCACTATTACCGCCACGGCAAAGTGGGCGACTTCGTCATCCGCGAACCGCTGACGCCGGGACACGAGGCGTCGGGGCAGGTGCTGGAAGTGGGCGCCGCGGTCTCCGCCGTCAAGCCGGGCGACCGCGTGGCGCTGGATCCGGCGCGCACCTGCGGGGTGTGCCGCTATTGCCGCCAGGGCGACTCCAACCATTGCGAGGCCGTGTTCTTCTTCGGCAGCGCCAGCCGCTATCCGCACATGCAGGGGGCGATGCGCGAACAGGTGGTGGTGCAGGAAAAGCAGTGCCTGCCGGTGCCGGACAGCCTGTCGTTCGAGCTGGCGGCGTTCGGCGAGCCGCTGGCCGTGGCGCTGCATGCAGTGCAAAGCGCTGGCAGCCTCCTGGGCAAGACGGTGATGGTGGTGGGCGCCGGGCCGATCGGCGCGCTGATCCTGATGGCGGCGCGGCTGGCCGGCGCCAGCCAGGCGATCGTGGTGGACATCGTCGACGAGACGTTGGCCACCTGCAGCCGCGTGGGCGCCACCCGCACCATCAATGCCGCCCGCGATCCCGGCGCCATCGAGGAACTGGCTGCGGGCAAGGGCTCGGTCGACGTGTGCTTCGAGGCCTCCGGCAACTACGGCGGGCTGGCCAATTGCATCCGCGCGACGCGGCCGCGCGGCGTCATCGTGACGGTGGGCACGCTCAGTGGCAGCAGCGAGCAATGCCCTTTCAACCAGATCATGGTCAAGAGCCTGTCGGTCATCGGCAGTTTCCGCTTCGTCGACGAATACGCCTGGGCCGTCGACTACCTGAGCCGCGGCGTGCTCGACGTATCGCCGCTGCTGACGGCCGCGGTGCCGGTCGCCCGCGTGCACGACGCGTTCGCGCTGGCTGCCGACCGCCACCAGGCCATGAAAGTGATGGTGACGTTCTGACGCGCCCTTAGTCCCCCGGAGACTTCATGGATTTCGATTTTTCCCCGCTTGTCGAGAACTGGCGATTCTTCGCCGGCGGCGTCGGCGTCACCGTGGCGCTCAGTGCGGTCACGGCGGTGTCCAGCATCCTGCTGGGCCTCGTGATCGCGCTGCTGCGCCTGTATGGGCCCCGCTGGCTGCGCGGGCTGCTGGTGTTCTACATCGACAGCATGCGCGCCATCCCCGTGCTGGTGGTGCTGGTCTGGATCTACTTCGCTTTCCCGCTGCTGGCCGGCGTGAACTTCGCGCCTTTCTGGGCGGCGCTGGTGGCGCTGACCCTGCACATCGCGGCCTACTCGGCCGAGGTGATCCGCGCCGGCATCGAATCGGTGCGGCCGGGGCAGATGCGCGCGGGCCTGGCGCTGGGCATGTCGCGCGCCCAGGCGCTGCGCAAGATCATCCTGCCCCAAGCCACCATCCGCATGCTGCCGGCCTTCGGCTCCGTGCTGACGGTGGCCATCAAGGACACGGCCATCGCCACCGTCATCGCGGTGCCTGAACTGATGCACAAGGCGGAGACCATCGCGGGCCAGAGCTACCGGCCCATCGAAGTCTTCACCGCCGTCATCGTGGCGTACTTCGTGATCCTGTTCCCGGTCACCCGCGGCGTGGACCGGCTGTACCAACGCTACGCACACCTGGGGCGCTCATGAACTTGGACTGGGGAATCATCTGGGATTCGCGCGACGCGCTGCTGCAAGGCGCCGCGATGACCATCATGCTGACGGTGGTGACGATGGCGCTTGCCGTGCCCGGCGGCATGGTGCTGGCGCTGATGCGCCTGTCGTCGAACCGGCTGGCCAACGGCGTGGCCGTCGCCATCGTGGAGTTCTTCCGCAACCTGCCGCTGATCCTGGTGATCTATTGGGCGTTCTACGTGATGCCCATGGCGCTGGACGTGCAGTTCTCGGCGGTGACCACGGCGCTGGTGGCGTTGGTGCTGAACGTGTCGGCCTACAACTCGGAAACGTTCCGCGCCGGCATCAATTCGATCCGAAAGGGGCAGATGGAAGCCGCGCTGGCGATGGGCATGTCGCGCCGGCAGGCCATGTTCAAGGTGCTGATCCCGCAGGCCGGGCGCCGCATCCTGCCGGTGCTGGCCAGCACCTGGATCTCGCTGTTCAAGGATACGTCGCTGGTGTCGGTGATCGCGGTAAGCGAATTGGCCTACGCCTCGATGCAGGTGCGCGCGCAGAGCTTCCGCGTGCTGGAAATGCTGACCGCGATGGCGGTGATCTATTGGCTGATGGGTTATCCCCAGGCCAAGCTGGTCGACTGGATCCATCGCAAATACGGAGTCAAGGAATGAACGACATGATCCTGGAGCAAGAGCCCGCCACGGCGCGCACGGCGTCGGCCGCGCGCAAGGGCGCGGACCAGCCGCCCGTGCTGGTCTATGAACACGTGCGCAAGGTCTACGGCGATTTCGTGGCGTTGGCCGACGTGTCGCTGCAAGTGAACAAGGGCGAGGTGATGTGCCTGATCGGCCCGTCCGGTTCCGGCAAGTCCACGCTTTTGCGTTGCACCAACGCGCTGGAAAAACTGGATGGCGGGCGCGTGTTGCTGGATGGCGTGGCGTTGCCGGAATCCGAATCCGAGGTACGCCGCGTGCGCCAGCGCATGGGCATGGTGTTCCAGAGCTTTGAGCTGTTCCCGCACAAGTCCGCGCTGGACAACGTGGCGATGGGGCCGATCACGGTGCTGGGCATGGCGCCGGAGGCGGCGCGCGCCCGCGCCATGGCGCTGCTGGAAAAGGTGGGCCTGGCCGCCAAGGCGGGCAACTTCCCCGCCAACCTGTCCGGCGGCCAGCAGCAGCGCGTGGCGATCGCCCGCGCGCTGGCGATGGAACCCGAAGTGATGCTGTTCGATGAACCTACGTCGGCGCTGGACCCGGAAACAGTGGGCGAAGTGCTGAACGTGATGAAGAAGCTGGCGCAGGAAGGCATGACGATGATCGTCGTGACCCACGAGATGAGCTTTGCGCGGCGCGTGGCCAATTGGGTGGTGGTGTTTGAGAACGGCGCCATTCTTGAGCAAGGCCCGCCCACGCAGATTTTCGACAACCCGCAAGTCGCCCGCACCCGCGATTTCCTCAGCCATCTGGGCTGGGAAGGCTAGGGCCTGAACGGGGCTCCTTTTGGCATCAACATGGCCTAAGACCTTTTCCTGTCTTTACGGAAACCTAAAATGAAAATTACGAACGCACGCGTGATCGTTTGTTCGCCGGGCCGCAATTTCGTGACCCTGAAAATCGAAACCGACCAGGGGCTGACCGGCATCGGCGACGCCACCCTGAACGGGCGCGAGCTGGCCGTGTCGGCCTACCTGACCGAACACGTCATCCCCTGCCTGATCGGGCGGGACGCGCACCAGATCGAAGACATCTGGCAGTACCTCTACAAGGGCGCGTACTGGCGCCGGGGGCCGGTCACCATGACCGCCATCGCCGCCGTGGACACCGCGCTGTGGGACTTGAAGGCCAAGGCGGCCGGCCTGCCGCTGTATCAGCTGCTGGGCGGCAAGAGCCGCAGCGGCGTGATGGTCTACGGGCACGCCAACGGGTCGGACATCGAGCACACGGTGGACGAAGTGCTGCGCTACGCCGACATGGGCTACCGCGCCATTCGCGCGCAAAGCGGCGTGCCGGGCCTGGACAAGGTCTACGGCGTGGGCCGCGGGAATCTGTTCTACGAACCCGCCGATGCCGACCTGCCCAGCGAGCACGACTGGTCCACCGAGAAGTATCTGCGCCACACGCCGCAGCTGTTCGAACGCATCCGCGAAAAGCTGGGCTTCGACCACCACCTGCTGCACGACGTGCACCACCGCCTGACGCCCATCGAGGCCGGGCGCCTGGGAAAGTCGCTGGAGCCTTACAACCTGTTCTGGATGGAGGACGCGACGCCGGCCGAAAACCAGGAGGCGTTCCGCCTGATCCGCCAGCACACCACCACGCCGCTGGCCGTGGGCGAAATCTTCAATTCCATCTGGGACTGCAAGGACCTGGTGCAGAACCAGCTGATCGACTACATCCGGACCACCGTGGTGCACGCGGGCGGCATCACGCACCTGCGCCGCATCGCGGACCTGGCGTCGCTGTATCAGGTGCGCACCGGCTGCCACGGCGCCACCGACTTGTCGCCCGTCTGCATGGGTGCGGCGCTGCATTTCGACCTGTGGGTGCCCAATTTCGGCATCCAGGAATACATGCGCCACACGGACGAGACGGATGCCGTTTTCCCGCACGCCTATACGTTCGACCAGGGCATGCTGTATCCCGGCGACGTGCCGGGCCATGGCGTCGACATCGACGAGAAGCTGGCCGCCAAGTATCCGTACAAGCGCGCCTACCTGCCAGTGAACCGCTTGCAGCAGGACGGGACGCTATGGAACTGGTAGCCGCCGGCGCGGCGCGCCTGTCGCCCGCGGGCTTGTCCGCGCTGCCGGACACGGTGGCGCGCCCCGGTTATGACCGGGCCGCCCTGCGCGTGGGCATCGTGCACTTGGGGCTGGGCGCGTTCGCGCGCGCGCATCTGGCGGCGGTCAACGAAGCGGCGCTGCATGCCGGCGCGGATCGCGGCTGGGGCATTTGCGGCGTCTCGCTGCGCCAGGCCGATACGCGTGATGCGCTGGCGCCGCAAGACGGGCTGTACGCCTTGGCCCTGCGCAGCGCCGATGCAGCGGGCCAGCCGCGCCAGCAGGTCGCGGTCATCGGCTGCCTGCTGGAAACCCTGGTCGCGCCGGAAGATCCGCAGGCGGTGCTGGCGCGCATCGCGCATGCGGACACGCGCATCGTCAGCGTCACCGTCACCGAAAAGGGTTATTGCCATGATCCGGCCAGTGGTCGGCTGAACCTGGACCATCCCGACATCGTGCACGACCTGGGGCAGCCGCTGGCCCCGCGCAGCACGATCGGCTTTCTGGCGTGGGGCTTGCAACAGCGGCGCGCGGCGGGGCTTGGACCCATCACGCTGATGTCGCTGGACAACCTGCCCAGCAACGGCCATCTGCTGCGTGGCATGGTGCTGGCGTTTGCCGAGCAGGTCGATCGCGCCTTGGCGGCATGGATCGCGTCGTCCTGCGCGTTTCCGTGTTCGATGGTGGACCGCATCGTGCCCCGCACGACGGACGACGACCGTCGCGCGGTCGCCGATGCGTTGGGCCTGCACGATGCCTGGCCGGTGCTGGCCGAGCCGTATCTGGAATGGGTGGTGGAAGACCGCTTTGCCGCCGGCAGGCCGGACTGGACGGCGGGCGGCGCGCGCTTCGTGGCCGAGGCCGCGCCCTTCGAAACGCTGAAGCTGCGCACGGTCAACGGCGCGCACTCGGCGCTGGCCTATCTGTCGGTGATGGCCGGCTGGGAGACGGTGGACCAGGCGATGGCCCAGCCTGCCTTGAAAGCCTACCTGGCCGCGCTGATAGGCGACGAGATCGTGCCGACCCTGCCGGCGTTGCCGGGCCTGGACCTGGCGCAGTATCAAGCCCGCTTGCTGCAGCGCTACCAGAACCCGGCGCTCAAGCACCAGACCCGGCAGATTGCGATGGACGGCTCGCAGAAGCTGCCGCAGCGCCTCTTGGACACCGTGCGCGCGCGGCTGGCAGAGGATCTGCCCATACCCGGCCTGGCGCTGGCCGTGGCGGGGTGGCTGCACTTCTTGCGGGGCGTGGATCAGGCCGGACGCCGCTACGAGATCCAGGACCCCATGGCCGATCGCCTGGCGCAGCAGTACGCGTTGGCAGAACAGGCGGCGCAACGATCCGGCGAGGGGCCGGCGGCGATGCTGGCCTGGGCCGGGTCGTTGACGAGCCTGGCGACTGTGTTCGGGGATCTGGGCCAGGACCCGCGTTTCGTGCGGGCCGTGGCGCAGGCGGCGCAGTCCTTGCGCAGCCAGGGCGTGGTCGGCGCGCTGGCCGCGCTGGCGCCCTCCGCACCCCGCTGATCCGGGATCGGATCAGCCCGGCTTCTTCACCACGATCGTGGCCGTGTCGCTGGTAAAGGAGCCGTCTTCCTGCACGTCGAAGTGCGCGCGCACCACGTCCGGCGCAATGCCGAACATGTGGCGCAGCGCCGCCACCAGCGTGTCCGGCGTGCGCATGCGCGTAACCCAGGTCTGGAATTCCAGCGGCAGGCGGCGCGGCGACAGCCCTTGCAGGGTGAAGCCGGCTTCGGTCAGCATGCGCGTCCATTCCGCCACCGAGTAGTCGCGCACGTGCGAGGTGTCGCGCAGTACTTCGATGGTTTGCAGCCAGGTATCCAGCAGCGGCTCGCCGGGCGAGACCACGTCGGCGAACACGGCGATGCCGCCGGGCTTGAGCACGCGGAAGGCTTCGCGCAGGCCGCGTCCGGCGTCCTGCCAGTGGTGGGTGGAATAGCGCGACATCACCAGGTCGAATTCGCCGTCGGCGAACGGCAAGTATTCGGCCTTGCCCTGACAGGTGACGAGGTTGCCCAGGCCGCGCTTGGCGGCTTCGGCCGACACCACGTCCAGCATCTGCTGCGACAGGTCGTAGGCGGTGACGTGGCGGACTTCGGGCGCGACGTGAAAGCTCACGTGGCCGCCGCCACAGCCCAGGTCCAGCACGCGCGCATCGGAGTGCTGGCGCGCAATGCCGGCCATTTGCTGCAGGTCTTCGCCCTGGGCGTGGACGGCGCTGGTCAGGTAGGCGGTGGCGCGGGGGCTGAATTGGCGGTCGACGGCGGCGTCGTGGGTACTGGCGGTCATGGATATCCTCAAGGGGCTGGGTGCGGAACAACGGGTGCAGGCGCTAAGATAGGCGGGCCCGTATACACGTACAAGCCCATTGCTTATCCTGGTATGACTACTTCCCCCCTTGCCGGCGCCGCCAATCAGGACGGTTCCCCCTTGCGCCGACAGGCGCTGGGCGAATTCGTCCGCAGCGCCCGTTCCCGCATCACCCCCCAGATGGCCGGGCTGCCCGAAGGCATGCGCCGCCGCACGCCGGGGCTGCGGCGCGAAGAAGTCGCCCAACTGTGCGGCATCAGCGTCACCTGGTACACCTGGATCGAGCAGGGGCGGGAAGTTTCGGTGTCGCCCTCGGTCTGGTCACGCATCGCCGGCGTGCTGCAGCTGGCCCGCGCCGAGCGGGCCTACCTGTTCGATCTGGCCGACTGCGCCGACCCGCAACACGCGCGCGACGACGCGGGCGCCGCGCCCGGTCCGCTGCAGGAATGCGTGAACGCGATCGACGCGCCCGCCTACGTGCTGGACCGCGCCTGGAACGTGCTGGCCTACAACGAGCCGTTGCGCGACCTGTTCGACGACTGGCCCACGCGCGACCCCGAACCGAACCTGCTGCGCTACATCTTCATGGACCCGGCCGCGCGCGAACTGGTGGTGGATTGGGACCAGCGCGCCCGCCGCGTCGTGGCGGAGTTTCGCGCGGACGCCGGCGCGCACCTGGACGAACCGGCGGTGCTGGGCCTGCTGGACACATTAAGCCGCCAGAGCCCCGTGTTCGCCCATTGGTGGACGCGCCACGCCGTGGTGGAGCGCGAGGGGGGCTTGCGTGAATTCCAGCACCCCCGGGACGGCAAGCTGGCCTTCCAGCAGATCACGTTCCGGCTGGCGACCCATCCGGACCTGAAGCTGGTGATGCTGCTGAGCGGGGCGGCGCAGGCCGAGGCCTAGTCGCGGAACAAGCTGTCCTGCATCCCCGCGTCCACCAGCCCCTGCAGCAGCTTCTTGACCGGCGCGGGCAGCGCCATGGATGCCAGCTTATCCGCATGGACCCAGCGTTCCGGCAGCGCCGATTCGCGCAGGCTAGCTGCGCGCACGGGCACCAGCCATGGCCGGATGTGCAGGCGGTAGTGCGTGAAGGTGTGGGCGAAGGCGGCCAGTTCAAAGCGTTGTTCGGGCTCCAGGCCCAGCGCGCGCGATGCGGCGTCGGGGTCGCCCGCCACGTCGAATTCGGGCAGGCTCCACAGGCCGCCCCAGATGCCGGGTTCGGGCCGTTGCTGCAACAGGAAAGCCCCTTGGTGTTGCAGCACCAACATACAGGTCTCGCGTTCCGGTATCGCGCGGCGCACTTTGGGGGTGGGCAGTTCGGCCTGGCGGCCCTCGCGGCGGGCGACGCAGCTGTCGGCCACCGGGCATTTGTCGCAAGCGGGCTTGCCGCGCGTGCACAGCGTGGCGCCCAGATCCATCAACCCTTGCGTGTAGGCGGCCATGTCCAGGCCGGGGGCGGCCTCGACCTGGGCGTCGGCCAGCGCCCATAGCCGCGTTTCGATTTCCCGCTTGGCGGGATCGCCGGCAATGCCGAAGTGGCGCGTGAACACGCGCTTGACGTTGCCGTCCAGGATGGGCGAACGCTCGCCGTAGGCGAACGCCGCAATCGCCGCCGCCGTGGATCGGCCGATGCCGGGCAGGGTTGCGATGGTTTCCGCGGTGGGCGGGAAGCGGCCGTTCCAGTCGCGCGCGATCTCCTGCGCGCACCGGTGCAGGTTGCGGGCGCGTGCGTAGTAGCCCAGTCCGGCCCAGTATGGCATCACGTCTTCCTGCGCGGCGGCGGCCAGCGCGGCTACGTCCGGGAAGCGTTGCAGGAAGCGGTCGTAATAGGGGATCACGGTGGCCACTTGCGTCTGCTGCAACATGATCTCGGACAGCCAGATCCGATACGGGTCACGCGTGTTTTGCCAGGGCAGATCATGGCGGCCATGCTGGCGCTGCCAGGCGACGATACGAGGGGCGAATTCCATGGCGCTCATTATCGCATCGCCCTATTGCCGGGGTCAGGGCGACCGGTTACAACTAAGAGTCTGTGCGACGCGCTTTTGGGTGTTGCCAGGCCCTACCTAGAGCGCGAAAGCGCCATCACTTCACTTTCACGGCCCTTGTTGGCCCGCGGGCGCGCATGGCGCGCGACGCGAAGCTGGTGGGGGCATCCAGATCTTGGAGTCGAGACATGAATGCCCCCCTGCCGCCCGCCTTGCGCGCCGCGCTTGAATCCGTCCAGCTGGACGACAAATACACCTTGGAATCCGGCCGAGCGTGGATGAGCGGCATCCACGCCCTGGTTCGCCTGCCCATGATGCAGCGCGTGCGGGACGTGCGGGCGGGGTTGAACACGGCGGGCTTCGTGTCGGGCTACCGGGGGTCGCCGCTGGGCGGCGTGGACCAGAACATGTGGAAGGCGGCCAAGTACCTGAAGGCCCACCACGTCGAGTTCCAGCCCGGCATCAACGAAGATCTGGCCGCCACCGCCGTGTGGGGGTCGCAGCAGGTCAACCTGTTTCCCGGCGCCAAGTACGACGGCGTGTTCGGCATGTGGTACGGCAAAGGCCCCGGCGTGGACCGTTGCGGCGACGTCTTCAAGCACGCGAATGCAGCCGGCACCTCGCGCCACGGCGGCGTGCTGGTGGTGGCGGGCGACGACCATCCGGCCAAGTCCTCCACGCTGCCGCACCAAAGCGACCATATCCTGAAGGCCTGCATGATCCCGGCGCTGTTTCCGGCCAGCGTCCAGGAGGTGCTGGATTTCGGCCTGCACGGCTGGGCGATGAGCCGCTACGCCGGCGTGTGGGTGGGCATGAAATGCATCACCGACATCGTCGAAGTGTCGGCCTCGGTGGACGTAGACCCGCACCGCGTGCGCATTCAGTTGCCCGAAGACTTCCTGATGCCGGCCGACGGCCTGAACATCCGGGTGCCGGACACGCCGCTGCAGCAAGAGGCCCGGCTGCTGGACTACAAGCTGTACGCCGCGCTGGCCTACGCGCGCGCCAACAAGCTCAACCGCGAACTTTGGCATGTGCCCGAGCGTGATGCGCGCTTCGGCATCATGACTTCCGGCAAGGCGTATCTGGACACGCGCCAGGCGCTGTCCGACCTGGGGTTGTCCGAAGCCGTCTGCCAGCGCATCGGCCTGCGCCTGTTCAAGGTGGGCATGGTGTGGCCGCTGGAATCCACCGGCATGCAGCAATTCGCCGAAGGCCTGGACGAGATCCTGGTCGTCGAGGAAAAGCGCCAGGTGCTGGAATACCAGTTGAAGGAAGAGCTGTTCAGCTGGATCGGCAGCGGCAAGAAGATTCCGCGCGTGGCCGGCAAGTTCGACGACAAGGACGGCGGTGAATGGTCGGTGCCGCAAGGCAATTGGCTGCTGCCCGCGCACTACGAGTTTTCGCCGGCAATGGTCGCCAAGGCGATCGCCGCGCGCCTGTTGCGGTTTGAATTGCCCGAGGACGTGCGCGCCGGCATCCTCGCCCGGCTGGATTTCATCAGCGGCCGCGAACAGGCCCTGGCGCGTCCGCGCGTCGTCGAAGAGCGCAAGCCCTGGTTCTGTTCGGGCTGTCCGCACAACACATCGACCCGCCTGCCCGAAGGCTCGCGCGGCATGGCCGGCATCGGCTGCCACTACATGGTGCGGTGGATGGACCGCAACACCGAGGTCTATACCCAGATGGGCGGCGAGGGCGTGCCCTGGGTGGGCCAGGCGCCGTTCACCGAGGAAAAGCACGTCTTCGCCAACCTGGGCGACGGCACGTACTTCCATTCCGGGCTGCTGGCCATCCGCGCCGCCGTGGCAGCCAAGGTGCCGATCACCTACAAGATCCTGTTCAACGACGCCGTCGCCATGACGGGCGGGCAGCCCGTCGATGGCCCGATCAGCGTGCCGATGATCAGCCGCCAGATGGCCGCCGAAGGCATCGACAAGATCGTCGTCGTGACAGACGACCCCGACAAGTACAACGACGTCACCGACCTGGCGCCGGGCGTGCCGGTGATGCACCGCGACGAACTGGACGCGGTGATGCGTGAACTGCGCGAGCATCCTGGCGTGTCGGTGCTGATCTACGACCAGACCTGTGCCACCGAAAAGCGCCGCCGCCGCAAGCGCAACGCCTATCCCGACCCGGCGCGCCGCGTCGTCATCAACGAACGCGTCTGCGAAGGCTGCGGCGATTGTTCGCAGAAGTCGCATTGCCTGTCGGTGGAGCCGCTGGAAACCGAATTCGGCCGCAAGCGTGCCATCAACCAATCCAGCTGCAACAAGGACTTCTCCTGTCTGAAGGGCTTCTGCCCCAGCTTCGTGACGGTGGAAGGCGGCAAGCTGAGAAAGCCCAAGGCCTTGTCGCAGGAAGGGGTCATCGACGAAGCCGTGCCCGCCCCGCGCGCGCCCGCGCTGGATCAGCCCTACGGCGTCTTCATCGCTGGCGTGGGGGGCACGGGCGTCGTCACCATCGGCCAATTGCTGGGCATGGCGGCGCACCTGGAAGGCAAGGGCTGTTCGGTGCTGGACATGGCCGGCCTGGCGCAAAAGGGCGGCGCCGTGTATTCGCACGTGGTGCTGGCGCAGTCGCCCGAGCACCTGATGAATACGCGGGTCGCCATGGGCGAGGCCGACCTGCTGCTGGCGGGCGACCTGGTGGTTGCCACCAGCGCGGACAGCATGGCGCGCCTGCGCCCGGGCCGCACCCGCGCGCTGCTGAACCGCGACAACGCGCCCACTGCCGCTTTCGTCTCGAATCCTGATTGGATGCTGCCCGGCGCCAACCTGACCGCCGACCTGCAGGCGGCCTGCGGCAAGGAGAACCTGCACACCGTGGACGCGGCCGCGATGGCGGTGGTGCTGCTGGGCGACGCCATCTACGCCAACCCGCTGATGATGGGCTACGCGTACCAGAAGGGCTGGATCCCGCTGTCGCAAGAGGCGCTGCTGCGCGCGATCGAGCTCAACGGCCAGCAAGTGGCGAACAACCAGGCCGCCTTCGCCTGGGGCCGCCGCGCCGCGCACGACATGGCCGATGTGATGCGGATCTTGGCCAACGGCGGCATGCCGATCGCCCCGCCCGAAGACATCATCGAAATCAAACGCCCGCGCGCCGCACCCGTGACCGAACTGAAGAAACCCGCCGGCGAATTGGCGCAACTGGTGGCGGTGCGCAAAGCGTTCCTGACGCAATACCAGAACGAGGCCTACGCGAAGCAGTACACGGACCTGGTGGACAAGGTGGCCCGAGCGGAACAGGAAGCCACGGGAACGAACCGCCTGGCGATGGCCGTGGCGCGCAACGCCTTCAAGCTGATGGCCTACAAGGACGAATACGAGGTGGCGCGGCTGTATTCGGACGGCGAGTTCGTGAAGAAGGTCGGCGAGCAGTTCGAGGGCGATTGGAAACTGCGCTTTCACCTGGCCCCGCCGCTGTTCTCCCGACGCGACAAGCAAGGCCATCTGATCAAGCGCAGCTACGGACCGGGAATGCTGAAGGTGTTCGGCGTGCTGGCGAAGTTGCGGCGGTTGCGGGGGACGCGGCTGGATGTGTTCGGCTACACGGCGGAACGGCGCGCGGAACGCGAACTGATCCGCGAGTACCGGGAGACGATGACGGCGATCTTGTCGAAATTGAACCGCGGGAATCTGGAAAAGGCGGTGACGTTAGCGGGGTTGCCGGAGGAGATCCGGGGCTACGGACATATCAAGGAGGCGGCGATGGAGAAGGTTGCTGGGAAGCGGGAGGAGTTACTGAGGGAGTTCAGTGCGAGGGTGGTGGCGATTGGGGTGCGGGCGGCTTGAGCGTGTTGTTGATTTGAGTGTGGGTTCTTTAGACGCCCGGCGGGTTGGTGGCCGGTGGGGCGCGGGTCAACGATTGCGGTCCGGAGCCTTCGCTCCGGACTGCCCCGTCGTCATCTTCGTTGCCGCCTACGGCGGCTGCCTTCAGATTCCCTCGGGCTTATCGACGCCCCGCGCCCCACCGGCCACCAACCCGCCGGACTCCGTTGAGCGCAATTTCTCGGTCGCTGGGGAGGGCGGTGTGCTTAGGGTTCTTCTCCACGGCGGGGAGGGGTGGAAGGTCTTGCGGGGCCCGCTCCCGGCCGGCCGCGCGGGCGGCCTTTGGGAGCGTACGCGTTGTCTTGCGTCGTGGCTTTTTGCGATTCGCGTGTGGGGGCGTTGTGGGTGTTTTTCGGTTGGGGTGGTTTGGGTTTGGGGATGACTTGCGGGGTTGTCCCTTGTCGGTGTCTTGCGGCGTGAGGATGCTGGTGGGATTCTGGGCGCGTTGCGCACGTGAACCCTTTCGATGTATGCCTCTACGATGGGTTACGCGCGATGCACGTGTCCGTTCTAATGCCGGATTTGCCGCGCTTCACCCATCCTACGATTGCCGGTCGGCGGTCGGCGGTTGCCGGTTGCCGGTTGCCGGTTGGCGGGTGGCGGTTGACGATTGAGGCGGGTGGGGGTGTTCGTCTTCGTAGGATGGGTGGAGTGCGTCCCGATAGGCCTGAGCACACGGATGTATGCCGCACGTAACCCATCATCGATGCATGTCACCACCCTATGGGTTGCGCACGAAGATGATCAGCGACCAACGACCAACGACCGCCCCTTGAACATTGACGGCGCCTCAGATGAAAGTCAGTGCCAGCCCACACGACAGTCTCCCTATTAGACGGGTGGCGCGCGTACGGGTCTTGATCAGCAAGCAAGTGCGCCTCGCGCGCCACCCGTCGCTCCACCCCCACCCCGTGACTGCGGGGCACTAGCAAACCCCTCCCCGCCCACGCGCAAGCGCCCACCGCACCACCGACACACAATGCGTATGCCGATTGCAGCCGCCCGGGCGGCTGCAATTCGGCGGGCCCCGCAGCACTCGTCAGTAAAAAAAGCCCTAGCAGCGCCCCGACCCAAGACACGCGTAGCCCGTCGGCGTTGTCGGCGTGAAGGCGCGCAACCTTGATGCGCCCGAGGGAATCTGAAGGCAGCGGCCGCAGGCCGCAACGAAGATGACAACGGGGAAGTCCGGAGCGAACGCTCCGGACCGCAATCGTGGGCGCGCGCCGCCACGCCGACAGCGACGATGGGCGACCGACGAAGCTCAATCGGCGGGCGACCCACGAAGCTCAAACGACGAACGAAGCTGAACCAACGAGCAACCGACGAAGACCGAAGACAGCCAAAAAACAGCTACTTCGATCCCCCCGCCGCCCACCCTTTAGACAATTCCACTGCCTGCCTCCACCTCCCCATCCGCGCCGCACGAACCGACTCCGGCCATCCCGGCTCGAACGTCCGTTCCGCCTGCCACTTCGACGCAAACTCATCCAACCCGGACCAGAACCCTACCGCCAGTCCCGCCAATCCCGCGGCTCCCAGCGCCGTCGACTCCGGCACTCTTGGGCGCACGACCGGTACGCCCAGCAGATCGGCCTGCATCTGCATCAGCAGGTCGTTGCGGGCGGCGCCGCCGTCCACGCGCAGTTCGGTCAGCGCGATGCCGCTGTCGCCGTTCATGCAGGTCAGCAGTTCCGCGCTTTGCAGCGCGATCGATTCCAGCGTCGCACGGGCGATGTGGGCGCGGGTGGTGCCGCGCGTCAGGCCGACCAGCATGCCGCGGGCGTAGGGATCCCAATGCGGCGCGCCCAGGCCGGCGAAGGCCGGCACCATGAAGACGTCGTCCGTGTCCGACACGCTGGCGGCCAGGGATTCGACTTCTTCCGAGCGCTGGATGATTCCCAAGCCGTCGCGCAGCCATTGCACCGCCGCGCCGGCCACGAACACGCCGCCTTCCAGCATGTACGTGGGGGTCCAGCTGTCCTGGCCGGACTGGGGCAGGCCCCAGCCCACCGTCGACAGCAGATGGTTCTTCGACTGCACGGGTTTTTCGCCCACGTTCATCAGCATGAAGCAGCCGGTGCCGTAGGTGTTTTTCGCCATGCCCGGCTTGAAGCAGGCCTGCCCGAAAGTGGCGGCTTGCTGGTCGCCGGCCACGCCCGCGATCGGGATGGAGCCGCCCAGCCATTCGGGCAGCGCATTGCCCACGACCGCGCTGCTGGGCGCGATCTGCGGCAGCACGGCGCGGGGGATCTTCAAGAGCGCCAGGATTTCGTCGTTCCAGTCCTGCGTGTGCAGGTCGAACAGCATCGTGCGCGACGCATTGCTGGGGTCCGTGCTGTGTACGGCGCCGCCCGTCAGTTGCCAGATCAGCCAGGTGTCCACCGTGCCGAACGCCAGTTCGCCGCGTTCTGCCATCTGGCGTGCGCCCGGCACGTGGTCCAGCAGCCAGGCCAGCTTGGTGCCCGAAAAGTACGCGTCCAGCACCAGGCCGGTCCGCGATTGCAGGAAGTCGGCGTGACCGTCGCTGCGCAGCTGATCACACATCGGCGCGGTGCGGCGGTCTTGCCAGACGATCGCGCGGGCAAGCGGACGGCCCGTGGCGCGTTCCCAGATCAGCGTGGTTTCGCGCTGGTTGGTGATGCCGATGGCGGCCACGTCGGCCGCGGTCGCGGCCGCGTTGCGCAGCGCTTCGCGCGCCACGTCCAGCTGGGTGTGCCAGATTTCGCTGGCGTCGTGCTCGACCCAGCCCGGACGCGGGTAGTGCTGGCGGAATTCACGCTGGCCGACGCCGCGTACCACGCCGTCGCGGTCGAATACGATGGCTCGGGAGCTGGTCGTGCCCTGGTCCAGGGCTAGGACAAATTCATTCGTCGTCACTTTGTTTGGCGCCGTTCAGGTGTGCCCCGGCTTGCGGCTCGAGGCGTCTAAAGGAGAAGGTCGAGGCCATGCACATCAGGCCGATGACGATGAAGCCGGCGACGACATCGCTGACTGCAAGCGTCTCGGCGCCGCGCAGGGCCATGCTGACGTTCAGCGTGACTGCGGCCACCCCCACGCCCAGGCTGATGCCCAGTTGCTGGGCCATCGCCGCGAAGCTGCTGGCGCGGCTCATCTTGGCCGGGGGGATATCGGCATAGGTTAGCGTATTTACCCCGGTGAACTGCAAGGACCGGAAGAAGCCGCCGACCAACAGGATGGCGATCATCAGCCAGACCGGCGTGGCCGGGGTGAAGGTGGCGCAGACCATGATAAAAACGCCGGTCAAGAGCGCGTTCACGGTCAGTACGCGGCGAAAGCCGAAGTGCCGGACGATGGGTGTCGCCACGAACTTCATCAGCAGCGCGCCAGCGGCGCTGGCGAACGTGATCAGGCCGGCCGAAAACGGCGACAGGCCGAAACCCACCTGCAGCAGCATGGCCAGCAGGAAGGGCGTCGCGCCCACAGCGAAGCGGCACAGGTTGCCGCCCAGCGTGGAAATGGCGAACGTGGGGATGCGCATCAGCGACAGGTCGATGATGGGGTGTTCGACGCGCCGGGCGTGCCAGGCGTACAGGAAGCCGCAGGCCGCGCCCACGGCGATCATGCCCAGCAGCATGGGCAGCGGCATGACGTCGCGACCGATGGCTTCAAAGCCGCTGACCAGCGTGGCCAGGCAGACGGCGCTAAGCAGGAAACCCAGCCAGTCCAGGCGCGGCGCGGTCTCTTCCTTGATCTCGGCCACGTAGCGCAGCACCAGCGCGATGCCCAGGACGCCGATCGGGATGTTGATCAGGAAAATCCAGTGCCACGACATGTAGGTGACCATGAAGCCGCCCAGCGGCGGCCCGATCACCGGGCCCAGCAGCGCCGGGATGGACAGGAACGACATGGCTTTCAGCAGATCCTGCTTAGGCACGGTGCGCAGCAGGATGATCCGGCCCACCGGCACCATCATCGCCCCGGCCATCCCCTGGATGATCCGGGCCGCGACCAGCTGGGGCAGGTCCTGCGAGACCGCGCAGGCGACCGAACTGAGGGTGAACAGGCCGATGGCGGCCACGAACACCCGGCGGGCGCCGTAACGGTCGGCCGCCCAGCCGCTGACCGGCACGAAGACGGCCACGGACAGCAGGTAGGACGTAATGGCCACATTCAGCCGGACGGGCGTGGACCCAAGGGCCCGGGCCATGGCCGGCAGCGCGGTGGCCACGACGGTGGCGTCCAGCATCTGCATGAACAGCGCACAGCCCACAATGAAGGGGATCATGCGCGCCGCGCGCAGCGCGTCCGGGTTCGAGGGCGGAGCGGGGTTGGCTGCTGCTGCGGATTCTGCTGACATGGCGGGAGAGGGCGTTGGGAGCCTGACGATTGTAACGCTGGGGGTTCGCCCGGCGTGAAGTAAACTCCGGGGATCCGAAACCCACTGAAATTGGTGTCATGGCGACCAACTACGAATCCGAGATCACCCTTTTCCTGAAAGACTTCAAGCGGTCGCACCCTGGCACCGAAGAACGCCAGCGCGAAGGCCGCGCCCGTCTTTGGGACAAACCGCAGGACTCGGAGCTGCTGGAAGGCTTCCGCGCGGCCCGCGTGCCGCAGCGCCCGTACGTCTATTCGGCAGACTGATCCCATTGCGGCAGACATGTCCCAAAACCCTTCAGTCCCGGGCGAGGCACTGGCCAAGCTAGTGGCGCCTCCCGTGGACAGCACGCCCGATACCGTCGATAGCGTCGCCTTCGCGCGCCTGTACGGCGAGCCGCTGTTCCAGATGCCGACGGATCTGTACATTCCGCCGGACGCGCTGGAAGTGTTCCTCGAAGCGTTTGAAGGGCCGCTGGACCTGCTGCTGTACCTGATCCGCAAGCAGAACTTCAATGTGCTGGACATCCCGATGGCGGATGTCACGCGGCAGTACCTGTCGTATGTGGACCAGATCCGCATCACCAACCTGGAGCTGGCCGCCGAGTACCTGCTGATGGCGGCCATGCTGATCGAGATCAAGTCGCGCATGCTGCTGCCGGTCAGGAAGACCGACACCGGCGAAGAGCCCGAAGATCCGCGCGCCGAACTGGTCCGCCGCCTGCTCGAATACGAACAGATGAAGCTGGCCGCCCAGAAGCTGGACAAGCTGCCGCAACTGGGCCGCGACTTCGTCAGCAGCCAGGCCGTGGCTGACCTCAGCGTCGAACGCATGATGCCCGAAGTCAGCGTGGACGACCTGCGCCAGGCCTGGGCCGACATCATGAAGCGGGCCAAGCTGAACCAGCATCACCACATCACGCGCGAACAGCTGTCCGTGCGCGATCACATGACGCATATCCTGCGGCGCTTGAATGACGTGCGCTTCATGGAATTCGGTGACCTGTTCATGGAGCGCGTCCGCGAAGGCGCGCCCGCGGCGGTTGTCGTCGTGCATTTCATCGCCATGCTGGAGCTGGCCCGCGAATCCCTGCTGGAGATCACGCAGGCGGAGCCCTATGCACCCATTTACGTGCGCCTGGCCTACACCAGCGTGGCGGCGGTCGCGGCCTGATCCTGACCGGGCTGCCCCCAACCCCGGAGAGTCCCCTTGAAAGTCGTACACACCATCCAGGAATTGCGCGATCACCTGCGCGGCCAGAATCGCGTGTCGTTCGTGCCCACCATGGGCAATCTGCACGAAGGCCACCTGTCGCTGATGAAGCTGGCGCGCCAGCACGGCGACCCCGTGGTGGCCAGCATCTTCGTGAACCGCCTGCAATTCGGCCCCAATGAAGATTTCGACCAGTATCCGCGCACGCTGGCGGCCGACATCGAAAAGCTGGAACAGGCGCGCGACGTCTATGTGCTGTTCGCGCCGAATGAGCGCGAGATGTACCCTGAGCCGCAGAACTACCGCGTGCAACCCCCGGACGATCTGGGCGACATCCTGGAAGGCGAGTTCCGCCCGGGCTTCTTCGAGGGCGTCAGCACGGTGGTGCTGAAGCTGTTCTCTTGCGTGCAGCCGCGCGTGGCCGTGTTCGGCAAGAAGGACTATCAGCAGCTGATGGTGGTGCGCAACATGTGCCGCCAGTTCCAGCTGCCGGTGGAAGTGCTGGCGCACGAGACGGTGCGCGCCGACGACGGCCTGGCGCTATCCTCGCGCAACCGCTATCTGACTGAAGGCGAACGCGCCGAGGCGCCGGCGTTGTATGCCGAACTGCAGCACATCGGCCAGCGGCTGGCGCAAGGCGAGCGCGATGCGCTGGCCCTGGAACGCGAGGCCGCCGACCGTCTGACGCAGCGCGGATGGAAGGTGGACTACGTGGCCCTGCGCCGCCAGCAAGACCTGAAGCGCCCCGACGCCGCCGACCTGCAGGCGGGCGTACCCGTCGTGGTGCTGGCCGCCGCCAAGCTGGGCGCGACCCGCCTGATCGACAACCTGGAACTGGCCTACACGGCCTGATCCTGGCGGGCAGGACGGGGCGCGCGGACACCGCGCCGCCCCGACCCCTGTCAGATTTGCCAGCTTCCGCCGCCTTGGGCGGCCGGGCAGACTCGATGTAATCCTACATTGCAAAAAGAGTCGCCCATGCAAGCTCCCCGTCCCGATCTTGAAGCGGTGCTTTCCGCATTGACGCCCCGCGAACGGCAGATCGTCGGCTATGTGGCGGCCGGTCGCCCCAACAAGGTCATTGCCATCGATCTGGGCATTTCGCTACGCACGGCCGAGGCCCATCGCGCCCGCATTTTCGCCAAGCTCGATGCCCGCAATGCCATGCAGCTGGCCTGCCAGCTATGCGCCCATGGCCGCTCGGGCGCTTCGCCCCTGCTTCACGGCGCGGCCCGCTACGATGAACCGCCCGACCGTGGCGACCCCGCCCGGGCGCCGCGCCATGTGCTGCATGCCCCGGCGCCGCCGTCCTACGGGCCGGGCCCGCCGGACGGTAAACCGTCAGACCCTTGATGGGTGCCGTCGCTGCGTGCCTGCCGGACGCCGGCCGAAGAGGGGCTTCCCATTGCTGCCTTCCCGTTGCTGCCTTCCCAATCCGGCTCCGCCCGTGACGCCTCGCCAATGGCAAACCGGGCCTGGCGAACGGGGTGTTCGCCAGGCCCGGCGGGGCATTTCATTGGGCAGAGGGTTCAGGGCTTGCCTTGGGGCTGGCCGTGAACCCTCGAGGCCATCACGGGCACTGGGGCGCTTGGGCCTTGGCCAGCTCGTCAATCGGATCCAGGTCCGGCTGGCGGGTCAGGTTGTAGTTCAGGTTGGGCGTCTGGCCGGCGACGGAACGCACGCGCAGCACGTTGTTGGCGGCCACCACGAATTCCGCCCGGGCATTGCCCTTGCCATCCATCAGGATGACGCGCGGCGGGCGCTCGTCGGTGGCGTCCCAGCAGCCTTGCTCCGTCACAGCCGGGCCCTTTTGGGGGTCGTTTTCCAGATAGGCCGTGCGGCCGCGCCAGCGGCCGTTGGGCGCCAGGGTCAGCGTGACGCGCTGCGCCGTGCATTGCATGGCGGGCGAGAAACACGGCAGCGTGCCCATATACGTTTGCGGTTGCGGCACCAGACTGTGCGCAGCGGCGTTCGGGGCCGCGGGCGCAGGTGCGGGGGCCGAGGCTGTAGCCGCATTGTCGGCGCCTTCCGGCACGGCTTGGCCGTCTTCGGTGGTCTGGCCGGCCGGCGTGGCTTGCGAGGCTTGGTTCTGCGGCTTGCGGGCGTCGGGTTTCAGGGCGATCTGCACCTGCGACGGCGCGCGGATGACGCTGCGGTAACCCGCGCCCGAACCCTGGTATTGGGCGTCGGTCACGGTGCTTTCAACCGGGGGATCGTAATAGCCTTCGGTTTTCTGCTGGGCGCACCCAGCAGCACCCAGTGCCGTACCGGCCAGCAGCAGCCCCATGACGCTAAGTTTGCGGGATCGGGAAACGATGTCGACGCGGGCGGTCATGGCAGCTTATCCGTGAATTGAGTCTGTCTCCGATTTTACGCACTTATGCGAAGATTCGATACGTTCCCTTAGCCACTCTTGGGTGTTGTCAGCACTTTATGCACAAATTACGACACGGCCGCAGTTGGGCTGTCCGATTTCCCGCCATCTGTGCTGCGATGAACCCCGGCCATCGCGCCCATCGGATGGGCGCATGAGCAGCGTTCGTCACGTCTTCGACATCCCATTGGGCGCCTTCATCGGACTGGCTGCGCTGGCGGGCTTGTTCATCGGCAACTGGTTGACCCTGCTGACGTATCGGCTGCCGCGCATGATGGAACGCGAATGGCAGGCGCAGTGCCTGGATGCGGTGGGCAAGGCGCGGCCGGCCAGCCCCGACGGCCTGTTGCGTCCGGCCTCGCAATGCCCCGCGTGCCATGCGCCGGTGACTGGCTGGCGCCGGCTGCCCGTGCTGGGCTGGCTGTTGCTGCGCGGCCGCTGCGCCGCATGCGATGCTCCGATCAGTTGGCGCTACCCCGCAATCGAACTCCTGACCTGTGCGCTGTTTGCCGCCTGCGCGTGGCGCTACGGCGCGACGCCCGTCGCGTTGTTCGCGATGGGTTTGTCGGCGATGCTGGTGGCGTTGGCCTGGATCGACTTCGAATCCACCCTGCTGCCCGACGCGCTGACGCAGCCGCTCGTGTGGGCGGGGCTGCTGGTCAATCTGTTTGACGCGTTCACGACCTTGCCGCTGGCGGTGGTGGGGGCGGTGGCCGGCTACGTTTTCCTGTGGGTTATCTTCCATGTGTTCCGCCTGCTGACCGGGCGCGAGGGCATGGGGTATGGCGACTTCAAGCTGCTGGCCGCATTGGGTGCGTGGTTCGGCATCGAATCCCTTCCCATGGTTCTGCTGGCGGCCTCGCTGGTGGGGGTGTTGATCGGCGGCCTGCTGACGCTATCGGGCCGCGCCGGCCGCGGGCAGCCGCTGCCCTTCGGCCCCTATCTGGCCCTGGCCGGCATCGTCATGCTGCTGCTGGGCGGCGAGCAGGGTTTATGGCAGTTCATGCGCTAGGCAAGAAAGGATGGGCATCATGTTCAAGATCGGTCTGACGGGCGGCATCGGTTCGGGCAAGTCCCGTGTGGCGGACATGCTGGGCGAATGGGGCGCGACGTTGGTGGACACCGACCAGATCGCGCACGCGCTGACGGCGGCCGACGGTGCAGCCATGCCGGCCATCGAACGCGAATTCGGGCCGCAGGCGCTGACGCCCGAAGGCGCGTTGAACCGACAATGGATGCGCGAACGCGCGTTCTCGGATCCGCAAGCGCGGCAGCGCCTGGAAGGCGTGCTGCACCCCGCCATTACCGAAGAGACCGAACGCCAGGCAGCGGCCGCGACCGGGCTGTACCTGGTCTTTGTGGTGCCCCTTCTGGTGGAGTCCCTGGCGCGTTGGCGCACGCGCGTGGATCGTATCTGCGTGGTGGACTGCGACCCGGAAACGCAGGTGGCGCGCGTGCAGTCGCGCAGCGGGCTGACGGAGCCCGCCATCAGGCGTATTATGGCGGCACAGGCTGCGCGGGCAAGCCGGTTGGAGGTTGCGGACGACGTCATCGTGAACGACGGCGCGACATCGCCGGAGCAATTGCGCGCGCAGGCGAAGACCCTGCATGACCGCTGGCTGACGCTGGCGACCACAACGGGCCGGTAAGCGACAAGCTTGGCCGGCACCCCTGAATCCCTCGGCCACTTGGCCGACCACTGATGGGCCTGTCAAATAGCGTGATTGTTTACGAATATCCCTTCAATGAGCGCATCCGCGCTTATCTGCGATTGGAATACCTGTTCGACAGGTTGTTCTTCTTTGCTCGCGAGGGGGACTCACGCCAGCATCAGGTTGCCGTCACCTCTCTTTTCGATCTGCTCGACGCGTGCGAACGCACCGACGTGAAAGGCGCCGTGCTGCAAGACCTGGAGCGTCAGCGCATGGCGCTGGTAGGCTTGCGCGACCACCCCGGCGTGGCGCAAGACGCGCTGGAAGCCATGCTGCGCGAACTGGAAAAAGTGGCCACCGCGCTGGCCGCGCCCGGCAAGACCGGGCAGTCGCTGCGCGAAAACGAATGGTTGACCAGCCTGCGCGGCCGGCTGTCCGTGCCGGGCAGCGCCACGCAAGTGGACATGCCTTCCTATTTCGCCTGGCAGAACAAGACCGAAGCCGCCCGTTGTGCGGACTTGCAGGCCTGGGTGTCGCCCTTCCTGCCTTTGTACGATGGCCTGACGCTGGCCCTGCGCCTGTTGCGCGAGTCCGGCCGCAAGACCGATATCGTGGCCGAGCAGGGCGCCTACCAGCAGATGCTGGGCGGCAAGCAATTCCAGCTGCTGCGCGTCTGGGTGGACCCGACCCAGGGCGCATTTCCCGAGATCAGTGCCAATAAGTACATGATCTGGATACGTTTTTCCACGCAAGACGGCGAATTCAAGCCCCAGCAGGTGGCGCGCGACGTGGCGTTCCAGATGACGCTCTGCAGCTCGTAGTGTGGGTTAGCGGAGGCGCGTCCGGGGCTTGATGGTTGCGCGCGCTGGGTGGCCTCGTCCTTGTCGTCGTTTGCTCGCGCTTCACCCATCCGACGGTCTTCCGGCGGCCATCGAAGCGGGCGTTCTTGAGACCGATTCTTGTTGCGGCCAGTTTCAACTCGGGCTCGCAATAGTAGAAAAGGCGACCGACTAGTAGACAATACGGCTTTCTCCGTCAGTGCCGGAACCGTTTCCATGTCCGATAGTCGTCCTGTTTCCCCGCCTTCCCGCTGGACCCGCCGCCGCATCATTGGATTGGTGGTGTTGTTGCTTGCCGTGGCCGTCATTGCCTGGCTTGCGCTGCGGCCGTCGGCCAAACAGGGCGCGGCCGGCGGGCCCGGTGGCCGGGCGGGTGGGGGACGGCCCCCGATGGCCGCCATGGCCAACTTGGCCGTGCCGGTGCGCATCGCCACCGCCGCCACGCAGGATATCGATATCTACCTGAAGTCCCTGGGTACCGTCACGGCCTACAACACGGTCACTGTGCGCAGCCGCGTCAGTGGCGAGCTGGTGGACGTGGCCTTCCAGGAAGGCCAGCGCGTGAAGGCGGGCGACCTGCTGGCCCAGGTGGACCCCCGGGCCTTCCAGGTGGCCCTGGACCAGGCGCGCGGCACCCAGATGCAGAATCTGGCCCAGCTGGAGAACGCGCGGCGCGACTTGCAGCGCTATCAGGCCCTGTTCAAGCAGGATTCCATTGCCAAGCAGCAAGTGGACACCCAGGCGGCGCTGGTGCGCCAGTACGAGGGCACCGTCAAGAGCGACCAGGCCAATGTGGACAACGCCAAGCTGCAACTGGATTACGCCCGCATCACCGCGCCCATCAGCGGCCGGCTGGGGCTGCGCCAGGTCGACCGCGGCAACCTGGTGTCCAGCTCCGACACCAACGGGCTGGTCGTGATTACCCAGACCCAGCCGATTTCCGTGGTGTTCACGTTGCCCGAGACCCAGTTGCCCGAAGTGCGCGGCGAAATCGCGGCCGGCAAGACGCTGACGGTGGATGCCTATGACCGTGCCGACACCCGCCGCATCGCCACTGGCGTGCTGGAGACCCTGGACAACCAGATCGACGTCACTACCGGCACGCTGAAGCTGAAGGCCAAATTCGACAACGCGGATGACGCGCTCTTTCCCAACCAGTTCGTCAACGTGCGCCTGCACGTGCTGACGCGCAAGGACGTGACTGCCATCCCCACCGCCGCGATCCAGCAGGGGTCGGCCGGCGCCTTCGTTTTCCTGGTGCAGCCGGACAACACGGTGCTGGTGCGCCAGGTGAAGCTGGGCGCCATCAATAACGGCATGGTGGCTGTGAATGAAGGCCTGCAGCCGGGCGACCGCGTCGTCACGGAAGGCACCGACCGCCTGCGTGCGGGCGCCAAGGTGGAAGTGGTGGGCGGGGCGGAAGTGATACCCGCCACCCGCGACAAGACGCTCGGGGCAGGGGCGCCTGCCGGCACCACGCCCGCGTCCAAGTAAGCCGAGACCATCGTGAGCCCGTCGCGCCTGTTCATCCTCCGCCCCGTCGCCACCACGCTGGCGATGGTGGCGATCCTGATCGCCGGTTTCATCGCCTACCGGATGCTGCCGGTGTCGGCGCTGCCCGAGGTGGACTACCCGACGATCCAGGTGGTGACGTTGTACCCCGGGGCCAGTCCGGACGTCATGACCTCGCTGGTCACGTCTCCCCTGGAACGGCAGTTCGGGCAGATGCCGGGCTTGAACCAGATGTCGTCCACCAGTTCGGGCGGCGCCTCGGTCATCACGATGCAGTTCAACCTGACGCTGCCGCTGGACGTGGCCGAGCAGCAGGTGCAGGCGGCGATCAACGCCGCGTCGAACCTGCTGCCCAGCGACTTGCCGGTGCCGCCGACCTACAACAAGGTGAACCCGGCGGACGCGGCCGTGCTGACGCTGGCCATCACATCGCCCACCATGCCCTTGCCGCAGGTGCGAGATCTGGTGGATACGCGGGTGGCGCAGAAGTTGTCGCAGATTCCCGGCGTGGGCCTGGTCAGCGTGGCGGGCGGCCAGCGGCCGGCGGTGCGGGTGCAGGTCAATCCGCAGGCGCTGGCGGCCAACGGCCTGGCGCTGTCTGACCTGCGCACCGCGATCGTAGGGGCCAACGTCAACCAGCCCAAGGGCAACCTGGACGGGCCGTTGCGGTCCACCACGATCAACGCCAATGACCAGCTGAAGTCGCCCACCGACTACAACGACCTGATCATCGCCTACAAGAACAACGCGCCGCTGCGGCTGTCGGACGTGGCGCGCGCGGTCGAAGGCGCCGAAGACACGCGCCAGGCCGCCTGGGCCGGCGACAAGCCCGCCATCCTGCTGAACATCCAGCGCCAGCCGGGCGCCAACGTGATCGACGTGGTCAATCGGATCCAGACGCTGCTGCCGCAACTGCGCGCGGCCTTGCCCGCCACGCTGGACGTGAGCGTAGTGTCGGACCGCACGCAGACCATCCGCGACTCGGTGGAAGACGTGAAGTTCGAAATGCTGCTGGCTGTGGGGCTGGTGGTCATGGTGACCTTCGTCTTCCTGCGCAGCCTGACGGCCACGCTGATCCCCAGCGTCGTGGTGCCGCTGTCCCTGGTGGGCACCTTCGGCATCATGTACCTGGCGGGTTTCTCGATCAACAACCTGACCTTGATGGCGCTGACAATCGCCACCGGCTTCGTGGTGGACGACGCCATCGTCATGATCGAGAACATCGCCCGCCATATCGAAGAAGGCGAAACGCCCTTGCAGGCCGCCTTGAAGGGCGCCTCGCAGATCGGCTTCACGCTGATCTCGCTGACCTTTTCGCTGATCGCCGTGCTGATCCCGCTGCTGTTCATGACGGAAGTGGTGGGGCGGCTGTTCCGGGAATTTGCGATCACGCTGGCGGTATCCATCCTGATCTCGCTGGTGGTGTCGCTGACCCTGACGCCGATGATGTGCGCGCGCCTGTTGCGCGCCGAATCGGAGCAGAAGCACGGCCGTTTCCACACGGCCACGGGCAACTTCATTGACCGCGTCATTGCCGGCTACGACCGCATGCTGCAGGTGGTGCTGCGCCATCAGCCGCTGACGCTGCTGGTGGCGCTGGGCACGTTCGCGCTGACGGTGGTGCTGTACATGGTGGTGCCCAAGGGCTTCTTCCCGCAGCAGGACACCGGCCTGATCCAGGCCATCACCCAGGCGCCGCAATCCATTTCGTTCCCGGCGATGGCCGAACGCCAGCAGGCCGCCGCGCGGCTGGTGCTGGAAGATCCGGACGTGCAGGCGGTGTCGTCCTTCATCGGCGTGGACGGCAGCAATGCCACGCTAAGCGCCGGGCGCATGCAGATTGCGCTCAAGCCCCAGGCCGAACGCAACGGCGACCTGCGCACCGTGATGGCGCGCCTGCAGGAATCCCTGGGCAAGCAGGACGGGCTGACCGTCTACATGCAGCCCGTGCAGGATCTGACGATCGAAGACCGCGTCAGCCGCACGCAATACCAGATGACGCTGTCTAACCCCGACTTGAAGGTGCTGAGCGAATGGACGCCCAAGCTGGTGGACCGCTTGCGCCAGGTGCCGGGGTTGAAGGACGTGACCGACGACTTGCAGGACGACGGCCTGCAGACGTGGGTCGAGATCGACCGCGATGCGGCATCGCGCCTGGGTATTACCGCCGCGGTGATCGACGAGGCGCTGTACGACGCCTTCGGCCAGCGGCTGATCTCCACCATCTTCACCCAGTCCAACCAGTACCGCGTGGTGCTGGAGGTGCAGCCGCAGTTCCAGATGAACCCGGCTGCGCTGGGCCAGATCCACGTGCCGACCTCGACCGGCGCGCAGGTGCCGTTGTCGTCGGTGGCGCACATCTCCGAAGGCCGGACCGTGCTGGCCGTGAACCGGCTGGACCAGTTCCCGATGGTGACGGTGTCGTTCAACCTGGCGCCGGGGGCGTCGCTGTCCAACGCGGTCGAAGCCATCATCGCCGCCGAAGCCGAAATCGGCTTGCCGGCCGGCGTGGAGACGCGATTCCAGGGCGCGGCGCTGGCGTTCCAGAATTCGCTGACCAGCACGCTGTGGCTGATCCTGGCCGCGGTGGTCACCATGTACATCGTGCTGGGCATCCTGTACGAAAGCTACATCCACCCCATCACGATCCTGTCCACCTTGCCGTCCGCCGGCGTGGGGGCCTTGCTGGCGTTGTTGATCAGCGGCACCGAGCTGGACATGATCGGCATCATCGGGATCATCCTGCTGATCGGCATCGTGAAGAAGAACGCCATCATGATGATCGACTTCGCGCTGGATGCTGAACGCAAGCGGGGGCTGACGCCGCGCGCAGCCATCCACGAGGCCGCGCTGCTGCGTTTCCGCCCCATCCTGATGACCACGCTGGCCGCCCTGTTCGGCGCCTTGCCGCTGATGCTGTCGACCGGCACGGGCGCTGAACTGCGCCAGCCGCTGGGCCTGGTGATGGTGGGCGGCCTCTTGTTGAGCCAGGTGCTCACGCTGTTCACCACGCCGGTCATCTACCTGATGTTCGACCGCATGTCGCGCCGCTGGCGCGGCGTACGCGAACCGGCGGCCGGGGACGCGTCATGATCCTGTCGGCACCCTTCATCGTCCGGCCGGTGGCGACCACGCTGCTGAGCCTGGCGGTCGTGCTGGCAGGCCTGTTGTCGTTCTTCCTGTTGCCGGTGGCGCCCTTGCCGCAGGTGGACATTCCGACCATCTCGGTGTCGGCCAGCCTGCCGGGCGCCAGCCCCGAGACGATGGCCTCCAGCGTGGCCACGCCGCTTGAGCGCTCGCTGGGCAGCATCGCCGGCGTGACCGAGATGACCTCCAGCAGCTCGCAGGGGTCCACCCGCGTCACCTTGCAGTTCGATCTGTCGCGCGACATCAACGGCGCGGCGCGCGATGTGCAGGCCGCCATTAACGCGGCGCGCTCGCTATTGCCCACCAGCCTGCGCAGCAACCCCACGTACCACAAGTCCAACCCGTCGGACGCGCCCATCATGACGCTGGCGCTGACCTCCGACACGCTCAGCCAGGGCCAGCTGTACGACATCGCCTCGACCATCGTGGCGCAGAAGCTGGCGCAGGTGGACGGCGTGGGCGAAGTCACCGTAGGCGGCAGTTCCTTGCCGGCGGTGCGCGTCACCGTGCTGCCGGGCGCGCTGGCCAACCGCGGCGTGTCGCTGGACCAGTTGCGCGCCACGCTGGCCAACGCCAACGCCAACCGCCCCAAGGGTGTGCTGGAGAACGACCGCTACCACTGGCAGATCATGGTCAGCGACCAGCTGAGCCGCGCTGAACAATACCGGCCGCTGATCGTCGCGTGGAACGATGGCGCGCCGGTGCGCGTGTCGGATGTGGCCAAAGTCGAGGACTCGGTCGAAGACCTGTATCAGACCGGGTTCTTCAACGAACGCAAGGCGATCCTGATGATCGTGCGCCGGCAGGCCGACGCCAACATCATCGAGGCCGTGGATGCCGTGCGCGCGCAACTGCCCGTGCTGCAGGCGCTGATGCCGGCCGACGTGAACATGACGGTGGCGCAGGACCGCACGCCCAGCATCCGGGCGTCGCTGCACGAAGCCGAGCTGACGCTGATCATCGCGGTGGGCCTGGTGGTGCTGGTGGTGCTGCTGTTCCTCAGGCGCTGGCGGGCGGCGATCATCCCCAGCGTGGCCGTGCCGGTGTCGCTGATCGGCACGTTCTGCATCATGTACCTGTGCGGCTTCACGCTGAATACGATTTCGCTGATGGCGCTGATCGTGGCCACCGGCTTCGTGGTGGACGACGCCATCGTGGTGCTCGAGAACATCATGCGGCACGTGGAAAACGGCATGTCGCCGATGCGGGCGGCGTTGCGCGGCTCGCGCGAAGTCGGCTTCACGGTGCTGTCGATGAGCCTGTCGCTGGTGGCGGTGTTCATCCCGATCCTACTGATGGGTGGCGTGGTCGGGCGGTTGTTCCGCGAATTCGCCGTGACCTTGTCGGCCGCGATCATGGTGTCGCTGATCGTGTCGCTGACGCTGACGCCGATGATGTGCGCGCGCCTGCTGCGCCATGAACCGAAAGAGCAGAAGCCGCCGGGGCGGCTGGCGCGCTGGTCCGAACGCGGCTTCGAGTCCATGCTGGACGGCTACCGGCGCAGCCTGCGCTGGGCGCTGGCGCATGGCCGGCTGATGATGCTGATCCTGGCGGTTGCCGTGGGCCTGAATATCTATCTGTACACCGCGGTGCCCAAGGGCTTTTTCCCGCAGCAGGACACGGGGCAACTGCTGGGCTTTTTCCGCGTGGACCAGGGCACCTCGTTCCAGGCGACGCTGCCCAAGCTGGAGGCGCTGCGCAAGGTGGTGCTGGCGGACCCGGCGGTGCAGAGCATGACGGGTTATGCCGGCGGGCGCGGGGGCAGCAACAGCAGCTTCATGCAGATCCAGCTGAAGCCGCTGGGCGAACGCGACGTATCGGCCGACGTGGTCATCAACCGCTTGCGCGGCAAGCTGCAGAACATGCCGGGCGCGCGCATGTTCCTGGTGTCGCAGCAGGACATCCGGATCGGCGGGCGCCAAAGCCAGGGTTCCTATGACTACACGCTGATGTCGGGTGACCTGCAATTGCTGCGCACGTGGATGCCCAAGGTGCAGCAGGCGATGGCGAAGATCCCCGAGATCACGGACGTGGACACCGACGTTGAAGACAAGGGCCGCCAGATCAACCTGGTGATCGACCGCGAGGCCGCCACGCGACTGGGCGTCAGCATGTCCACCATTTCGACGGTGCTGAACAATTCGTTCAGCCAGCGCCAGGTATCGGTGATGTACGGGCCGCTGAACCAGTACCACGTGGTGCTGGGACTGGAGCCCAAATTCGCCGAAGACATCGAATCGCTCAAGCAGGTCGAAGTGATCACCTCGACCGGCGCGCGCGTGCCGCTGCTGGCTTTCGCGCGGCTGGAGAACGCCAACGCGCCGCTCAGCGTGCAGCATCAAGGGCTGTTCGTGGCGGACACCGTGTCCTTCAGCCTGGCGCCCGGCGTGTCGCTGGGGCAGGCCACCGCCGCCATCGACGCGGCCGTGGCCCGCATCGGCTTGCCCTCGGACCAGATCCAGGCGGGCTTCCAGGGCACGGCGGCCGCCTTGCAGCAGACGCTGGCGCAGCAGCCCTGGCTGATCCTGGCGGCGCTGGTCACGATGTACATCGTGCTGGGCATTCTGTATGAAAGCTTCGTGCATCCGCTGACCATCCTGTCGACGCTGCCGTCGGCCGGCCTGGGCGCGCTGCTGGCCTTGCTGCTGCTGCGCTACGACTTCACACTGATCGCGCTGATCGGGGTGTTCCTCTTGATCGGCATCGTGAAGAAGAACGCCATCATGATGGTGGACTTCGCCCTGGACGCCGAGCGCAACCAGGGCATGACGCCGCGCGACGCGATCTTCCAGGCCTGCCTGACGCGGTTCCGCCCGATCATGATGACGACGATGGCCGCCATCTTCGGCGCGCTGCCGCTGGTGGTGGCGACCGGAGCCGGCGTCGAGATGCGCCAGCCGCTAGGCATTACCATCGTGGGCGGCCTGGTGCTCAGCCAGATCCTCACGCTGTACACCACGCCCGTGGTCTATCTCTACCTGGACCGCTTCCGTCTGTGGGCCGCGCGCGGGCGCGGTCCCCGGAAGGGCGCTCCTGCTTCCATAGAACAAACATGATCCGTATCAAGCCGCTTTCGAACGCCTTCCTTCCTCGCAGCGCGGTTACGCTGGCGCTGTGCGCGCTGCTGGGCGCATGCGCGGTCGGTCCCGACTACCAGCGCCCTGAATTGGACGTGGGCGCCTCCTACAAGGAGGGCCAGGGCCAGGATCAGGTCGAAGGCTGGAAGCCTGCCGAGCCGCGCGACGACGCGGACCGCGGGCAGTGGTGGCGCGTCTATGGCGACGCCACGCTCAACGGCCTGGTCGATCGCCTGAACACGTCGAACCAGACGATCGCGCAGGCCGAGGCCAACTACCGCCAGGCGCTGGGCCTGGTGCGCGCCGCGCGTGCCGGCTTCTATCCGACGGTGGGCGCAAGCGCGGGCATGTCGCGCGCGGGCAGCGGCAACGGCCAGAACGGCTCGTCGTCTTCGTCGTCGGGCAGCAATGTGTCGAACCAGTATTCGGTGACCGGTAGCGTCAGCTGGGAACTGGACGTGTGGGGCCGCGTGCGCCGCAGTACCGAATCGTCCGAAGCCAGCGCAGCGGCCAGCCTGGCCGACCTGGCCGCGACGCGGCTGAGCGCGCAGGCGGCGTTGGTGCAGACCTATCTGCAACTGCGGGTGCTGGACGAGCAGAAGCGCCTGCTGGACGCCACCGTGGCGGCCTACGAAAAATCGCTGCAGCTGACGCAAAACCGGTATGACGTTGGCGTGGCCGGGCAGGCCGATGTGGCCGTGGCGCGCACGCAAGTGGAAAGCACGCGCGCCCAATCGATCGACCTGGATTGGCAGCGCGGCCAGTACGAGCACGCCATCGCCGTGCTGATGGGCCAGGCGCCGTCCAAGTTCGGATTGGCGCCGGCCGTGTTCACGCTGCAGTTACCCGAGATCCCGGTGGGCCTGCCGTCCGAGCTGCTGGAGCGCCGCCCCGATATCGCCGCGGCCGAGCGCCGCGCGGCGGCCGCCAATGCGCAGATCGGCGTGGCGCAAGCCGCGTGGTTCCCGTCGCTGACCTTGTCCGCCGACGGGGGCTTTCGCAATGGCCAGTTCGCCGACCTGCTGACGGCGCCTGCGCGCTTCTGGTCGCTGGGGCCAGCGTTGGCGTTGACGATCTTTGACGGCGGCGCGCGCGCGGCGCAAGTCGAACAGGCCCGTGCGGCGTACGACTCGCAAGCGGCGGCCTACCGCCAGGCCGCGCTGGTGGGCTTGCGCGAAGTCGAGGACTACCTGATCCAGTTGCGCGTGATGGAGAACGAGCAGGTCGTCCAGCGGCGCGCGCTGGAGTCCGCGCGCGAATCATTGCGCTTGATCCAGAACCAGTACAAGGCCGGTCTGGTGGACTACCTGAGCGTGGCGGTCGTGGACGCCACGGCGCTCAATAGCGAGCGCAACGCGCTGAGCCTGCTGGGCACGCGCCTGGTCGCCAGCGTGAACCTGATCGTCGCGCTGGGCGGCGGTTGGGACGGCTCCTAGGGATAACGCTTAAATCCCCTACGCTTTCGTTGACAAGTTTTTGGCGCCGGTTCCTAATGCGACGAAAGTGACCATTCGGTCACGTTCGTCGCGCAGTACCGACACCGAATTCCGTTTGATCAATCGAACACGCGTCAGCGAAGGGGAAAGAGGATGGGCTGGTCAACTCATTGGCGGACGGCCGCCAGGGCAGGGCGCTGGACAAGCGTGGCGGCGGCCGCCACGCTGGCGTTGAGCGCGGCGGCGTCCGCGCAGGAATGGCCGGCGCGGCCAATCACCCTGATCGTGCCGTTTCCGCCCGGCGGCACCACCGACATCTTCGCGCGCACCATCGCCCAACACATGCGGCCGGCGCTGGGCGAGTCCATCGTGGTCGAGAACAAGCCGGGCGCGGCGGGCAACCTGGGCGTGGCCGCTGCCGCGCGCGCCCAGCCCGACGGCTACACCATCGTGCTGGGCTCCGTCGGCACGCAGACCGTCAATCAGTTCCTGTACGGCAACATCGGATTCAATCCCGCCACCGACCTGGTGCCGTTGGGCATGATCGCTTCCACGCCCAACGTCATGGCGGTGGCGGCCGGATCGCCCTGGCGCAATCTGGACGATGTGATGAAGGCGGTGAAGAAGGATCCCGGCAAGTACTCCTACGCGTCGCCGGGCATCGGTTCGTCCGTGCACCTGACGGGCGCCTATTTCGAATCGCTGGCCGGGCTGCAGATGCTGCACGTGCCGTTCAAGGGGTCGTCGGCCGCGATACCCGCCGTGATCGGCGGACAGGTCGACATCCTGATGGACAACCTGCCCAGTTCCATGGCGGCGTTAAAGCCGGGCGGCCGCTTGCGCGGCATCGCGGTGACGTCGGCCGAACGCAGCCCTGCCGCGCCCGACCTGCCCACGATGGCCGAGGCCGGCCTGCCCGGTTTCGAGGTCACCGCCTGGTCCGGCCTGTATGCGCCGCGCGGCACGCCCGCGCCGGTCGTCGACAAGCTGATCGCGGCGATGAAGCAGGCCTTGAAATCGCCCGAGCTGCAGCAGTCGCTGGCGCAAGGCGGCGCCACGCCGGGCAATCTGTTCGGCGCGGACCTGGCCGCGTTTGAAGTGAAGGAACGCGATAAGTGGGGCACACTGATCCGTAGCCGCGGCATCAAGGCGGACTGAGCGCGGCGCGGACGCCTGCCTCGCGCGTTACGCCAGGGCGAAGGCGGCCGCGTCCACGGCCGGGTTGCGGCCCTGCATCAGGTCCGTCAGCATGCGCGCGCTGCCGGCAGCCAGCGTGAAGCCCAGGCCGCCGTGGCCGGTGTTCAACCACAGGTTGCGGTAGGGCGTGGCGCCGATCAGCGGCTTGCCGTCGGGCCGTGCGGGGCGCAGGCCGGCCCAGGGCTCGGGCGGGCCTGCCGGGTTCAGGTCCGGGAAGAACTGCGCCACGTCGCGCTCCAGGCTGCGCACGCGCCGCGGATCCACGCCGCCGCCGCCCGTGCCGATATCGACCATGCCCGCCACCCGCAGCCGCTGGCCCAGCCTTGCATACACCACCTTGCGCCGGATATCGCTGATGCTGGCGTTGGGGGCGACGCTGTCCGGCGTCAGCGCATACGTCAGGCTGTACCCCTTGAGCGGATAGATCCGCAGGTTCAGCCCCAGTTGCCGCGCCAGCGGCTGCGCGCCCATGCCGCTTGCCAGCACGTAGTGGTCGGCATCCAGATCGCCCGCGGCGGTGGAGGCGCCCACGACGCGCCCGCGTTCCGATCGCAACGCCGTCACCCGGGTATTGAAATGAAAGCGCACCGGGTCCGCCGCGGCGCGCAGGATGCGTTCAAGCTCCGTGCATAGGCGCTGGCAGTCGCCCGCGTCTTCGGTCGGGGTGTAGAGCGCGCCCTGGATGCTGGTCCCGATGCCGGCCAGCGCGGGTTCCATCTCCAGGCAGGCGCGCGTGTCCATCACGCGCTGCTCGCTGCCCAGATCCGCCAGGTAGTCGCGCTGCGCCAGCGCTTGCGCGTAGGCGCCGGCATCCTGATAGACCAGCAGTTTGCCGGACGACGAAAAATCGAAATCGGGATTCTCCTGGCGCACGAGCTCATGCACGCACAAGCGGCTGTACATGCCCAGTGACAGCAGTTCGCGCGTGGTGGAGCGGCTTTTGGCGCGCGTGCAGGCGCGCAGGAAGGCGAGGCTCCAGCGCCACTGGTCCGGATCCAGGCGCGGCCGGAAGCGCAGCGGCGCGTCCTGGGCCAGCAGCCACGAGGGCAGTTTGGGCAAGACGGCGGGGTCGGCCAGCGGAGCGACGAAGCTGTAGCTCAGTTGCGCGCCGTTGGCCATGCTGGTGGCCTGCCCGGGGCCCGAGCCCGCGTCGACGACCGTGACCCGATGGCCTGCGCGGTGCAGGAAATAGGCGGTGGTCATGCCGACCACCCCCGCGCCGATGACAACAATGTGCATGATGCTCCAGGGAGGCGCCGCGCGCGGGCGCGGCGTTCAAGGGTTGGCGCCCGGCCAGGCGGGCGTGCGGCGATAAGGTGTCAGGCTGCCCAGGCGGGTGTTTCGAAGCCGGGGGCCGCGCGGTCGTCGCCGCGCAGCAAGCGGCCAGGGCGGGCGCCGGTTGGAGCGCCGTCTTCCTCGACCAGCTGGCCGTTGACCAGCACCGCCTGGATGCCCGTGGACGGCAGGGTGGGCTCGGCGAAACTGGCCAGGTCGGCCACCGTGGACGGGTCAAAGACCACCACGTCCGCATAGCAGCCGGGGCGCAGCACGCCGCGGTCCTTCAGGCCGAACTGCGCGGCCGTCAGGCTCGTCATGCGGCGGACGGCCTCTTCCATGCCCAGCACCCGCATCTCGCGCACATAGCGCGCCAGCACGCGTGAGAACGCGCCCCAAAGGCGGGGATGGGGGCGCTGGTCGTGCGGCAACCCGTCGGACCCGATCATGACGCTGCCGTGGCTGATGACGCGCTTCACGTCGGCTTCGTCCATCGAGAAATAGATCGCGCCGCCGGGCGACAGTTCTTCGGCCAGGCGGGTGGGATCGCGGCCTTCGCGCGCGGCCAGTTCGCGCAGGTCCACGCCCTGGATCTCGGGACGCGTCTGCGACCACGTAACGATGATCTTCTCGCCGGCGGCCACGCGGCGCGGCTCCAGGATGGTGGAAGACGCCGCATAGGGATAGACGTCCATGCCCAGCGGCTGCTCGGCGCGCATGCGGTCGTACAGCGCCAGCGTTTCGGCCGTGCGGCCGTGGTTGTGCTTGCCCGTGACCTTGTGGTGCGACAGGATGGCCGGCACGTCTGCCGCCCGGCCGATCAGGAAGGCTTCTTCCATCGCGTCGCAGACGTGATCGGCCTCGTCGCGCAAATGCGTCGTGTACAGGCCGCGCCAGGTGGCCAGCGGTTCAGCCACGCCAATCACTTCCTCGGTGCTGGCGTGCATGGCGGTCGGGTAATACAGGCCTGTCGACAGCCCCGCCGCGCCGGCGGCCATGGCCTGGTCCAGCGCCTGCCGCATGGCCGCGATCTCTTTCTTGTCGGCCGGGCGGTCCAGCCGGTCCATGGCGGATACGCGCAGGCTGGAATGGCCCACCAGCGCCAGGCTGTTGACGGCGGCGGGTGCGGCTTGCAGCGCGTCGGCGTAATCCTGCATGCGGGCGTAGAGCTCGCCCGTGTGCTTGGCCAGCAGGTTCAGCGGCGGCGGCACCACGTCGCCCGGCGTGCGCACGGGCGCCAGGCTGATGCCGCAATTGCCGGTGACGACGGTGGTGATGCCCTGGCTGACCTTGGGCCGCATCAGCGGCGTGCCCAGCAGCGCGCGGTCATCGTGGGTATGGCAGTCGATGAAACCCGGCGACACCACCTTGCCCGTCGCGTCGATGCGGCGCGGCGCGCGCCACGCCGCGCCATCGCCGATGGCAGCGATGCGTTCGCCGCGGATCGCGATGTCGGCGCGGCGGGCAGGTCCGCCCAGGCCGTCGGCGACTTGGCCGCCGGTGATGATGATGTCGTAGTCCTGCTGGTCGGGATGCGCGGGCATGGGTTGGGGCTCAGGTTTCTGGGTCGGCGGCCTGCGTGCCGCGGCGCGCCTCCAGGTTGGCAAGGGATTCGGTATTCAGGGCGTCAGGAAAACCATGGGCTACCAGGTGTTCCAGCGCGCCGCCGATGCGGTCCCAGCCTTCCGGCGTGCGCAAGGGCACGCCCAGGAAGTGGGATTCGGTCTTGGCGCGCAGCATCAGGTAGAGCACGCCGGCCAGCATCACGCTGACCATCGCCGGCATGTCGGCTTCCGGCGCCAGGCCGTCGATGCGGTCGATGAAGCCGCGCGCGGCGCGTTCGCGCCGTTCGGCCAAAGGCGCGGACACCTCGTTGCGTTCAATGAGTTCCCAGCGCCGCACTTCGCGCAGCGTCTCATTGCCGGCCAGTGCGTCGATCTGCGCGCGCAGCATGGACAGCACGAGTTCGCCGGGCGTGCGCTGGCTGGATTCGTCCGCGGCCAGCAGCCCGGGGTTGCGGGTCCAGAAATCCTGTTCCTGCATCCAGGCCAGCATCAGGCCGGGCATGCCGTCGAAATAGCGGTAGATGAGTTCCTTGCTGACGCCGGCGCGCTTGGCGATCGCGTTGATGCCGACGCCGCCCATTCCGGTTTCCAGGATCTGGGCTTCCAGCGCTTGCAGGATCTGCCTTTCGGTATTCTCGCGTCGCGACATAGGCCTATTCCTTCATGATGATGAGGGAGCGGGCGGGGTCCGGCACGCCGTACACCCGGCCGTCGGCCATGTCGGCGGTGAGTTCGCTGACGGTGTGGCCGATATGCCTGCCATCTTGCCAGACTTCGCTGCCCAGGTAGACCGCATTGGCGCGGCGCGGCGCCGAGGGTAGCGACGGGTCGGCCTGTTCGATGGCCAGGATGCGCCCTTGCGCATCCACCAGCACGCGGTCGCGGGCCGCGGCGGTGATGGCGACGGGGACGCCGAGGGTCAAGGCGCGATAGGACGCGGATTCACCGGTCAAGGCATACCAGGCCAGGTCCGCCATCGCGTCGGCCAGCGGCGGGCAGGGGTGGATGGAGTTATGCAGCACGGCGACGCGGCACAGGCCGTTGTCGCGATGGGCAAGCCCCTGGTCGGGGCGGCGGGCGACGCGCCGCGTATTGCCCCAGGCAAGTTCGCCCGCGGCCGACAGTGCGATCAGGCCCGCGTCGATTTCCGGATGCGCCTGCAGCACCTGGCCGACGGCGTCGCCCGGCGGGGCGCCCGCGGCCATGAGGGCGAGCGCGGCCTGGTTCAGCGCGATGCCGTCGGCGCCCGGCCGGTTGGGCAGCCGATGCCCGGTCACCAGCCCCACGCCATCGGCGCCGGGCAGAAACTGCACCAGCGGTTCGGGGCGGTCCGGGCCGCTTTCGATCAAGGCCGCGCGGGGCGCCTGCAACCAGTCCGGCGGCAGGTTCAAGGCGGTGACGCCGCCGCGCTGGCACCACCTGTGCCGTACGCGGCCGGCGTCGTCCATGACGGCGAACACGGCAAAGCCGCCGATGGCGCCGTGGCCCATCGCCTCGGCGGCCAGCGCCGCCGCCTGCACTGCCGCGCCCGCCTGCGGGCCGGATGCCGCGACGCCGATCGTCATGCGAGGCTCCTCTTGGCGTTCACCGGTCCTAGTCCGTGTTGCTCGTCACGGGATCGACGATGTTCAGGTTGGTGATGAAGCGCTGGAACAGCATGGCCAGCGCCAGCGGGGGCAGGGCGGCAAGCATGCTGGCCGCGGCGAAAAGTCCCAGGTCGGCGCGGAAACCCGGCATCAGCGGAGACAGGCCCAGCAACGAGGCCGACAAGGTCTGCGCGGACGTGCCGCCGGTGAGCACGATGGCGAACAGCAGGTCGTTCCAGCCCACCAGGAACGCGATGATGAAGGCCGCGGCGATGCCCGGCAGCGCCATGGGCAGCGTCACGTGGCGCAGCATCTGCCAGCGCGTGCAGCCGTCCATGCGCGCGGCGCGCTCGATTTCCACGGGCAGCGATGCGAAGTAGCCCATCAGCACCCACGACAGCAGCGGGATCACCGCGGTCAGGTACACGATCCACAGGCCGAACAGGCTGCCCGCCAGCCCGATGGCGGCGAAGAACACGTAGTACGGGATCAGCAGCGCAATGGGCGGCAAGGTGCGCGAGGCCAGCAGCACGTACAGCAGCGGCCCCTTGAAGGGGAATTCGAACCGCCCCAGCACATAGCCCGCAAGTGTGGCGATGGCCGTGCCGACGGCGGCGGCCGGCAGCGCCACCAGCGCGCTGTTCACGAAGCCCGTCATGATGGCCTTGGTCTGCCCGCCGAAGATCGAGTCCGACGTGGACAGGCCCAGTACTCGCAGGTAGTTGTCGAAGGTGAACCCGCCCGCGTTGTGCGCAACCCCCATGATGATGGCCGATTCGTCCATGAACGACGCCTTCAGCGTCCAGTACAACGGGAACAGGCACCAGAACGCGACGAGCGCCACGCCTGCGCCCACCAGCCAGGGGCGCCAGCCTTCGCCGGTGACTTTCGCGGCATCACTGCTCATGGGCGTCTCCCTGGGGGCGTTTCTTGCGGATCAGCATGAAGTAGGCGGTGGCCAACAGCAGCGACAGCACCGTCAGCAGGAAGGCGGCGGCCGAGGCCAGGCCGTACTTCGAGAATTCGAAGTTGTAGCGGAAGATCAGCAGCGGCAGGATCTGCGTGGACGTGCCGGGCCCGCCGCGCGTCAGCGAGAACAGCAGGTCGAACTGCCGCACCGCTTCCACCGTCATCACAACCAGCACGATCAGCGTCGTGTGCTTCAAATGCGGCAGCGTGATGTGCCGAAAGCGCGACAGCGGGCCCGCGCCATCCACGCGTGCCGCCCGGTACAGGTCGCGCGGAATCGTCTGCAATGCGGCCAGGTAGAAAAAGCTTCCCAGCGGCGCGATATGCCAGACGAACGCCAGCGCGACCCAGAACAGCGCCCAGTCGCTGGCCAGCCAGACCGTGGCCGCGTTGGCCAGGCCCAGCGGCGCCAGCAACCCGGTCAGGGCGCCGAAGCTGGGGTTCAGCAGGAACGAGAACACCGTGGCGGTCACGACCTGGGACATCGCCCAGGGCAAGAGCGCCAGCCCGCGCACCAGGCCGCGCACCGGCATCTCTTCGTTCAGCACCAGCGCGATGCCCAGCGCCGCGGCGAATGATCCCGCCACGCACATGGCGACAAAGCCCAGGCTGCGCCAGATCGCGTCGATGACGGCGGGGTCGGACAGCACTTCGCCGTAGAGGTCGGCGCCGACGAACTCTTCCGTGCGCAGGATGGCGTTGGTGTCGTGCAGGCTGAGCCAGAACGAATAGCCCAGCGGCACGCCGATGATCAGCGTGTTCAGCGCGTACACCGCCACGATCACGGTCAGCGCGAAACCCAGGTCGGACATTTCGCGGCCACCTTGGCGCGCCGGCGCGGGTCGGGCGGGCGACAGGCTGGCGGCGCTCATGACCGCGGCTCCTCGCCGCCGTGCACGCGCAATCCCTGCGCGTCGAACAGGTACAGGCGTGCCGCGGGCAGCGCTAGCGCGATGGGGGCGCCGACTTCATAGCGGCGCTCGGGCGGCAGGCGCGCACGCAGGCGCGGGCCGTCTTCCGCGCCGACCGCCACGTCCACGAACTGGTCGGGCCCGACCGGCTCGACGGCCCAGACGCTGCCTTGCAGCAGCAGGCCGTCGCCTGCCAGCGGCGCAGGCGCCATGGCTTCGGGGCGGATGCCCAGCGTGGCCTGGCTGCCTTCGGGCAAGGCGCGCGCGGCGGGGTGCAGGGCGGCCGGCAATACATGGCGTCCGCCCGCGGTCTGCAGCGCGGGGACGCCATCGTGCGCATGCAGCGTGCCGCGCAGGAAGTTCATGCCGGGGTTGCCGATGAAGTCGGCCACTTCCATGTTGGCGGGCCGGCGGTAGATGGTGTCGGGGTCGGCGAACTGCAGCAGGTTGCCGCCCGACATCACCGCGATGCGGTCGGCGAGTGTCATCGCCTCGACCTGATCGTGCGTGACGTAGATGAAGGTGGCCTGCAGCGTGCGGTGCAGGCGCTTGAGCTCCACCCGCATGTCCGTGCGCAGCTTTGCGTCCAGGCTGGACAGCGGTTCGTCGAACAGGAACAGGTCGGGGTTGCGCACCACGGCGCGGCCGATGGCCACGCGCTGGCGCTGTCCGCCCGACAACTGATAGGGCTTGCGGTCCAGCATTGATTCCACGCGCAGCAGGCTGGCGGCGCGGTCCACGCGCGCGCGCACCTCGGCCGCCGGCATCTTCTGCATGCGCAGCGGAAATCCGATGTTCTCGCGCACGGTCATGTGCGGATACAGCGCGATGCTCTGGAAGACCATGGCCACGTTGCGCCGGTGGGGCGGCACCTGGTCCACGCGCCGGTCGGCGATGCGGATCTCACCGCCCGTGGGCGTGTCCAGCCCGGCGATCATGTTCAGCGTGGTGGTCTTGCCGCAGCCGGACGGCCCGAGCAGCACCACGAATTCGCCGTCGCGGATGTCCAGGTCCAGCGAGCGCACGGCCTGGAAGTGGGTATAGGCCTTCTGGATGCCTTGCAGGGATACGCTGGCCATATCAGCTCCGCTTCAGGATCTTGGCGTACTTCTTGTAGAGCGCATCCCAGCGGGCGCGCAGTTCGGTGGCGACCTGCGCCGGCGTCCTGGACCCCTTGATGAGCATGTCCTGGGCGATCATCTCGTGCATGCCGGTATCCCATTCCTGGTACCAGGGCGCTTTCAGGATGTGGGCGGCGACGGCTTTCTCGCGGCCTTGGAAGAGCCACTGGTAGACCTGTTCGGCCTGGGGCGGGTACATCCACTTCATGATGGCCGCCTTGCTGTCCGCGTCGCGGTACAGCTCGGGGAACGGCACTTCCAGATTGGCCTTGGCGATCCAGTTCTTGTGCGTGGTCAGCTGGCCCGCCTTGTCGCGGTAGCCGAAGTACTTCACCAGTTCCCACAGCGCGGCCTGCTCGGCGTCCGTGCGCTTGCGGGTCGACATGCACAGCAGCGCATGGCCCACCAGCACCGTATCGTGGGTGGCGCCCGGCACGACGGGGTTATAGCTGGAGTACGCGGCGATCTGGCTCTTGGCCGGATCGTTGTAGTTGAAGCTGTAGTAGTCGATGTTCAGGTGGAAGGCGTGCTGGCCCTTCATCCATGAACTGGACGTCTCGGTGCCAGACCAAGTCAGCACGGCGCGCTGCACCAGCTCGTCGTCCCACCAGCGCTTCCAGTCCGTCAGGACTTTCACCAGCGGCGTGTCGCCGCCGAAAGTGGCGCGCAGGTCGTCGTCGACGAAGCGTTCGCCTTCGGCAAAGCACTGCGCGATCAGGGCCCAGGGCAGGCCGGTCCAGGCGTTGTACCAGGGCATCAACATGGGGTGCTCGGACAAGCCCTTTTTCTTGATCTCGCGGGCCTGCTTCTCGACCGTGGCCCAATCCTGCGGATAGTCCGCCGCGTTGGCGGTGCCGCCGAATCCGGCTTCGCCCAGCATCTTCTCGTTGCGGAACAGCGCGAACGGGCCGCCGTTGTAATACGTCAGGCCCAGGTAGCGGCCGTCCGTGGCGCGGGCATCATCCACGATGCCGGGGAACATCTGCTTCTGGATGTCGGCCAGGCCGGGCATGTCGTCGATTGCCCGGATCCAGCCTGCCGCGTACCAGCGCGACGCCTGGCCGCGTTGCGCGTAGAACATGTCCAGCGGCGCCTTGGCGGCCAACTGGGTTTCCAGCACTGCGGCGTAGTCGCCGGGAATGGGCGACAGGTTCACCGGCACGCCGCTTTCCTGCGTGAAGCGCGCCGCGCCTTGCTGCACGATTTCACTGCCCCACGGCCAGAAGGCGAAGGTCAGCGGCGAGGGCGCCTGGGCCAGGGCCTGCAGGGGCCAGGCGCCTGCCGCCAGACCGGCGGCGCCGGCCAGGCCTGCGGCGCTGCGCAACAGGAAGTCGCGGCGGGCGGGATCCGCCTGGCCTTCAAAGGGTGAACGCTGGGGCATGCTGGACTTCCTTGCGGTTGAGAAGACAACAAAGAGAGGGTGCAGCGAAGCGGTGTGGCCGGTGTGGGTGCGGCCGCTGTTGTGACCATGTGGTCACATTCCGCGTTCAAGATATTGCTTCGGGGGGATCGGCAGCAAGGGGGGAGTTTCCCTAGGAGGGCGGGAGTGCGTGCGCCGACGGCGTGCGCCGCCGGCGTGTCGTCAGCCAGCCAGTCGACTTACAGCCCGATGGCCTTCAGGTCGGGGTGGCGGCGATGCCAGTCGGTCACGGCCTGGAAGGCCATGCCGATCTTGCCGAGCGTGCCTTCGGCGTTCGGCTTGCCCAGCAGTTGCACGCCCAGCGGCAGGCCGCCGGCGGTGAAGCCGGCCGGCAGCGCCAGTCCGGATGCGTTGACGTAGTTGCCCGCGCGGGTGAAGGCGGCCAGCGGCGTGGCGGCCTCGTCTACGTCGGCCAGCAGGCGGGCGCCAAACGGCGCGCAGGGCGTCAGCACGGCATCGATGTCGCGCATCCATGCCAGCCATGCCTGGCGTGCCTGTGCGTGCGCCTGCAACGCGGCGATGTAGTCGGCGGCGGACACGCCCTTGCCGGACAGCACGCGGGCGCGCACATATTGGCCGATGGGCTGCGTCGCGTCTTCGATGTATTCGCGGTGCATGGCGTAGGCCTCGGCGGCGATGATCTGGCCGTTGCGCAGCATCATCTCGCGGAAGTCGAAGGGGAAGGGCGTTTCGGCTACCTCGGCACCGAGGTCGACGAGCACACGGCGCGCGTCATCCAGGGCAGACAGGGCGTCGGCATCGGCGGCGATGGGATGCTGCGACGGCGGCATCAGCGCGATGCGGATGCCGCGCAACGGTTGCGCGCCGGTGGCGGGCTCGCGGAACTGGAAGGCGGGCAGGCCTTGCGTCAACGGATCCTGGGCATCGGGCCCGGCCATCAGCGCGGTCAGCAGCATTGCATCGCGGGTGTCGCGCGTAAGCGGGCCGATGGAGTCCAGCGTGGTCGACAGCGCTACCGCGCCATGAAGGCTGATCAGCCCGCGCGTGGTCTTCAAGCCCGTGATGCCGTTCAACGCGGCGGGAATCCGCACCGAGCCGCCCGTGTCCGACCCCAGCGCGGCAGGCGCCAGGCCGGCCGCCACCGCCACGCCCGATCCGCTGGACGAGCCGCCGGGAATGCGCGGGGCCTGCAAGTCCCAGGGGTTGCGCGGCGTCCCCATGACGGGGTTCGTGCCCCAGCCGCCGAACGCGAATTCGACCATGTGGGTCTTGCCCAGCATCACCATGCCGGCGTCCAGCAGGCGCGTCACCGCGGTGGCCGTGACGCTGCTGCGGCGCTCGCGCCAGGCCTCGGAGCCTGCGGTGGTGACCTGGCCCTGGATGTCGCACAGGTCCTTGGCGGCCACCGGCACCCCGTCCAGCGGGCTGAGCAGGCCATAGCCGGCGCGGCGGCGCGCATCGGCGGCTTCGGCCAGGCGCAAGGCGCCGGCGCTGTCCACGCTGACATACGCGCCCAGCGCCGGATTGGCCTGGGCGATGCGGTCCAGGAAGTGCTGCGTCAATTCCACCGAGCTGTAGCGGCCTTTGGCCAGGCCGTCGGCCAGCTCGCCGAGCGTGGCAAATGCAATTTCAGACATGTTTTCCTCAGGTTGGGGTGCCGGCCGTGCGGGGCGCGCACGGCCGGCTGCGCAAAGCGCGACTAGCGTTTGGTCCAGTCAGGGGCGGGGTAAACGGGTTTCGCCGTCGCCACGTCTGCCGGCCACACGGGCACCATGCCCTTGCCCGGCAGCAACTGCACCACCGGGAAGGGCATCAGCAGCTGCTTGCCCGTGTCGTCGATGGCGTAGGGGCCGGCCATGACCGTGATCTTGCCGGACAGGTCCATCGACGCCTGCTTGAGCGCCGCGGCGTCCGTGGAGCCGGCCTTCTTCACGACCTCTTCCGTGACCGCGCCCGCGCCGTAGGCCAGCGCCGTCTGGAAATCGGGCGGGAACTCGGCCTTGGGAAAGCGCTGGTCGTAGGCGGCCGCGAACTGTTCGCGGCTCATGCCGGCGTTGACGTTCCAGTTGATCGCGGGGTGGTAGTTGGTATGGCTGTAAATGTAGTTCGCGTCCGCGCCGATGGCCTGGAATTGCGGGGTCGACGCATACACCATGAACACGTACGGGAAGTTGATGTCCAGCTGCTTCATCTGGCGCGTCATGCTGATCAGGTCGCCCTCATAGGACGTCGGCACCAGCGCTTCGGCGCCTGCCGCGCGCGCCTTCTGCAAGATGGTGCTGAAGTCCTTCTGGCCCTTGGGGTACTTCTCGAACATCACGACCTGCATGCCGTTCTTCGTTGCCTGTTCGCGTCCGCCTTCAGCCAGGCCGGCCGGGAACGGTTCGTCGGAGTACAGCAACGCCACCTTTTTCACGCCCTGGTTGGCCGCCAGCTCCATGTTGGCGCGCAGCATCGCGGACACCGGCATCTGGGTGCCCGACACCATGTTCTTGAATCCCTGCTTGTACAGGTCATCGCTGGCGGCGGACCAGACCATCATGTATTTGCCCAGCCGCTCGGTGACGGTGGCGGCCGCGGCCGTCAGCGTGGAGCCAAAAGGCGCAAACACCAGATCCACTTTTTCATCGACAATCAGGCGTTCGTAGACACGCGTGACCATCTGCTTGTCGCTGCGGTCATCCAGCTTGACCAGCTCGACAGGGTATTTCTTGCCCTTCACCTCGATACCGCCACGGCGATTGACGTCTTCCACCCACAGTTCCACGCCCCGGACGCCGGATTGCGAGGCCAGGGCGAAGCTGCCCGTGGACGAGACCGTCATGCCCACCCGGATCTTGTCCGAGGTTTGGGCGGTGCCGGTAGCGGGCGTCAAGGCGGCGATGGCCATGGCCAGCGCCGGTAAGCGGAACAACCAGGATTTAGCGAACATGGGATGTCTCCAATCGTTATAGATTTGGGGGCCTCGCCCCGCCGCGAAGCAGGGACCCAGAACCCGGTATTGGGCAATAATTGCCCAATACGCGACAAAGCGTATAACAAATAGGCATGGAGCGCACGCCTTGAATAAATTGAATTACCGGCAGACGGAAATGCTGTGGGCCATCGTCATGGCCGGGTCGATCAGCGGCGCGGCCCGCTTGCTGAACATTTCGCAGCCGGCCGTCAGCCGGATGCTGGCCCAGACCGAGAAGAGCATGGGCGTGACGCTGTTCGAGCGGGTGCGCGGGCGGCTGCGCCCTACCTCGCAAGTGCACAGCCTGTTTGAGGAAATCGAAAAGACGCAGCGCATGATGCAGCGGGTCAATGATCTGGCCGATGCGCTTTCCGAGCATGGCACGGGCGTGCTGCGCCTGGCTTCCATTCCCAGTCTTGCGCAATTCCTGGTGCCGCGCGCGGTGGCCCGTTTCCAGCAGCGCCATCCGGAGCTGCTGCTGCGGCTGAATACCTCGGTCCTGCCCAGCCTGATTTCCGACGTGCTGCAGGGCGAGGCCGAGCTGGGGCTGGTGGTCATGCAGGCGGACCATCCCTTCCTGACCTCGCAGCCGCTGCATGTGGGGCGCATGGTGGCGGCCATCCCCAAGGGGCATCCGCTGGCGGGGCAGGCGTCCGTCAGTCTGGCGGATCTTTCCCCGCATCCGCATATCGTGGTGGGCACCCGCATGCCCTTCGGCATGCTCGTGCTGGGCGCGTTCGAGCAGGCCGGGCTGCCGTGCCGCATGTGTGCCGACGTGCCCTGGAGCCAGCTTGCGTGCGCGCTCGTCAATGCTGGGGTGGGGATCGCCATCGTGGATGAATTCACGGTCATGCAGAACACCATGCCGGACGTGGTGATCGTGCCGCTGCAAGAGCGCATTCCCCTGAATATCTCGGCCGTCTACGCCAGCAACCGGGAGCCGTCGCAGATCGCCTTGCGCTTCATCGACGAGCTGCGCGGGGTGCTGGTCGAGGCGTTTCCGGACCCCGATAAGGGTTAGTCCTTAACTTGCAGTTATGGTTTGAACTGTTCATAATCGCCTCCAAATAGAGCGGCCATCCAACCCGAGACGGCCCGGAGGAAGACATCATGAGCAGCAGTCCCGCCCTGGCGGCGGGCGCGGCTTCGCATCGCGCGCAGGATCTGCGCGCCGTGCAGTTGCGCACCCGCATCGCAGTGACCCTCTTCGCCGCGCTGGCCGCCGGCCTGGCCGTGATCCCGATGGCGACCTCGAACATCTCGTTCGCGTTCTACCTGATGCTGTGGATCACCATGGCCAGCGCCATGAACATCTGCGTGGGCTTCACGGGCTATCTGCCGTTCGGCTATGTGGTGTTCTATGGCGTGGGCTCCTACGCTACCGGCATCTGCTACAAGATCATGGGCTGGCCCATCCTGCCGTCGCTATTGGCCGCCGGCGGCGTGGGTCTGGCGATCGCGCTGCTGCTGGCGCCCACGCTGCGCCTGCGCGGCGTGTATTTCGGCATCGTGAGCCTGGCGCTGGCCACCATCGTCAAGCTGGTCATTTCCGACCTGCCCCAGTCGTTCACCGGCGGCAGCATGGGCATCATCCTGTCGCGCGCCAACAATCCCACGCACAGCTACTACGCCATGCTGATCGTCATGGGCGCCACGCTGGCAACCGTCACCTGGCTGTCGGTATCGCGGCTGGGCCGCGCGCTCAAGGCCATCCGTGACGATGACGGCGCGGCCGCCTGCGTGGGCATCCACGTCCCCAACACCCGCCTGAAGGCCTGGCTGCTGGCCGCCTTGTTTCCTGCGCTGGCCGGCGGCATCGAGGCCTGGTACACGAACGTCGTCGACCCGGAATACGCCTTCAACGTGCTGATCACCGCCAAGAGCATCATCTACGCGATGGCGGGGGGCTTCGGCACCATCCTCGGCCCCGTGGTCGGAACGCTGGCGCTGGTGGGCATCGACCACATGATCTGGCAGAAATTCCCGGTGGTGAACTTGCTGCTGCTGGGCCTCATCATCGTCCTGCTGATGTTGTTCCTGCCCCGCGGCATCATCGGCAGCCTGATCAAACGCAAGCCGCAACTGCGCCGCTACATCGCCTGAGGACCCGCCATGACCGGACTGCTTATCCAAGGCCTGATCAACGGCCTGATCCTCGGCGCCATCTACGGCCTGATCGGCGTGGGCCTGAACGTCGTCTTCGGCGTGCTGCGGGTGGTGAATTTCGCGCACGGCGAATTCCTGGTGCTGGGCGCGTATTTCGCCTTCTACCTGATGGAATACGCGGGCATCAACCCGCTGGTGGCGCTGCCGCTGGCGTTCGTGGCGTTCTTCCTGGCCGGCTACCTGCTGTACTTCGTCCTGATCCCGCGGCTGTCCAAGGCGGACGATCCCGAGATCAGTTCGTTGCTGCTGATGTTCGGCGTGTCCATCATGCTGGGTGCGCTCATGCTGCTGGCGTTCGATGCCGACGCGCGCTCGCTGCCCTACGAGATCGAACCCGTCTTCCTGAAGTTCGGCCCGGTCCTGATCCCGACCGTGCGGCTGCTGGCGCTTGCCATCGCGCTGGCGATCATCGCCGCGCTGACGGTGTTCCTGTACCGCACGCAGCTGGGCAAGGCGCTGCGCGCCATCATCATGAACCGCGACGCGGTCCGCATCGTGGGTATCAATGCCGAGCGGCTGTCGGCCGTGGCGTTCGGGCTGGGCGTGGGCCTGGCTGCCGCCAGCGGCGTGCTGGTGGCCATGGTGTTCCCGGCGTTCTCGCCGTTCATGGGCAACGACTACACGCTGATCGGCTTCATCGTCATCGTGCTGGGCGGCTTGGGCCATCCGGTGGGGGCGCTGGTCGGGGCGCTGCTGTTCGGCATCACCGAACAGGTGTCCGTGGTGTTCTTCAGCCCCTCCATCGCCACCATCTGCGGTTTTGCGCTGATGGTCGCCACGATCTTCATCCGGCCCAGCGGCTTGTTCGGCCGCCAGGCGCTGCGTTAACAGCCCCGGGAGACGGACGCATGTTGAAAGTCACGAATCTCAAGAAGCGCTTTGGCGGCCTGGTGGCGTTGCAGGGCGTGGATCTGGAGGTGCCCAAGGGATCCATCCTGGGCATCATCGGCATGAACGGCTCAGGCAAGACCACGATGCTCAACTGCATCAACGGCATCTACACGCCGGACGAAGGCCGCATCGAACTGGACGGCCGCGAGATCGGCGGGCGGCAGGTCCATGAAGTGGCCCGGTTGGGCGTGGGCCGCACCTTCCAGGTGCCGCGCATCTTCCGCCAGCTCAGCCTGCTGGACAACCTGGACGTGGCGCAGCAGCAAGCGGGCCGCAGCGCCGACGAGCGCTACGCGCAATCCGAATACTGGCTGCATAAGGTCGAGCTGCACCGACTGCGGCACAACTACGCCGAAGAATTGTCGGGCGGACAGCAAAAGCTCGTGGAACTGGCGCGCATCATGGTCGCGCGGCCGAAAGTCGTGCTGCTGGACGAACCGTTCGCCGGGGTGAATCCCGCGCTGGCGCAGCTGCTGATCTCGGTGATCCGCGAACTGCCCACCGAGCACGATTGTTCGGTGGTGCTGGTCTCGCACGACCTGACCTCCATCTACCAGCTGTCCCACCACATCATCGTCATGAACGAAGGCGCCATCCTGAGCCAGGGCAACGCCGATCACGTGCGCGCCGACCCGCGGGTGGTCGAAGCCTATCTGGGAGCCTGACATGAGCACCGCCATCCTTGCGCTGGAAGACGTGACCGTGGCCTATCACGGCGACATCACGATCCTGAACCGCATCAACGTCCAGGCGCGCGCAGGCAAGGTCACCGGTGTGATCGGCCCCAACGGCGCCGGCAAGTCCACGGTGCTCAAGACCCTGTTCGGCTTTCTGCCGCCGCGCACCGGGCGCATCACGCTGCGGGGCAAGGACATCAGCGCGCAGCCCTCGCATGAGCGCGCCAGCCACGGCGTGGCGTTCGTGCCGCAGCACCGCAGCCTGTTCGGCGACCTGTCCGTGCACGACAACCTGCTGCTGGGCTGCTGGCCGTTCCGCGGCGACAAGGCACGGGTGCGCCAGCGGATCGACTCGGTCTATGACCGTTTCCCCATCCTGGCGCAAAAGCGCAACGACCCCGTCTCCAGCATGAGCGGCGGACAGCAGCGGTTCGTGGAATTCGGACGCGCCCTGCTGATCGAGCCGTCGGTGATCCTGCTGGACGAGCCCACGGCGATGCTGGCGCCCAAGATCTCCAAGGAAATCTACGCGCTGATCCGGGGCTTCGCGGACGAGGGCATGACGGTGGTGCTGGTGGACCAGAACGTGCGGCGCTGCGCCGAGGTGTCCGACTACATGTACATCCTGGAACTGGGACGCAACAAGGCGGAAGGCTCGCGCGAGGCGTTCGAGGAAGAGGGCGGCCTGCGCGAGATGGTCGCCTCGTGGATGGACTACAAGATCGATTGAGGCGTCGACTGACGCGTCGACAGGAGCCCGCCGGGGCGCACCCCGGCGGGGCCGGCGTCAGAGGACGCCGCGTATCCCGGCAATGCCGTGCGCGCCATGGCGCAGCGCCTGCGATACGGTCTGGGTGGATTGCCCGCCCAGCGCGAAGACCGGGATGCCGGCATCGCGATTGCCTTGCACGAAGCCTTCCCAGCCCAGCGTCGGCGCGCCGGGATGGCTGGGCGTGTCAAGTACGGGACCCAGCACCGCGAAGTCAGCGCCAAGGTCGCGGGCATGGACGACCTGGGCATTGTCGTGCGCCGACACGCCGACCAGCGCGTTCTTGGGCAATTCGGGGCGGGCGGTCAGGCGCGCCGCGTCCGCCGTGCGCAGATGTACGCCGTCAGCTTCCTTCCACCAGGCGGCAGGGTGCGCGCTGTTGACCAGCACGCGGGCGCCGGCCGCGCGGCAGCGCTTGACCACCTGTTGCAGCACCTCATGCAGCGAGCTTGCGCCCGCGCCATCCGGCCACTGCGGTTCCCGAAACTGCACGAGCTTCACGCCGCGCGCCAGCGCGGCTTCCAGGCGGCCCAGGAAGGCGGCCACGCCTGCGCGCGAACCGATCGAACTGATGCCATAGGTGGTGGGCAGCTGCAGCCAGCGCAGCGGGGGCAGGGTGGCGGGCAGCAGATCGCCCACCGAAGCCGCGTTGGCCGGATCCACCCATTCCAGGCGCTGGTTCTCCAGGCTTTGCGGTTCGCCTTCCCAGCCGGTGACATGGCAGAAGGCCAGGCGGACCGTCGTGTGCGGGTAGACGTGCACGTAGGTGACCCACTGGCGCGACTGCGTGACGCGGATGCCGATTTCTTCCTGCAATTCACGGGCCAGCGCTTGCAGCACGGTTTCACCCGGCTCGAGCTTGCCGCCCGGCAGTTCCCACCAGCCCGACCATGGCTTGCCTTCGGGCCGCTGGCCCAGCAGCAGCATGCCGTCGGCGCGCAGGATCAGGCCGGCGGCGACGTCGACGATCTTCTCAGACATGGCGGGCCGCCCAATCGCGCGCAAACTGGTAGGCCACGCGGCCCGAACGCGAACCGCGTTCGATCGTCCATTGCAGCGCTTCGGTGCGCGAAGGCTCGATGTGCGCCTCCGGGCAGCCCAGCTCGCGCAGCCAGTGGTAGACGATGTCCAGATAGTCGTCCTGCTTGAAGGGGTAGAACGACAGCCACAGGCCGAAGCGCTCGGACAGCGAGATCTTTTCTTCGACCGTTTCGCCCGGATGGATTTCGCCATCGGGCTGGTGCTTGGCCTGCAGGTTCTCGCTCATGTATTCCGGCATCAGGTGGCGCCGGTTGGACGTGGCGTAGATCAGCACGTTGTCGCCCGAGGCAGACACCGAGCCGTCCAGCACGGACTTCAGCGCCTTGTAGCCGGGTTCGCCTTCCTCGAACGACAGGTCGTCGCAGAACACGATGAAGCGTTCGGGGCGCGAGGCGACGAGTTCGACGATGTCGGCCAGGTCGCCCAGGTCGGACTTGTCCACTTCGATCAGGCGCAGCCCGCGGTCGCCGTAGGCGGCCAGCATGGCTTTGACCAGCGAGCTCTTGCCGGTGCCGCGGGCGCCGGTCATCAGCACGTTGTTGGCCGGCTTGTGCGCGAGGAACTGGACGGTGTTGCGGTCGATGGTGGCCTTCTGGCGCTCGATGTGCTGAAGGTCCTCCATGTCGATGCGGGCAACGTGGCGTACCGCATCCAGCCAGCCGCGCGAGCCGCGCTTGCGCCAGCGGAAGGCGTGCGCGCTCCAGTCGATTTCCGGCGTGGCCGGAGGCAGGAAGGCTTCAAGCTGCGCCAACACGCGCTCGGCGCGCTGGATGAGGGTGGTGAATTCGCTTGCGCTCATGATGGATCAGGAACGGTAGTCGGCGTTGATGGTCACGTACTCGTGCGAGAAGTCGCAGGTGTAGACCGTGTCGCTGACGTCGCCGCGGCCCAGCGCGATGCGCACCGAGATCTCGGCCTGCTTCATCACGCGCTGGCCGTCGGCTTCCTGGTAGTCCGGGTTGCGGCCGCCGTTCTTGGCCACCAGCACGTCGTCCAGCCACAGGCGGATGTTGGACACGTCCAGGTCGTCGATGCCGGCGTAGCCGATCGCGGCCAGGATGCGACCCAGGTTGGGGTCCGACGCGAAGAAGGCGGTCTTGACCAGCGGCGAATGCGCGACCGCGTAGGCGACCTTCAGCGCTTCCTCGGTGGTGCCGGCCTCTTCGACGCGGATGGTCATGAACTTGGTGGCGCCTTCGGCGTCGCGCACGATCTTCGTAGCCAGCTCCAGCGCGGCGGCGGTCAGGGCCTGGCGCACGGCGGCGTACGCGGCGTCGGACTCGCTATTGACGTTCACGCCCGACTTGCCAGTGGCGGCGATGATGAAGGAATCGTTGGTGGACGTGTCGCCGTCGACCGTGATGCGGTTGAACGAGGCGTCGGCGATTTCCACGGCCAGGCGGCGCAGCAGCGGCTGGGCGATGCCGGCGTCGGTCGCCAGGAAGCTGAGCATCGTGGCCATGTTGGGGCGGATCATGCCCGCGCCCTTGCTGATGCCGGTGAAGGTCACGGTCTTGCCGTCGATCTGCACCTTGGCCGACGAGATCTTCGGCAGCGTGTCGGTCGTCATGATGCCGTGGGCGGCGCTGGACCAGTGGTCGGCCGCCAGGTCGGCGATGGCGCCCGGCAGGCCGGCGACCAGGCGGTCCAGCGGCAGCGGCTCGAGGATGACGCCGGTGGAGAACGGCAGGATCTCGGTGGCCGGCACGCCCAGCAGCTTGCCCAGCGCGGCGCAGGTGTCGTTGGCTTTCTTCAGGCCTTCTTCGCCGGTGCCGGCGTTGGCGTTGCCGGTGTTGATGACCAGTGCGCTGATCGGGCCGCCGGCGGCCAGGTGGGCCTGGCAGACCTGCACGGGCGCGGCGCAGAAGCGGTTGCGCGTGAACACGCCTGCCACGCTCGTGCCTTCAGCCAGGCGGAAGACGGTCAGGTCGCGCCGGTTGGCTTTGCGGATGCCGGCCTCGGTGACGCCGATTTCAATGCCGGCAACAGGAAAAATTTCGGACTCGGAGGGGATCTGCAAATTAACGGCCATGACTTCGTCTCTTGAATGGGCAGGACGGAATCGCCGCCAGGCAAGGCGGCGCGCGGGGGAAAGTTTCGTATTATCCCACCGGTTTGCGGCAGGGGTTTGTCAGGCGCCGGTCAGGGGGCCATCCGCATGGCGGCCACGTCCAGCACCCCGGCGTCGCGGTTGCTGAGCACGCTGCGCACGGTGCCGTCCGGGGCTTGCAGCACTGACTGGCCGGCCGCGACGTCTTCGCCGCCGGTGCGCCGCGCCGAACGGCCGCGCGACGGCGAAAACAGCAGGTCGCCCGGCTGGGCGCCGGGCAGGCGCGGGTTCGCGGCCAGCACGCGGGTGCCGGGCGGGTAGGTCATGGCGCCCAGCACGGTCTCGCGCGCCAGCAGGCCTTCGAAATCCAGGATGCGGCGTTGGCCGTCCAGGTGCATGTCCACCTTCAGCAACGGCATCTGGCGCAGGGTCAGGGCTTCGCTGCCTTCGGTGCGCAGCAGCCAGCGCGCCGTGGCGCCGGCCGCATCCGGCGCCGTGCCGCGCGCCGCCTCGTCGACCTTCAGCCAGGCCCCCGGGGGCACGGGCTGCTGGTCCAGCGTGTTGCCGATGGCAAGGTGGCAACTGGCGAATCGGGGCTGGCCGCCCTGCATCACGAATTCGATCCGGTGGCCGTGCGCGCACAGCCAGCCTTCCTGCGCCTGGTCGCGGGCAATCTCTGCCGACAGGGTCTCGGGCTGCTTGGGCGTGGCGGGGTAGCGGAACAGTTGGGTGGCGGCGACGCCCAGGATGGGGGCGGGCTGGGTCTGGGGAAACACGGCGCGGTCGAACGAGGCCAGTTCGCCCGGCCGGGTCAGGCTGAGCACGGTGCCTGCCGGCATGTCCACGCCGGCCAGGCGGGCGGCGTGGGCCAGCGTCGTCTTGCGGCCGGCGTCTGCCTGGGCGTCGCGCTGGGCGGCGAACCACAGGCTGAACTGCTGATAGGGGAAGATGGCACCGATCAGCGCCAGGAAGGCCATCAGCGCGGTGCCGGTGCGCCGGTGCTCGCCCAGCCAGAGCCGGGCGTTGCGCGTGGTGGCCAGGACGGCCAGCCAGGTCAGCAACGTGGCGAGGCAGGCCAGCGAGGCCGCCATCAGCACATAGAAATTACCGCCAGGAAGAGAAACCGGAATCATGGCGGCAATTATGCGCCAAACCGGGCGCGGATTTCAGCGCCCTCGGCGCAGCGTCTAGCTCTTGGCGGATTCGGAACGGGTGGCCACCACCTGCAGCTTGAGCTCGCCCAGGGCCTGGAACAGCGCGTTGCGGGTGGATTCGGGCAGGTCGCCGAACATGGACTTGACCCAGGACTCGTGGGCGCGCGCCATGCGGGCGAACGTCTTCTTGCCCTGCGGCGTCAGTTTGATCAGCGAACTGCGGCGGTCGGATTCCACCTTGGTGCGCACGACCAGTCCTTCCTTTTCCAACTGGTCGGTGATGCCGGTGATATTGCCGTTGGTGACCATCATGTGGCGCGACAGGTCACCCATCTTCATGCCCTTGGGGGCGCGCTGCAATTGCGCCATCAGGTCGAAGCGGGGCAGCGTCGTGTCGAAGTCGTTGCGCAGGCGGCTGCGGATCTCGCCTTCGATGAGATTGGCGCAGGTCAGCATACGCAGCCACAGGCGCAACGCGTGGTGGTCGTCGGGCGCGGCGCGGGATTCCAGGTCGGGAGCGTCAGTCATGGCTAGGGAGGATACCGGGAATGCGTGAGGAAGCGGGCGCCAGACCCATCTGCTCGAAGATGGCGCGGGTCAGCGGGCTGGAGGGATCGTTGAGCGTCAGCACGATGTCGTAATGGTTGGTGCCGGGCATCGGCACGTAGTGCCCGGGAAAGCCGCGTTCCTGCCAGGCGGCCAGATAGTCGTCGCTTTGGCGCTTGAACTCGTCGGTTTCGGATTCGCCGTAGCTGACCACCAGCGGGCAGCCGGTGGGCGGCAGATGCAGGGCGGGGCTGTTGCGGATGGCGTCGGCCTCGCTCATGTGCATCCATTCGTTGACGTGGGTGTGCACCAGCGGACGCAGGTCGAACAGGCCGGACAGAGGCGCCGCCCCGCGGATCACGTCGTGGGGCACCTCATAGCTGGCATGCCAGCCGCCGGCCAGCAGCGCGCCCACCAGATGCCCGCCCGCGGAACTGCCGCAGACGTGGATGCGCCGGGGGTCGCCGCCGTAGTCGGCGATGTGGCGGTGGATCCACGCCAGCGCGCGCCGGTTCTGGTCGACGATGCGGTCCAGCGTCACGGCAGGCGCCAGCGAATAGTTCACCGACACGACCACCGCGCCGGCTTGCGTGAAGGCCGGCGCCATGCCGCTGGATTCGTTCTTGGACAAGAGGCGCCAGTAGCCGCCGTGGATGAAGACGAATACCGGCGCGCCCGCGCCGTTGGAGGCCTGCGGCGCCGGACGGAAGATGTCCAGCACTTCGTCGGCGTGGTCGCCGAACGGCACGTCCAGGCTGCATGCGAGCGACTCGCGCGCCGTGGCGCTGTCTTCGGCGTATTTCTTGAGTATCGGACCGATGTCGGGTACTGTCGCGCGAGCGTTGTACTGGACGTCCAAGCCTGCGCGGTCATAGTGGCGGTAGAGGGTAACCATGGCGGTAGATTTCAGTGTTATCAGGCCGGGTATTGACAGGCCTAGTAAAAACCCTTTGGTAAAAACCCTAGTCTTGTTTTGGAGAATACTTTAAACCTAAACTATGAACCACGCCAGTTTTCCCTATGCTCTCACAACGGGATCGTGGCGTAGCAAGCAATATCTTTGCAAGCCAGTTTGACGGCGGCGCAATGGCGCCGGCAGGCCAGGCACAGAAGTCATTCGAATCGCACCCTCTATAAGAACACCCTCTGCGCGGGCTCGCGCACGGAGCACACCACCATGCGTTTGATCACTTCCCTTATCGCCGTCGCCGCGCTGGTGCCGGCCGTGGCCATGGCAGACACCGTCAAGGTCGGCATCGCCAACGACATCTCCGGCCCATTCTCGGCGCTGGGCGCCGAAGCCCGCGACGGCTTCAACCTGGCCATCAAGCAACTGGGCAGCAAGCTGGGCGGACAGCCCGCCGAGTTCGTGCAGACCGACATGGGCGGCAACCCCGACCAGGCCCGCCAACTCGTCACCCGCTACATCCAGCGCGACAAGATCGATTTCTTCACCGGCCCCATCGGCTCGAACGTGGCGCTGGCGGTTGGCCCCGCGCTGTTCGCGGCCAAGGTGCCCTACCTGTCGAACAACCCCGGCCCCAGCCAGTTCGCCGGCGCCCAGTGCAACAACTACTGGTTCGGCACGTCCTACCAGAACGACGCCTTCCACGAAGCGGCCGGCAAGGTCGCGGCGGACCGTGGCTTCAAGAAGATGTTCATCATGGCTCCGGACTACCCGGCGGGCAAAGACGCGCTGACCGGCTTCAAGCGCGGCTACAAGACCGCCCCGGGCGACGAGGTCTACACCAAGCTGGGCCAGATCGACTACGCCGCCGAGATCGCGCAGATTCGCGCCGCCAAGCCGGACGCCGTCTATATCTTCCTGCCGGGCGGCATGGGCATCAACTTCGTCAAGCAGTTCGTGTCGGCCGGCCTGTCGCAAAGCGTCAAGCTGATCGGCCCGGGTTTCTCGGCCGACGAAGACGTGATCCAGGCCGTGGGCGACCCCATGCTGGGCATGTACAACACGGCGCAATGGGCGCATGACCTGGACGTGCCGCAGAACAAGATCTTCGTGGACGCCTTCCGCAAGGAATACAACGGCCGCTACCCGTCCGTGTACGCCGCCCAGGCCTATGACGTCATCATGGCCATGGATGCCGCGGTCAAGCAGGCCGGCGGCAAGGCCTCCGACCGCGAGGCCGTCATCCGCGCGCTGGAAAAAGCCGACTACCCGTCGGTGCGCGGCAGCTTCACCTACGGCAAGAACCACTACCCGATCCAGGCCTACTACCTGCGCGTCGTCGACAAGGACGGCAGCGGCCGCATCACCAACAAGCTGGTGGGCAAGGTGTTCGACAAGTACCAGGACGTCTACGTAGGCGACTGCAAGCTGTAAGTAGGGCCCACCCCCGACGCGCTGCGCGCTTCCCCCTCTAGGGGGCGTCGCTGCGGACCGGCGAAGCCGGCTCCGCGCGACCCCGCTCGGGCGGGCACGTTTCGTGGGCTGCGCAGGGTGGGCCGCGTGAGGCATAACCAGGTGGTTTGGTGATTTGGCCGCGAGCGACGCCATCGGCGATTTGCGGCAGGGGGTAGTGTTCATGACGTTTACGCTGATCGTCGAGCAATTGCTGAACGGTCTTCAGTTTGGGTTGATGTTGTTTTTGATCGCGGCCGGGCTGACCCTGGTGTTCGGCATCATGGACATCATGAATCTGGCTCACGGCTCGCTCTACATGGCCGGCGCCTATGTTGCCGCTGAAACCATGCAGCGCACCGGTTCATTCACCGCCGCCGTCCTGGTGGCTGCCGTGGCGACCGGCGTGGTTGGCGTGGCGCTGGAACTGACGCTGATCCGCCGCCTGGCGCTGCGCGATCACCTGGCCCAGGTGCTGGGCACCTACGCCGTCATCCTGATCGCCAATGATCTCGTCAAGATGATCTGGGGCCCGGCGCCCGTCATGCTCAACATGCCGGCCGTGCTGTCCGGCCCGGTGCGCCTGTTGCCGGACCTGCTCTATCCCGCCTACCGCCTGATGATCATCGTGTTCGGCGTGGCCGCCGCCGCGGGCCTGTACTGGTTCGTGACGCGCACCCGTGCGGGCGTGCTGGTGCGGGCCGGCGCCTCCAACCGCCAGATGGCCACGCTGATGGGCGTGCGCGTGCCGCTGCTGTTCCTGGGGGTCTTCGTGCTGGGCGCCATGCTGGCAGCCGTCGCCGGCGCCCTGCTGGGGCCGATCACGTCGGTGCAGGTGGGCATGGGAGAAGAAATCCTGATCCTGGTGCTGGTGTGCATCGTGATCGGCGGGATCGGCTCGATCCGCGGCGCCTTTGTCGGCGCGCTGCTGGTGGGCATGGTGGACACGGCAGGGCGGGCCTTCCTGCCCATGCTGCTGCGCCAGGTCTTTTCTCCGGCCGTGGCCTCCAGCGTCGGTCCGACGTTGGCCGCCATCGCCATTTACGTATTGATGGCGGCTGTGCTGGTGTTCCGGCCCTCCGGCCTGTTTCCGGCGCGGGGTTGACGATGAGAACCACCATCTGGACCGTGGTCCTTCTGGCGGCGCTGGCGGTGTTTCCGCTGGTGGCGCCGGCGCTTGGCCTGGACTTCTACATTTCATTCGTGCGGCGCGTGCTGATCTACGCGCTGGCCGCGACCAGTCTCAACCTGATCCTGGGCTATGGCGGCATGGTGGCGCTGGGGCATGCCGCGTTCTTCGGCGCGGGCGCCTACGCCGTCGGCATCCTGGCGATGTCGGGCATCACGTCGGCGCTGATTGTCTGGCCGGTGGCGATGCTGCTGGCAGGCGTGCTGGCGGCCATCACCGGGGCGATTTCGCTGCGCACCCGCGGCGTGTACTTCATCATGATTACGCTGGCGTTCGCGCAGATGCTGTTCTACATCTTTATCTCGCTGCGCCAATACGGCGGCGAAGACGGGTTGAACCTGCCGGGCTATTCCACGCTGCCGGGCATCGACCTGTCCCATGACGTCAGCTTCTATTACCTGGTGCTGGTGTTGTTCGCGCTGCTCATGTGGGGGTTCAGCCGCGTGGTGTCCTCGCGCTTCGGCACGGCCCTGCAAGGCATCCGCGAGAACGAGTCGCGCATGGAATCCATGGGCTACCCGGTCTACCGCATCAAGCTGGCGGCCTTTACCTTGAGCGGGGCGGCGGCCGGCCTGGCTGGCGCCCTGCTGGCCAACCACAACCTGTTCATCTCGCCCAGCCTGATGCATTGGACGCAGTCGGCCAACTTGCTGATCATGGTGCTGGTGGGTGGCATCGGCCTGCGCTGGGGCGGTGTTGCCGGCGCGGTCGTGATGCTGACGCTGGAAGAAGTGCTGCGCCTGTGGACCGAATACTGGCACCTGCCTCTGGGCGTGCTGCTGCTGTGCGTGGTGTTCGGCGCGCCGCGCGGCCTGGTGGGCCTGTTCGGCCCGTTGTTCGGCGGACGCGCCGCGGCCCAATCCGGCAAGGTGGGATCATGAATCCGTCTATCAACGCCACCGCGCCTGCGTTGCAGGCGACCGGGCTGGTCCGTCGTTTCGGCGCGCTGGTCGCCACCGACAATGTGTCGCTGTCCTTGAATCCGGGCGAGATCCACGCCTTGATCGGCCCCAACGGCGCCGGCAAGTCCACGCTGATCCACCTGCTGTCCGGCACGCTGGCGGCCGATTCCGGCACGCTGACCGTGGGCGGGCGCGACGTCACTGGCATGAATGCGCATCAACGCGTGTCGGCCGGGCTGTCGCGGTCCTACCAGATCACCAATATCTTCAAGCAGTCCAGCGTGCTGGACAACCTGGTGCTGGCGGTGCAGGCGCACGCGGGCAGCAGCTTCCGATTCTGGAAACCGCGCGCGGCCGAATCCGCGCTATATGAACAGGCGCGCGAACTGGCCCGGGAATGCGCCATCGACGCCAGCCTGCTGGACCGCCCGGCGGGCACCTTGCCGCACGGCGAGCAGCGCAAGGTGGAGTTCGCGCTGGCGCTGGCCGCCCGGCCCAGCGTCCTGCTGCTGGACGAGCCCATGGCGGGCATGGGGCCGGACGAAACCGTCCGACTGACCGAATTGATCGAAACCCTGCGGGGCCGGGCCGCCATGCTGCTGGTCGAACACGATATGCAGGCGGTGTTCCGCCTGGCCGACCGCCTGTCGGTGCTGGTGTATGGCCGCGTTATCGCGACCGGCACCCCCGACGAGATCCGCGCCAACCCGGAAGTGCGGCAAGCCTACCTGGGCGACGAGGAGACCGCATGATGCTCACCATCGAATCGGCCCAGAGCGGCTACGGCGCCAGCCAGGTCCTGTTCGGCGTGGACCTGCAGATCGGCGCGGGGCAGGTCGTGACCTTGCTGGGCCGCAACGGCATGGGCAAGACCACGCTGCTGCGCACCCTGTTCGGGCAATTGCCGCTGCGCGGCGGCAAGATCCATTTCGCGGGGCAGGACATCAGCGGCTGGAGCCCGGACCGCATTGCCCGCGTCGGCGTAGCCATCGTCCCCGAAGGGCGGCAGTGCTTTCCCAACCTGACGGTGCGCGAGCACCTGACCGCCTTCGTCGCCGCGCGCAACCCCGATATCGGCGAACCCTGGACGCCCGAACGCGTCTTCGAACTGTTCCCCCGGCTGGCCGAACGTGCCCGCAACATGGGCAACCAGCTCTCGGGGGGCGAACAGCAGATGCTGGCCATCGGCCGGGCGCTGGTGACCAATCCCCGGCTGCTGATCCTGGACGAGGCCACCGAAGGCCTGGCGCCCAAGATCCGCGAAGAGATCTGGAACTGCCTGGCGCGCCTGCGCCAGGCGGGGCAGACCATCCTCGTCATCGACAAATATGTCGAAAGGTTGCTGAGCCTGGCGGACCAGCATGTCATCCTGGAGCGCGGCAAAGTCGTGTGGACGGGTGACTCGCGGGCGCTGGATGCCGACCGCGGCCTATGGGAACGCTATCTGGGCGTGTAGTAATAAAGCTGCATCGCCCGCGGGGTCACTCGTAAAAAATACGATATAAAACGCAATAAACCCGTATTTACATTGCTGAGCTGAAACTTAAGGTGTCTGGAACGCATCCAGACGTTTGCGCCTGTTTCATTTGACCCCGCTGTTCTCTACACTTAGCGCGCCTGACCCCTATCGTGCCTTCAGGGCGGGTACGCACGTCACGTCTTATCAAGCTGTCAGGAAGACTTCGCATGGCGAAATGGGGTTTGCGCAAAAAATCATTGATGGCGCTGCTGTTGGCATGCGTGATCGCCTTGGCGTCCGCCGCCGTGATCGGCTGGCTGGTGCTGGATGGGGTCAGGGACCACTTCGGGCGTGCATTCGCCGACAACTTCACGCAACTGAACCGGCAACGCATCCTGGCGCCGGTGTCGCGCGAGCTGGCCCTGTCGCAACGCCTGGCCGACAGTGAAGTCACCCGCCGTTGGCTGCGCAATGAAAGCGATCCGGCCGCCCGCGAGCTCTTCTTCCGCGAAGCCGACGGCTACCGCCGCGATCTGCTGGGCCGCGCCTACTTCATCGCCAGCGCCGCCAGCGGGCACTACTACTTCAACGACGATCAGCCGCTGTCCGAAGCGCCGCGCTACACGCTCAGCCCCGGCGCGGCGGACGACGGCTGGTTCTACGCCACGCTGAAGTCGCCGGCCAAATACAACATCAACGTCAATCCCGACTTAAAGCTCAAGACCACCAAGGTCTGGATCAACGTGCAGGTGCGCGATGGCGACAAGGTCGTCGGCCTGACCGGCGCCGGCCTGGACGTGGGTGGCTTCCTGCGCGACTTCGTCAACAGCGGCCAGCCCGGCGTCACGCCCATCATCGTGGACGAAGAAGGCGCCATCCAGGCGCACATGGACGCGACCCTCATCGCCTACAACTCGGGCGCGAGCGGCGCGGCCGACGGCCGGGGCAGGGTGTTCAATCTGCTGGACGACGGCCCGGGGCGGGACGAGCTGCGCTCGGCCATGCACGCGGCCCAGGCCGATCCGCAGTCGGTGCAGTCCGCCTGGGTGAAGATGGACGGGACGCGCCAGCTGATGTCCGTGGCCTACATGCCCGAGCTGCACTGGCATGTGCTGACGGTCGTAGACCTTGGGGCGGCCCGCGTGCTGGACACCGGCTGGCTCTGGCCGGCGGCCATCGGCCTGGCGGTGCTGTTTGCCGCCATGCTGCTGTGCTTCGGCTACGCCATCGAACGTTTGATGCTGCGCCCCTTGCGCCGCCTGCAGCAGTCAGCCCGCGCCATCGCGGACGGCAGCTACGACGTGCGCCTGCCCCCGGGCGGCCAAGACGAGATCGGCGACCTGAGCCGCGCCTTCGGCGTCATGGCCGACAAGGTCCGCCAGCACACGGCCGAACTGGAAACGAAGGTGCGCGAACGCACCTCCGAACTGGAAGACGCCAACCGCGCCATGGCCGCCGCGCATAAGAAGATCGGCGACTCCATCGACTACGCCAGCCTGATCCAGCGCGCCATCCTGCCGGACCGCCAACTGACGCAGTCCCTGGGCGCGCACCACTTCGTGCTGTGGAAGCCGCGCGACGTGGTGGGCGGCGACTTCTATGTCTTCCGCTCGGACGGCGTCAATTGCCTCTTGGGCATCATGGACTGCGCGGGCCACGGCGTGCCGGGTGCGCTGATGACCATGCTGGCGCGCGCCGCCATCGACCTGGCGATCACCGAGGTCGGACCCGGCGATCCCGCAGGCGTGTTGACCCGCACCGACGCCGCCATCCGCGCCATGCTTGCGGATGCGCAATTGCCCCGGGCGCTGGCCACCAATACCGATGCAGGCCTGGTATATATTGACCGCCAGACCGGACGGCTGCGGTATGCGGGCGCGAAGATCAGCCTGTACGCCAGCGATGGCGATACCTTGCGCGAGATCCCCGGCGGCCGGCGTGCGCTGGGCGACAAACGCGCCGGGGTCTACGAGAATATCGAGCTGCAGATGGAGCCGGGCTGGACCTATTACCTGGCCACCGACGGCTTCCTGGACCAGGCGGGCGGCGAGCACGGATTCGGGTTCGGCAACACGCGTTTCGCGGATATGCTCAAGAGACACGCGCGGCAGCCGTTAACTGAACAGGCCGCCGCCTTTACGCAAGCGCTGGCCGAATACCAGGGTGGCCGTCCCCAGCGTGACGACATCACCTTGCTGTCTTTCCGTTTCGAATAAACGTTATCAGGGCGGTACCGCTATGAATGCCTCCGATCTCTACGCGCTGGGCGAACGGTTCAATCAGAACCGCACCCTGCTGTGCTTCAACGGGCCGATCTCCCGCAGCCTGATCGAGGAAATCGGCAACGCGCTCAAGAATTACCTGAACGCCGAACATGTGCGCCCGGCCGAAGCAATGGACGTGTTCTCGGTGTACATCGAGATGATCCAGAACATCCGCCAGTACGCTGCCGCCAACGGAGACGCCGAGGCCTCGGCCACCGTCGTGATCGGCCGCCGCGATGAAAGCCGCTACGTGGTGTCGGCGGGCAATCTGGTCAAGTCCGATGACGGCCATGCGCTGGTCGCCCGGATCCAGGAACTGGCCGCGCTGGACAAGGCGGCCCTGAAGGCCGAATACAAGACGCAGCTGCACAAGCCGCGCACCCAAGGCGTGGCCTCGGGCGCGGGTCTGGGGCTGATCGATATCGCCCGGCGCGCCGGCGCCCCGCTGGAGGCCAGCCTGACGCCCGCTGCGCAGGAAGGACAGGCGTTCTTCAGCCTGAGCGTAGTGATCTGAGGGCTCCGCAGGCATTCAAGAATTATTTTCGGAGTATTTGATGAAAGATCTGAACATTCCCGGGACGCAGTCCACGCCCGCCATCACCGCCGATGCCGCCGCCGGCGTGCTGGCGATGCGCGGCGACTCCTATCCCGAGAATTCCTTCGAACTGTTCGGCCCCGTGATCGAGTGGGTCGAGGCGTATCTGCTGGGCACGACCGCCCCGCTGAGCCTGGAACTGGAACTGCTGTATCTGAACACCAGCAGCATCAAGTCCGTCATGGACATCTTCGACGTCCTCGAAGCGGCCCACGGCAAGGGCCGTCAGGTCAGCGTGACCTGGTTCTACGACAAGCGCAATGAGCGCGTCGGTGAACTGGCCGAGGAATTCAAGGAAGACTGCACTTTTCCGTTCTCGGTGGTTGGCCGCGAATGAAACCGGGCGCCGCCGAGCTGGATCGACGCATCAACGAACTGCTGGCGGACCCCGCCTATGAAGGCCATCCGCTGCGCGAAGCGCTCGAGGCGCTGTGGCGGCATACGGCCGAGCAGATGGCGCGTATCGAACGCGTGACCCAGTTGTCGGATGCCTACCAGTCCATGGCGCACGAGCGCGAACTGGGCCTGTGCGACCAGTTCGACCGGCAATTGCGCCGATTGACCCGTATCGCGCGGATTTCCGACCATTACCAGAACATGATGCGCGACCTGAACGCGGCGCTGGAAGAAACCTCCAGCCGCGATCCGCTGACCAGCCTGCTGAACCGTCGCGCCCTGATGGAAATGATCAAGCAGGAAGTCGAGCGCGCCTCGCGCAGCGGCGAAAGCTTTGTCGTCGCCATGCTGGACGTGGACCATTTCAAGGCGGTCAACGACCGCTACGGGCACGAGACGGGCGACCGCGCGCTGGTCGAGTTGGCTGGTGTGATGCGCGAGAGCCTGCGCGAATACGATTTGTGCGGACGTTGGGGCGGCGAGGAATTCCTGGTGCTGCTGCCCCACACGCCGCCCGAAGCCGCCCAGGGCGTCATGGACCGGCTCGTCGGCGCGGTGCGCGGGCTGGCGGTGGCGGCGGGCGACGAGGTATTGCGGTTGACGGTCAGTATCGGCATGGCGCATCACCAGTTGGGAGAGACCTTCTCGGAAACGCTCAGTCGTGCGGACCAGGCGCTGTACCTGGCCAAGCAGGACGGACGAGACCGCGTCGCGCTTGGTTTTCCAAAGCGCTGAATGAAACCGGAACAGCTGTATTCCGGCATGGAGCCCCTTATGCTTGATACTCATGTAGGCGTTTCGAGCGCGGGCCCCCAGGGCGCCGCGTGGCATGCGGGCAATTACCTGACGTCGATGGATCGGGCGCTGCTGCTGTTCGATTTCGATGCGAGCGGCTCGCTGTCGAACGCCAACGCCAATTTCCTGGCTGCCGCGGGGTACACCCTGGAGGAGGCCCTGGCGCTGCGCCACGACATGCTGTGCGACAGCATGGACGAAGGCAAGGGCATCGCCAGCGGAGAACGCATCTGGGCCCGGCTGCTCCAGGGCGACCATTTTTCGGGCACCTGCCGCTACCGCAAGAAGGACGGCGGGTCGTTATGGATCGAGGCCACTTATCTGCCGTTGAAGGACGATGATGGCGAGGTCGTGCGCATTTCGGTCATCTCGCGCAAGTCGATTGCCGATGCCGAGCGCCAGGAAGAGATCCGCCTGCTGCTGCTGGGCATCAACGAAACCGGCAACGCCGTTGCCGTGTCCGGCAGCGATGGCCGCATCGTCTATGTGAATGACGGCTTCCAGCGCATGCTGGGCTTCGGCCGGGGCGATGCCGTGCAACAGGAACTGGGCGAACTGCTGGCCGGCGGCCGGCCCGACGGCGGCACCCGCGAAGAGCTGGACCGCCGCATCGCCTGCCGCGAGGGCTACCACAAGGATGTGCTGGTCTACGACCGCTGCGGCAAGCCGCTATGGGTGTCGGTCATGGCCAACTCGGTCTTCGACGACCGGGGCACGCTCGTCAACATCGTGGACGTGCTGACCGACATCACCCCCACCAAGGTGCATGAAGTGCTGCAGCGCCGCGTGCTGCAGGCAATGGTGAACGAGGCCTCGGTGGTCGAGGTCATGAATATGGTGTGCCGCGAAGTCGAGCGCCTGGCGCCCGAAGTGGCCGCCACCGTGCTGCGCGTGGATGACACCGGCCACCTGCGCCCGCTGGCGGCCCCGAGCATGCCGCCCGCCTATAGCGATGCGCTGGACGGCGTGAAGATCGGCCCGCAATCGGGCGCCTGCGGCACTTCCGCGTTTTTGGGCCGCCCCGTCATCGTGCCCGATATCGCCACCGACCCGCTGTGGGACGACTACCGCCACCTGCCGCTGCCCGACGACATCAAGGCCTGCTGGTCCTCGCCCATCAAATCCAGCGACGGGCGGGTGATCGGCACGTTCGGCTTCTACTTCCGCGAACGCCGCCTGCCCGACGACTTCCACCATCGCCTGGTGGATGTGTGCGTCTACCTGTGCGCGCTGGCGCTGGAACGCGAAGAAGCCCGTGCCCGCATCCGCCAACTGGCGTTCTACGACGAGCTGACGGGCCTGCCGAACCGCAACCTGCTGCTGGCCCAAGCCGAGCAGGCCCTGGCGCGCGCCGAACCCGAACGCAAGCGCGTGGCGGTGCTGTTCCTGGACCTGGACCGCTTCAAGCAGGTCAACGACACCCTGGGTCATCCCATCGGCGACGCCTTGCTGCGCGACGTGGCCCAGCGCTTGCGCCGCCTGGCGCGGGCGACCGACATCGTGGGCAGGCTGTCCGGCGACGAGTTCGTGATGATGATGCCGGACTTCGAGCACGGCCGGCTGACGGCCGCCGCCGAACACATCCTGGTGGCGTTGGCCCAGCCGTTCTCGGTGGGCGGCATCACCCTGAACCCGTCGGTCAGCATCGGCATCAGCGTATTCCCGGAAAACGGCCGCGACATGGATACGTTGCTGCGCCATGCCGACATGGCGATGTACCAGGCCAAGACGGCGGGCCGTAACCGGATCTCTTTCTTCAGCGCGGAAATGAACCGCCAGGCGCAAGAACGCCTGGCGCTGGAAGCCGCGTTGCGCGACGCGCTGGAAGCCAAGGCGCTGCGCCTGCACTACCAGCCGCAGGTCGGCCTGAAGAACGGCAGCCTGTACGGGGTGGAAGCGCTGGCCCGCTGGCGCCACCCGACGCTCGGCGATATTTCGCCGGTGCGTTTCGTGCCGCTGGCCGAAGAGTGCGGGCTGATCGGCGACCTGGGCGACTGGGCGCTGCGCGAGGCGTGCTCGCAGTTGGCGACGTGGCGCAACAACGGATTGAAGGTGCCGTCGGTTTCGGTGAACCTGTCGGCCACGAATTTCCACAACCTGAACCTGCCCAGGATGATTGCAGCCACGCTGGCCGAATTCGGCCTGGCGCCTGCCGACCTGATGCTGGAGATAACCGAAGGCGTGGTCCTGGACGCTACCGCCGGCACGTTGCGGACCATTGCCGAACTGCATCGCCTGGGCGTGCGTTTGTCGATGGACGACTTCGGGACGGGGTATTCCAGCCTGGGGCATTTGCGGCGCCTGATCGTGGACGAATTGAAGCTGGATCGCAGCTTTGTCCAGGGTTTGGAAAGCGATGATGCGGCGCGGGCGTTGACGAGCGCCGTCATTCGGATCGGAGAGAGCTTGAGCCTGCCGGTGGTAGCCGAAGGCGTCGAGAATGAGGAGCAGCGGCGGTTCTTGATCGAGCAGGGGTGTGCGGCGGGACAGGGGTTTCTGTTTTCGCCGCCGTTGCCGGCTAAGGAATTGGAGGAGTGGCTTCGGGGGAGAGCTTGACGGCGTTTTGTGTTGTCGCGGGCGTCGGTTCTTAAGACGCCCGGGGCGTCGGTGGCCTGCGGGGCGCGGGTCAACGATTGCGGTCCGGAGCCTTCGCTCCGGACTTCCCCGTTGTCATCTTCGTTGTTGCCTGCGGCAACTGCCTTCAGATTCCCTCGGGCTTATCGACGCCCCGCGCCCCGCAGGCCACCAACGCCCCGCGCTCTGTCAGTTGAAATTTCGCGTCAGCTGGGGAGGGTGGTTTGCTTAGGGTTCTGTCCACCGGTGTTTGGGTGGTGGAGGATCTTGCGGGGCCCGCTCCCGGCCGGCCGCGCGGGCGGCCTCGGGGAGCTTACGCGTCGTCTTGCGTCGTGAGGATGCGGTTTGGGTTTTGAGGTGCTTGGCCCGTATGTGTCTGTCCGTGCTCCGTAGGATGGGTGGAGTGCGTACCGGTCGGCATAGGCACGCGAACGTATGCCGCACGTAACCCATCATCCATGCATGCCACCCCGATGGGTTACGCGCGACAGGCGTCATCATCCGAATGTCGGATGTGCCGCGCTCCACCCATCCTACGAATGACGAACGCCACCCGTCGCTCCTCCCCACCCGCGCGCAAGCGACCACCACCCCAACGACACCAGACGCGTATGCCGATTGGCGCCGCCCGGGCGGCGGCAATTCGGCGGGCCCTGCAGCACCCGTCAGTAAACAGCGGCGTAACGGCGCCTCGACCCAAGACTTCCGTAGCTCGTCGGCGCTGTCGGCGTGACGGCGCGCAACCTTGATGCGCCCGAGGGAATCCGAAGGGA
>NZ_JBYOKH010000033.1:0-73486 GCF_057799415.1 Achromobacter sp. 18P8.1.1 | reverse complement strand
GATGAAAGAAATTGTCCGGGATGACGGCCGACACGTAGGTGCCCGACCCGACCGCGCCCGCCGTATACCCTTCGCCCCGCAATTGGTCGTAGGCGGCCTCGACCGTCGAGCGCGACACGTGCCAGCGTTGCGACAGGCTGCGCGTGGACGGCAGGCGTACGCCGGAAGCCAGCGCCCCCTTCAGAATCCGCTCCTGGATCTGCCGATAGACCCAGGTTTGCTTGGATTCCCCCTCACGGGGCGACTCCAGGGGCAAGTCCAGGCTGGATTCCAATTTCTTCCGGCTTGAAAGTGGCTTGTTCATTATTATCAATATGGCTCTATTTGATAAGCCATTCTATCGATAAATTGTGGTCTGGATGCCCTCTGCCATCAGTCACCCGGAACCTGCCATGACCTCGTCCTACACCATCACCCTGCCCGCCGGCGCGTTCGCGACGGACGGCCAGGTTTCCATCCTGGATGCCGCGCTGGCCGATGGCACGCCCGTCCCGTTTTCCTGTCAGCGCGGAGAGTGCGGCTCGTGCCGGGCGCAGGTGCTGGCGGGGCGCTACGAGCGCATCGTGCCGCCGACCGAGCGTTCCTATGTGCCTGCCGACGATGAATTGCTGATGTGCCAGTGCCGCGCGGCCAGCGACCTGACGCTGCGCTTTCCACACTGGACCGCGCCAGCCAAGGCGCCGCAGCCCGTGCGCGCAAGCGTGGTCTCGCGCCGTCCGTTGACGACGGATGTGACCGAACTGATCATCGAAGTCCCAGGCGACGCATCCTTCGACTACCAGCCCGGCCAACATGTACGCTGGCTGTTGGACGATGGCAGCCATCGCTGCTTTTCGATTGCGAGCCTCCCCACGGCCGCCGGCCCGCAACGGCTGGCGTTCCACATTCGCCGCACGCCCGCCGGCACATTCACCAACCAGCTGTTGCCCGCGCTGACGCCGGGCGACACGGTGACGCTGGACGGGCCGCACGGCGCTTGCGTGTGGCCGGCCACCCGCCCCGACGGCATCGACCATCTGGTGCTGCTGGCCACGGGCACGGGCTTTGCCGGCGTGTTCCCCATCCTGATGGCGGCCCTCGACAGCCGCAGCATGCAACGCGTGACGCTCTACTGGGGCGGCCGGACGCCGGAGGATTGCTACGCCAGCGGCCTGCTGAACGCATTGCAAGGCAAGGGCGGCGTCTTCCGGTGGAATCCAGTCGTGTCGGGCGACGTTTCCGCCGACGGGACCCACACGCGCTATGTGCAGGACGTGGCGGCCGAAGCGGGCCACGATTGGTCGCGCACCATGGTCTACGCCTGCGGCAATGGCGCCATGGTTCGCGCGGCGCAGGCACGCTTGCGCGAAATGGGCTTGCCGGAAGGACGCTTCCAGTCTGAAGCGTTTCTGCCTTCCGACAGCACGGGGCCGGTCAGGGCCTCCGCCGGCCAGCCGCCGCATCCCTGGGAGCGCGTCAGCGAACGCTTCACGCTGGACGGCATCCTGGATGCGCGCCGGCGGTCGATGGACGCCGTGCGCGAGATCGCCGCGCTGATGACGCCCGGCATCACCACCGGCGAGGCCATCGCGCTGGCCGACCAGCATTTGCAGCGCATGGGCGCGTCCCACAATTGGCATCCCACCTACATCCGCTTCGGCCCCGATTCGCAATCCCCCGCAGTGCAACCCACCGACCGGAGCCGCACGCTGGGCGAAAACGATATCTTCGTCGTCGATATCGGCCCGGTCTGGGACGGTTACGAAGGCGACTACGGCGACACCTTCGTGACTGGCGCCGACGCAGACCAGCAGCGCTGCGCCCAAGCGGCCCGCGACGTCTTCCAACGCGCGCGCCTGGCGTGGCTGGACGGCCTGACCGGGCAAGCCCTGTATGACCTGGCCGATGTCTATGCCCACGAATACGGCTGCGCGCTGGTGCACGATATCGCGGGGCACCGGGTATCGGATTTTCCGCATGCGCTGTACGGCAAGCACCGGCTGGCGAACGCCGACTTCATTCCCGGCGACGGCATCTGGGTGCTGGAGATCCAGGTCCGCGACCTGGCCTCACCCATCGGTGCGTTCTACGAGGACGTGCTGCTTCGCCCCCTTACGCTGCCCCCCTCACCGCCTGAACGCCTGGGCAAGGTGGGCGCGGGTGGCCATACGCGTTCGGCCGACCCGGCGCCGGAGCCGGGGGCAGCACGAGCATGAAGCGGCTTCGGCCGCTTACGGCTTGCCTGTCCCCGGCACCCAATGCTGGTTCGCCAGCTTGGGATCGGGAAACGGCAATTCCAGGTTGGTGGGCGGCGAGGCCACCCACTTGCCGCCATCCTGATAGAAGTCCATCGGCGCCTCCGAGGTGCCCGCCGGCATCAGCAGCATGGTGGTGCAAGAGACCCGCCCTTTGTGCGACGGGTTGGGCGCGGGCAGGCAGGTGCCGATGGCCAGCTGCGACTGCTTCATGCCGGGCAGATCGTCGCCCAGCAATGTAACCACGGCGGCATGCGCCTGCTCCGGAGTCGGGACGACGAGCGGCTCGGCGTGCGCCGCGAAGCCGACCACGGCCATTCCCAAAATACCTAGCGAAGCAAGCTTCATGCGTTTCCCAGAGTGAAGTCCAGGGGCCAAGCCCCACGACTGATTCTACCCGGGGCGCCGCACCGCCCTGACCTTGCCGCTATTGCCCCCGCCGCAGTAGAAGCGATCCGCGCCATCCGACTCCAGGCCCGACACCCCGACACCGTCGGGCATCTCGACGCTTTCCAGCACGTCGCCGGTTGCGGGATCCAGGCGCCGCAGCTCGCTGGCGTCGTTCTCCCAGGTGCCGTGCCAAAGCTGGCCGTCCACCCACGTGACGCCGGTGACATAGCGGTCGGAATCGATGGTGCGCAACACGCGGCCGGTCTCGGGGTCCACCTGATGGATCTTGCGTTGCTGATACTGGCCGACCCATAGCGAGCCTTCGGCCCACGCCATGCCGGAATCTCCGCCGCCGCCGGGCGCTGGAATCGTCGACAGCACGCGGCCGTTCTTCGGATCCACCTTTTGGATGCGCCCGTCGGCGATCTGATAGAAATACTTGCCGTCAAAGGCCGTGCCGGCGCTGGCCGCGACGTTCAGCGCGCGCGGGGTTTCGCCGCTACCAGGATCCAGCGCGACGAGTTGCTCACCTGTCGCGAACCAGACCTGTTGGCCATCGAACGTGACGCCATGCACGTTGTCGACGCCGGGGAACGGGCCGTATTCACGGAGGATTTGGGCTTGGGTTCGTTTCATGATCGCATCCTGTTTGGGTGGAGAAGTCATGCTACTCACCGGGCAGCAATGCCGGGAGTAACAAGCTTGTCGTGAAACCCGGCACCGGCGGCGTCATCCACCGGCGCGCGCGCCCGTGCCCCAACGGCTGCGCCTGCCCGGCCGCCGCCAGCGCATCCAGCGCCCGCTGCATGGTGCGCTGGCTGGCGCCCAGCGCCAGCGCCAACGCGGAACTGGACCACGCCTGGCCATCGGCCAGGCAGGCCAGCACCGCGGCTTGATCCCGGTCGGCCGCCTCCAGGGGTCGGGCAAGCACCACCACCTCCGGCGCCCCCTCCGGCTTCAGCACAAAGCCGTGCTTCGTCGCGCTGACGCCGGCCAACGGACGCATCGCCGCGCGCAAGCGCCCGATCTCCACGCGCAAGCGCACACGATGGGAGTCGTCCTGGAAGCCGGTCCGAAAGGCCTGGGCGATCAGCAGTTCACGGGATACGTCCTGCGGCCAGGCCTCGGCCAGCAGCCGCGCCAGCGTGAACAAGACGGGGCGGCTGGCCAGCGGCACCGCCCGGCCCTCGCGCCGCAATACATTGCGGCAGGCGTCGACGACGAGTGCCTTGGACGCCAGCAGTACTTCCACCTCGCCCAACGTCATGTCCCGCGATTCGCCCTGCCCGACCCGGCAGCCGGCCGGCGCGCTCAACGCGGAGAGCGCCTGGTCCACTTCCGCCAGCAAGGCCGGGATACCCGCCTGACCGGCGGCTTGTGCAGCGCGGGCCAGCGCCGCGCTGGCCGCCGACGCCTGCACCTGGCGCAACGCGATGCCGCCCCGAATCAGTTCATGGATCGCGCGCGACGCGGCGGGCAGCCCCGCAGCGTCCACGGCGGCCAGCGTGTGCCCCGCCTCTTCCAGCCGGCCGGTCAGCAATTGCCTGCGCGCCTGCAGATGCGCCGCATGGGCGGCATTGACTACGTCCCCGTGCGCGGCCAGCGCGGCCCGGGCGGCGGCCAGCGATCTTTCCGGCCACGCCAGATCCCGCGAGGCCAGCGCGACCTCGGCCTCGGCCACCACGCAACGGGCACGGGCAACGGAGTCCGTCGCGCCGAATGCCTTGGCCGCGCGGCGCAGTAGCGCTTTGGACCGCACGAAGTCGCCCAGTTGCGCCATCGCGATCCCGCGCAACGCCAGCGCCGGCGCATCCTCGCGCAGTGCGACGTGGTTCAGCGCGCCCAGCGGATCGCCCGCCGCCAACGCGCGCGACGCGCTTGAAATCAGAATATCCATGGAGGTGCCGCCACGCTATCGCTCCTGCTGGCCCGGGCCTGGAAACTAATCTACCACCCGTGGGCAGGCATGCCAGCAACCCGCCTGCGCCGTCACACTGTTGCACCCTGAAAGCAATGCGTCCCCGTTTTATACCGAAAGCCCCCTCCAGCGCCCCCTTTCCCGCCTCGCCAGCGTGTAAACTCCCCCCTTTTTGACTCTGGTGGTATGTTGCAAGCCCCACAGCGCACAGGTTTAAGCGGCCCGACGCTCATTCGCTTGCTGACTCGCCTGACGGATGTCGACGTTCCGGAATCCAGGCAATCGCTTTCCGACCATCTGAGCCAGTGGCTTGGCTGGACGGACGCGATCGCGCTATCCGCGGCCTTGAACACCAGCCCGCCGGTGATTGCCCCCGGCGCGCGGACGTTCAGCAGCGCCGAGGAACGCGAGTGCATGCGCGTCCGGACCACGTTGGCGGATGCCATCGCCAGCGACACGGCGGCGACCGCCGCCAAACGGCCTATTCCGGGGCAAGCGCCGGCGAAGAAGCCGGCGGCCGTCGCGGAAGCCGAAGCGGATTACTCGAATTTCCGGCAACGGTATCAGTCGTTGCAGCACACGATGGAGACCAGCGTGGGCAATCTGCGCAGTCGTCTGCGCGGAATGGTCGCGGCCAAGAACGGCGAAATGACGCGTCTGGCAGTGGTGGACGCCATCATGGACCGGGCGCTGCTGCCGAAGGAACGCGCCCTGCTCGGCGTGATCCCCAAGCTGCTTGGCGGACATTTCGACCGCCTGCGCCTGGCCGAAGCGGCAGCATTGGCCGAGGCCAGCGCCGATACGCAAACTGAAGACGGCGCGGGCGCCGAAGTAGAAGGCGCCACGGCGCCTGAACCGGCGCCCGTGTCGATAACACCCGGCGCATGGCTGGACGTGTTCCGCAAGGATATGCGGAGCGTCCTGCTCGCCGAATTGGATGTTCGTTTACAACCGGTCGAAGGGCTGCTTGCCGCCCTTCGCGCCAGCTAACCGGGACACTATGTCCAAGTATCTGATCAATTTCGTCGTTTTCCTGGCCGGTCTGGCCGTCGTGGGCTGGATCGGCGCGGGCTATGCCGGCACCAATCCGCTGGCGCTGGCCGTCACGCTGCTGATCGGCGTCTGCTATCTAGCCGGCGCGGTGGAACTGCTGCGCTACCAGCAAGCCACCTCCAGCCTGACGCGTGCGGTCGCCAACCTGAAGGAAGCGCCGGCCAGCCTGGCCTCCTGGCTGGACCCATTGCATCCCAGCCTGCGCAATGCGGCGCGGCTGCGAGTGGAAGGCGAACGGGTCGGCCTGCCCGGCCCGGCGCTGACGCCCTATCTTGTCGGCCTGCTGGTGCTGCTGGGCATGCTCGGCACCTTCCTGGGCATGGTCGTGACGCTGCGCGGCACCGGCATGGCACTGGAAAGCGCCACCGACCTGGGCGCCATCCGCGCGTCGCTGGCAGCTCCCGTCAAGGGCCTGGGATTCGCATTCGGCACCTCGATCGCCGGCGTGGCTACGTCCGCCATGCTGGGTTTGTTGGCCGCGCTATGCCGCCGCGAACGCGTGCAAGCCGCGCAACTGCTGGATACCAAGATCGCCACCACCCTGCGGGTGTACTCGCAAAGCTATCAGCGCGAAGAGTCCTTCAAGCTGCTGCAACGGCAGGCTGAGGTGATGCAACGCCAAGCCGAGGCGATGCCTACGCTGGTCGACCGCCTGCAGACCATGATGCAAAGCATGGAAAAGCAGACCCAATCCATGAACGAGCGGCAGCTTGCCAGCCAGGACGTGTTCCAGGGCAAGGCCGAGGCGGCCTACGCCCGCCTGGCCTCCGTGATGGAACAGTCCATGAAGGAAGGCGTGGCTGAAAGCGCACGTTCCGCCGGCGTGGCGCTGCAACCCGTGGTGCAAGCCACGATGGCCAGCCTGTCGCGCGAGACCGCCAGTCTGCAAGACACGGTGACGCAGGCCGTGCAGCAGCAGTTGGCCAGCCTGACCTCGGGTTTCCAGGCGTCCACCGCCAATGTGGCCGATATCTGGAACCAGGCCCTGGCCGGCCAGCAGCGTGCAAGCGAAGCACTTGCGCAGGACCTACGCGCGTCGCTGGACCGTTTTGCCGAGACCTTTGAACAACGCTCGTCCGCGCTGCTGGACGGCGTCTCCACGCGCCTGGAAGCGTCGTCGGGCAACCTGTCCGACGCCTGGACTTCCGCGTTGTCGCGGCAAGAGCGCGTCAGCGAAAAGCTGGCCGGCGACAACCTGCAAGCCCTGACCGCGGCGGCCGCCAGCTTCGAGCAGCACTCCGCCTCGTTGCTGCGCACCTTGAACCAATCGCACTCCCTGCTGCAATCCGAGCTGGCTTCGCGCGACCAGCAACGCCTGGCCGCCTGGACCGAGACGCTGGGCGCCATGGGCGCCACCCTGCGCCAGGAATGGCAACAGTCCGGCGCGCAAGCCGCCGACCGCCAGCAGGCCATCAGCGATACGCTGGCCCAGACCGTGCGCGACATCAATGCCCAGGCGGCCACGCAAGCCAGCCTGCTGGAAGGCGTGTCGGCGCGCATGGAAGCGGCCGCCAACAGCGTGTCCGACCGCTGGGACGCCGCGCTGTCCCGCCAGGAACAGGTCGGCGAAAAGCTGGCCACGGACAACCAGCAAGCCTTGACCGCCGCCGCCGCCGCCTTCGAGCAGCACGCGGCATCGCTCTTGCGCACGCTGGACCAGTCGCATACCGACCTCCAAGCCGCATTGGCTGCCCGCGACGAAGCGCGCCTGACCGCCTGGACGGATTCGCTTGCCCGCACGGCACGCGACGTCACGTCCCAGACCGAGGCCCAGGCCCAACTGCTTGAAAGCGTGTCGACCCGTCTGGAAATAGCCGCCGCTCGCGTGTCCGACCAATGGAACACGGCGCTGTCCCGCCAGGAGCAGGTCAGCGAAAAGCTGGCTGCGGACAACCAGCAGGCCCTGACCACCGCGGCAGCCGCCTTCGAGCAGCACTCGGCGTCGCTCTTGCACACCCTGGCGCAATCGCACACGGACCTGCACGCCGCGCTGGCCGCGAAGGATCACGAACGCCTGGCCGCCTGGACCGGCACACTTGCCACGATGGCCGCGGCGCTGGGCCAGGAATGGAAGGCGGCCGGCGACCACACGGTCACCCGCCAGCAGGAAATCAGCGACACGCTGGCCTTGACGGCCGAAGACGTCGCCACCCGCAGCGAGGCGCAAGCCCGCTTGCTGGAGACGGTGTCGACCCGCCTTGAGACGGCCGCGCGCGAAGTCACCCAAGCCTGGACCGACGCACAGACGCGCCAGGAGCAGGTCGGCGAAAAACTGGCCGCGGACAACCAGCAGGCGCTGGCCACGGCAGCGGCCGCGTTCGAGCAACACTCGGCGGCGCTCCTGCGCACGTTGGACCAGTCGCATGCGGACCTGCAAGCCGCCCTGGCCGCGAAGGACGAAGAACGCCTGTCCGCCTGGACCGGCAAGTTGGCCGCCATGGCCGATGCGCTGGGCCAAGAATGGGAACTGGCCGGCGTGCAAGCCGCCGACCGCCAGCAAGCCATCACCCACACGCTGACTCTGGCCACGCGCGACATCACCGCGCAGACCGAGGCGCAGGCCAGCCTGCTGGAAAACGTATCCACCCGCCTGGAAACGGCGGCAAGCCACGTTACCCAGGCCTGGACCGACGCGCAGGCGCGCCAGGAAAACGTGGGCGAACAACTGGCCGCCGCCAATCGCCAGGCGCTGGAAACCGCTGCGGCGACCTTCGAGCAGCACTCGACCTCGTTCCTGCGCACGCTGGATCAATCGCACGCCGACCTGCAAGCCGCGGTGGCGTCCAAGGACGAAGCGCGCCTGGCCACATGGACTGACAAACTGGCCGCGATGGCCGACGCGCTGCGCCACGAATGGGAACAGGCCGGCGCCGCAACCGCCAGCCAGCAGCAGCAGATCTGCGACACGCTGGCCCAGACCGCGCACGACATCACCGCGCAGACGCAGGCGCACGCCAGCGACACCATCGCCGAGATCGGCCGCCTGGTGCAAGCCGCGTCGGAAGCGCCCAAGGCCGCCGCCGAGGTCATCGGCGAACTGCGCCAGAAGCTGTCCGACAGCATGGTGCGCGACAACGACATGCTGCAAGAGCGCAACCGCCTGCTGGAAACGCTGGACACGCTGCTGAACGCCGTGAACCACACGGCCGCCGAACAACGCACGGCCGTGGACGCGCTGGTCGCCTCGTCGGCCGAGTTGCTGGAACGCGTCGGCACGCAGTTCACCGACCGCGTCGAAGCCGAAACCGGCAAGCTCACCGACGTGGCGGCGCAAGTCACCACCAGCGCCGTGGAAGTGGCCAGCCTGGGCGAATCGTTCGGCACCGCGGTGCAACTGTTCGGCGAGTCCAACGACAAGCTGGTGGCCCATCTGCAACGCATCGAAGCGGCGCTGGACAAGTCCATCGCGCGCGGTGACGAGCAACTGTCCTACTACGTGGCGCAAGCCCGTGAAGTGGTCGACCTGAGCCTGATGTCGCAAAAGCAGATCATCGAAAACCTGCAGCAGTTGGCCATCCAGCGCGCCACCGCCGGAGCCGAAGCCGCATGAGCGAGGACATCGACGGCGGCGTAGAGGCGACCGCACCGGCCTGGGCCGTCTTCGGCGACCTGATGTCGGTGCTGCTGGGCGCCTTCGTGCTGATCCTGGTCAGCGTGATCGGCGTGCAGCTGCAACTCTCGACGCAGCTGGAAGAAGAGGTCAAGCAGCGGCAGGAAGAAACGCAGCGGCGCGAGACGCTGGAACAGGCGCTGGCGGGTCCGCTGGCGGCCGGCCGCGTCACGCTGATCAATGGCCGCATCGGCATCAGCGGCAGCGTGCTGTTCGCGTTGAACTCCGACCAGTTGCAGCCTGAAGGCCGCGAGATCCTGAAGACCCTGATCGAGCCCCTGGCATCCTATCTGAAGACGCACGACGAAATCCTGATGGTCAGCGGCTATACCGACGACCAGCAGGTGCGCGAAGGCAACCGCCGCTTTGCGGACAACTGGGATCTGTCGGCGCAGCGCGCCCTGACTGTCACGCGCGCGCTGATCGACGAAGGCGTGCCCTCGTCCACCGTGTTCGCCGCCGCCTTCGGGTCCGAGCAGCCGGTGGCCTCCAACGCCGATGAAGCGGGGCGCGCGAAGAACCGCCGCGTGGAAATCACGCCGATCCCCAAGCCGTCCAACGACCCGGGAAAGCCGCGTGAGCAGTGACGGCACGCACTTGGCCCCGCCTGACGCGCAAGCGGCGCTGGATGCCTGGCGTGATTGCAGGGCAGACCGCATCGACCCGGTGCGCTTCCGTTTCCTGGAGGCGATGGCGCGGCGCACGGCCCTGCTGGACGGCCCCGCGCGCCAACTGCTGGACGCGAAGCTGGCCGCCCTGCTCCAGGCTTACGAGAGCCAGGTGGCAGCCGCTGCCGCTGACACCCGCGCCCCGGATGCCGCCCCCACCGCCAGCGCCCTGGCCGGCCTGATCGATTATCTGGCCGACCCGGATCCCCCCGGCGGCGTCAGCGGCTGGACGCGCGACACGCTGGGTCTGCGGGCCACTTATCCCGACGTGCAGATGCTGGACTACTTTCGCGGCGTCTGGTCGCAGGTCAGCGCCGACCGGCAAGTGCGCCAATCGCAGGAGCAGGTCCACAAGAACGCCGGCCCGCTCAATTCCAACCAGCTGGTGCACCGCGCGCTGACCTTGATGCGCGAGCTGTCGCCCGGCTATCTGCAGCAGTTCCTGTCGTATACGGACGCGCTGATGTGGATGGAGCAGGTCCACGTGGCCACGGCGCCGGCGCCGAAGGAAACCGCACGCGCGGGCGCGGCCAAAACGGGTGCGGCCAAGTCTGGCGCCGCCAAGAAGACGCCGCGCGCCAAGACGCGCTGAACGCAGCGGCGGACCGCCTGCCGGTGCCGGCGATTTGCACAGCTCACTCCCACGCAGTAAGATACGATCCATATACAAACCATATACGGATCATTCCCACCATGGGTCTCGTCAAAATCTCTGAGCAGATGCATGAGAATCTGCGCGTCGCCAGCGGCGCCCTCAGCCGCTCGATCAACTCCCAGGCCGAACACTGGATGCGCATCGGCATGCTGTCCGAACTCTATCCCGACCTGCGCCACGCGGATATCTGCCAGTTGCTGATCCGCATCGAACAAAGCGAGGGCTTTACCATCGCGTCCCTTTCCCGGCGCTTACCGGATGCCGCCCAGCAGGAGGCCGCATAAATGGCGAAGAAGGTTTCCATCAAATCCGCCGCCGACATTGAAATGGCCCGCAAGGCCGGCGCCATGGCGGCGGAAGTGCTGCACATGATCGGCGAACACGTGCGCCCCGGCGTCACCACCGATGAGCTGGACCGCATCTGCAACGAATACATCGTGAACGTGCTCAAGGCTATTCCGGCCAACGTCGGTTATCACGGCTTTCCGAAGACGATCTGCGCATCCGTCAACCATGTGATTTGCCACGGCATCCCGTCGGCCAAGGTGCTGAAGAACGGCGACATCCTGAACATTGACGTGGCCGTCATCAAGGACGGCTGGTTCGGCGACACCAGCCGCATGTACTACGTGGGCCAGCCCAGCCCGCTGGCGCGCCGCCTGGTAAACACCACCTACGAAGCCACCCGCGCCGGGATCATGGCAGTCAAGCCCGGCGCGACGCTAGGCGACATCGGCCATGCCATCCAGACCGTCGCGCACCGCGAGCATTTCAGCATCGTGCGCGAATACTGCGGCCACGGCATCGGCCAGATCTACCACGACGATCCGCAAGTGCTGCACTACGGACGTCCTGGCGAAGGCATGGTGCTGCAACCCGGCATGATGTTCACGATCGAACCCATGATCAACGCCGGCAAACCGGCGTCCAAGCAATTGCCCGACGGCTGGACGGTAGTGACCAAGGACCGCTCGCTGTCGGCGCAGTGGGAGCACATGGTTGTCGTGACCGAAACCGGGTACGAAGTGCTGACCCCCTGGCCGGACGGCTACGGCGACTATCCGCCTATCCCCTGATTCACGCATTCTGGCGGAAAATCGGAAGCGCTACCGCTTAGCGACAGATGCGACTTGGTGCCGGGATCGTCTTCTTCATACAAACGCAGCGGGGCGCTGGCACCCAATAGTCAGCACCATTCTGAACTTGACGCTGCCAGACTTCATGCGCTGATAGGCTTCATTGGCCCGCTCGAATGGCATCACTTCGATCTTCGGACGCACGCCTGCTAGCACGCTGAAGTCCAGCGTCTTTTCGTTATCGTAAGGCGAGCCTGTGATCGAACCCAGCAGGCTGCGCTCACCAACAACTAGGTGGCCTGCAGACACCGACAACGGATCCTTGCCCGTGCCTAGCAGCACGAGACAGCCCTTTGGCGCAAGACCCGCCATCAGCGCCGACACTACGGCGGGGGCCCCAATCGTGGACACGATGGCCTGCGCTCCACCCATGGCTTTGAGTTTCGGAGCTGCTTCTTCCTCGCTGGTATCGATGTAGAGGTGTGCGCCCAGGTTCAGTGCCTCATCCGCGATGTCCCTGCCTCGCCCGACGGCCACCACTCGAAAACCCATTCGACGGGCGTACTGCAGAGCCATGTGCCCCAGCCCACCTATCCCCAGAATGGCAACGGTATCGCCTGCTTGCGCCCCGGACTTTCTCAGCGCATTGAACGTGGCAATCCCGGCGCAAAGAATCGGTGCGGCTTCCTCGGCACGGAGTTCGTCGGGGATCGACACCAATCCCGAAGCCCGTGCCACCATCATCTCGGCATAACCACCGTCGCAGGTGGCGCCGACAAATGGCTGGTTCAGGCACAATTGGAAATGTCCCTGGCGGCACTGCGCGCATTCCCCGCATGCCCCTCCCAGGCGGCCCACACCAACACGCTGGCCGATTTTCCAGATCGAAGGCACATGTTCACCCAACGCGGCGATCCGGCCCACGACTTCGTGACCGGGGACGCGAGGAGGCACTAGCGCCGGATCGACCCCTTCGATGTCTCCCACATCGGCGCCACAGATGCCGCAGGCTTCGACCTCGATCAGGACCTGTCCCACGCCCGGAGAGGGCGTGGGACGTTCCACCAGTTCAAGACGACCTGGACGGATGATCTGCATGGCACGGTATGTCGTTTGCATAGCCCTCGCTCCTAGAAGAATGATGAATCATGTGAAATGCATCAGCTCAAAGCAGACTCGAACTGGCCAAATCCCTCATCGAGAAACTGCCGGGCTACGTCAGATTGATTCCCGAGAATTCCTCGCCCCCTGCGCCGACCATATATCACCGGCGATATGGCCACTCTTGGTCTAATGACTCAAGGCTCCCAATCTCATGCCAACGCCTCAGGGATTGAGTGTGTGAGCATTGGAGAGCGAAACCAGCGCCCGCATGCCCAGGCTGGCAGCTTCGACCGCTCCGGCGAGATAGCCGGGAAACTGCGGCGACCACTCGCTGGCGATGCCGGTTAGGCACCCGTGCCAAGGTCCGGATGCCGCCGTCGCCTCTGGAGCTTGGGCGAGTTGGCCATTCGCATCGCTATCGGCTTGCGTGGCTGTGCGCGGGTCTTGCGCCCAGTCCTTGATAATCTCGGCCTTGGGCGTCGCCGCCTGGGGCCCGAACATCCGGACAAATTGCGCGCGGCAATGCGCGCGCAGTACCTCGCCTGCGACAGTGCCACGCGCGCGCGCCGGCACACCCAGGAAACCAAACAGCGCCGCACTGCCACCTGGCACGGAGGCGTCGTGGATCTCGCCCATCGGGCCGCGCACGCTACGGCCTTCGCCTGACAATCCCTGCTCCCGCCAAAATGGAGTGTCATAGATGGCGATGTACTTGGCGTGCGGAGCCATCCACGTGGCAGTGTCGCGCCACTGCCGGGCGAGCAAATCAGGCAAGGCAGGTTCGAACACGATGGTGTTCTCGACAAGGCGAGGCGGCAGTGCAAGCAGGACGTGCTCGGTTTGCCACGTCACGGCATGGCTGTTGGCATCGACGCTATCGATCTCAATATGGCGTTCGTGTCTGCGCAGTTGGCGCACCGTTTGGCCGCTGACGAGTCTTTCCGGGGCCAGTGTGTCGAACAGGGCTTCAATCAAGCTACCCATGCCCCCGATCAGGCGCATGGATGCAGGTGAATCCGGGTAGCCGCGCATGCGCGCAGGGGCTTCCTGCGGCGAGCGCTCGACAATCATGTCGCCCGTCTCGAACTGCTCTAAGCGTTCCAATCCCAGACTTTCGATCAGGCGCCCCAGCTCACGCTGATAGCTGGGCCAAAACCAAGTAGGCCCCAGATCGAAGCGGTTCGCAGTATTCGCGACCGCCACGCCGTGGGCGACGGCATGGCCCGAGGCATCAGCGGAGGCGATACGCCCGCCGATGATCTCCCGCGCTTCGAGCACCAAGTAATCCGTCATGCCCTGGCGCTCCAGCAAGTAAGCCGCATATAGGCCGCTCAAACCGGCTCCGACAATAACGACACGTGCGGCGCGCCGGTTCATGCCGCTACCGCCACGTCGGATAGGTGACCTATCTTGAGGTACACAGTAGCTCCTTGATCGCCAGCGCGAGGAGTAGCAGGCTCCCCAGCGGGAAGCCGCAACCAACTGCCTCGCTCGTAGCTTCTACCATCCAGCAACACCTCACCCGCGAGGACCAGAATTTCCGCGCCACCCAGAGGATGTTCGAGAATGCCCTCGCCCAGTGCCAGACGCTGCAGACAGACCCGCTCGCTTTTACCGGAAAACAGATCGCAGACCCCGCGATAGCCTTCCCGACGCCAGGCGCCGGGATCGAGCGTATCAATGCGGACATGCTGCTGTTCGTCAGCCCGCATCTGCCGGAGTTTGACGAAAATGACCGCGCCCTCTGCACTTGAGGGTTGGTGGGAGGATCCGGGGGGGTTGCGCAGATACCAGCCTTCTCGATAGTGCTGGTCACCTTCTGACAAGGTTCCCGACAGCACCAAGATTTCCTCTCCTCCCGGATGCGGGTGTTGAGGAAAATGGGAGCCGGGGGCATACCGCACGATGCTGGTGGCCCGAGCTTTCTCCGAGCCCACGCGATCCAGCATCACGCGCTCCACACCTCCTTGGGGCGATGCGACCCATTGATACTGGTCGGACGCGACCATGGCGCGGCGCGTGAAATCGGCATTGATAAGCATGTGCAGGTTATCCAAACGAGAGAAACGGGCAGCGGCCATCCTGTCGATCGGTGGCCGGTTCTTGTCGATACGGCTTACTTGGCGGGTAGTTGCTGGTAGGCCTCGACGACACGCGCCGAGTACGTCAGCGCAGCGCCCGCGTTCAAAGCGATGGCAACACCTAGCGCCTCGGTGATTTCTTCGAAGGTGGCGCCGTGCTCGACCGCCTTCTGGGTGTGCACAGAGATGCACCCGTCGCAGCGGGTGGTAATGGCCACCGCCAGCGCGATCAGTTCGTGAATCTTCGGCTCCAGATGACCTGTCTTGACGGCCGCGTTGTCGATGATCATCAGTCCGCGCATCACGTCCGGGCTTTGTTTGGCGTAGTCGCCCACGCGCTCCAGCAGGGAGTCGCGGTAGGCATTCCAGTCTTGCATCATGGTCGTATTCCAGTATCCGATTGAAGCCGGGTGTGGGTCCGCGCCCGGCTGACATTTAGTTAGAGGGCTCCCGCGATCGGTTCGCCGACGGCGAGAGTTTCCAGGTAAGGCGGTCAGTCGCCAGGGGTAGTGATGCGCATCACCGGCCGCACCAGGGTGTCGTGCACCTGCTCCTTAGGTCACGCTGTATATGCGGACGGATGAGAAAAAGGCACAGCAGGCACACTGCCGGCACCTGCACGAGACACATCAGTTGCGGCCTGCCATTACTCCGCCGTCAACATCCCAAACTGCGCCAGTGACCCAGCCCGCCTTGTCCGACAGAAGGAAGGCGACCACTTCCGCCACATCTTGCGGGGTGCCCACGCGGCCGATGGGGTGGAAACTGTTGAAGCCCTGCAGCGCGGTTTGGACTTCGGCCTTAGGAATAAAGCCTTCGTAGATTGGGGTCTGCACCACAGCGGGCGAAACAGCATTTACGCGAATGTTCTTACCGGCTAGCTCCATTGCCAGGTGCTGCGTCAGCGAGTGCAGCCCCGCCTTGGCCATCGAGTATGCCGAGGACGGCGTGGCCGCGATGGCCTGCTTGGCCCACATTGAGCCGATGTTCACGAAGGCGCCCGGTCTTTTCTTGGCGACAAGGTTGGCGGCAACCCTCTGCGTGATGAAGAAGGTCGCCTTGTTCAACTGCATGTACTGGTCGTAGTCAGCGTCCGAATGTTCCAGGAACGGCTTGGGGAAGAACACGCCGGCGGCGTTGACCAGCAGGTCGATGTCCGCGTGCTGCTCGTCCAGGACCTTGATCAGTGAAGCTACGGCTTCGTCGTTGGTCAGGTCTGCCGTCAGTGCCCACACCTGACCCAGCTCGCCCAGGTCCTTGCGTGCTTCTTCAGTCTTCTCTGGGCGGTTGCCCACGATGACCGCGCTGCCACCGCCAGCCAGCACCGTGCGCGCGATCTGCATGCCCATGCCGCTGGTGCCACCGACTACCAGCAGCTTCTTGCCTTTAAATTGGTTGCTCATCTGGGAACTCTCTCTGTCGCCCGCCTGCCGACGGGATATAAAAGGAAGAAAAACTATTGAATCCGAAGACGCCGGCGTTGGTGTACATGAATGCCCTTCGCCGCGCTCCGATCTCCACAGACGCCATCTTTCTCCGATTCCCTTCGAGAGACAAACCATTTAAAGTGTCAGAAGCAGAAAGAAAAACTTTACTGAAATGAAATCTCCCGTCCATCTAAATGCCCTCCGTGCCTTCGAGGCCAGTGCCCGTCACCAGAGCTTTTCTGCGGCTGCAGCCGAACTCAACGTAACGCCTGCAGCAGTAGGTCAACTGGTGCGCACGTTAGAGGATTGGCTGGGGACACCTCTCTTCATCCGCGGGAACCGTGGCCGCGCGGGGCTCATCCCCACGGAGGCCGCCGAGCGGGCGTTGCCGGACATCCGTGCCGGTTTCGATCGGCTCACTCTGGGAATGGAGACACTTCAGGAGGGTTCGATCAGCGGGGTGCTAACCGTGGCCGTCAGCCCGGCCTTCGCAGCCAAATGGCTATTGCCCCGCATCGACCGCCTTCAGGCGGTTTGCCCTGAGACAGACGTGCGTTTGGATACCAATCTAAAGCCGGTCGATTTCGTCGCTCAGCGGGTCGATATCGGCGTGCGGTATGGAACTGGTCAATGGCCGGGGCTGATATCCGAGAAGCTGATGGATGAGGAGGTTTATCCCGTTTGCTCTCCCCAATTACTGCGCGAGCATCGGCGCTTGCAAAAGCCTGATGATCTGGCCCAGGAAACGTTGATCCACGACCTGTCGATGGACCGTCACACTGGGTTTCCAAGCTGGGAGGCTTGGTTGCAGAAAGCGGGCGTGAGGGGCACTAGCGCGCTGCGAGGCATGCAGATCAACAATTCTGCAGCGGTCCTGCAGGCCGCAATCGACGGGCACGGTGTTGCAATTGCACGCAGCGTCATGGCGCGCGATGACTTGGCCAGCGGACGCCTGGTCAGGCTGTTTCCCGACATCAGCTTCGCATCCGCGCTGGCCTATTACATCGTTTATCGCCCCGAGTGTGCCAGCATGCCCAAGCTGACGACCTTTCGGGATTGGTTATTGACAGAAGCCGTTCAGATAGGAAATGGCAAGGCTGAAATCGCCAGTCCCAACTAGATCATGAAGACTGGGAAACATGTGTCCCGACTGACATCCTGGGCAAGCCGCCGGAGGGGACTTGCGCCGGGGTATTCACTCCCTATCTGCATGTTCTGCAGTTCATTTTTCGGCGCCAAACGGGGCCTTTCCGCGACGCCGGCGTAGCGACTTTGGCATGAAATGGCGGCATTCCGTCACAATCCGCGCGCCGCATCAGTCTCCCCAGTTTTCCCACGCCAACTTCAGTGAACCAAACCTCAAGTTAAATGAAATCCGGCCGCAAGGACCGGAGTGCGGCCGACCAAGGGCACGATCATGATCGTGCCCTTGCCGTTTCCAGCGCCCTGACGGGCGTCGCTCATGCCTGCCCTGCCCTCCGCCTTCCGCCGTCTGGCCGCCTCGAACCTGGCCGCCCAGTTTTCTGAACAGATGGCCTTGGCGGCGGCGCCGCTGGTCGCCGTGCTGGCGCTGGGCGCCACCGCCGCGCAGACGGGTTATCTGCAAACCGCGCAAACCCTGCCCTTCCTGCTGCTGTCCTTGCCCGCCGGCGTGCTGGCGGACCGGATGTCGCGCCGCGCCTTGATGACCGCCGCCGAGTGCGTCCGCGCGGCCAGCCTGTTGGGCCTGCTGACGTTGCTGTGGATGGGCGGACTGGGCCTGGGCTGGCTGGCGGCGCTGGGTTTCCTGGGCGCCGTCGGCACGGTGGCCTACAACGTGGCCGCCCCGGCGCTGGTACCCCGGCTTGTCCCCGCCAGCGATTTGGCCAGCGCCAACCGCTGGCTGGAACTGGCGCGCAGCAGTGCGTTCTCCGCGGGCCCCGCGGCAGGCGGTGCACTGGTGGGCTGGATGGGTGCGCCGGTCGCCTATGTGATCGCCACCACGCTGTCGCTGCTGGCCGCGGCCCTGCTGGCGGGCCTGCCTGCCGATGCGCCCAAGCCCGTGACCCGCCGGCGCTTGCTGGCCGAACTGCGCGAAGGCGCGGCCTTTGTCGGCACGCACCCGCTGCTGCGGCCGGTGCTGACGACCGCTGTGTTCTTCAACACTGCCTGGTTCGTGTTGCAGGCCGTATACGTCGTGTACGCCATCGAACGCCTGGGCCTGACGGCCGCCGGCGTGGGCATCACATTGGGCGTGTATGGCGGCGGCATGCTCGCCGGCGCCCTGGCCGCGCCGTGGCTGGCGCGCCGCCTGTCTTTCGGCGCGATGATCGCCTCAGGTCCGCTGTCGGCGCTGGCGGCAAGCGCCATCCTGCTGTCGACGCTGGTCTTGCCCTCCGGCATCTGGGCGGCGGTGGGCTTTTTCCTGTTCGGCGCCGGCCCCATCCTGTGGACCATCACCACCACCACGCTGCGCCAGGCCGTGACGCCCAACGCCCTGCTGGGCCGCGTGTCCGCCGTGATCCTGACTGCAACGTTCGGTGCCCGGCCCGTCGGCGCGCTGATCGGCGCGACGTTGGCCGCCCGCGTGGGCCTGGATGCGTGCTTGTGGGTCTCGACCGCAGGATTCCTCGTGCAATTCCTGGTGCTGTTCGCCTCACCCGTCCGACGGCTGCGCAGCCAGCCTGAAGCGGCGGGCGCCTGAAGGCAGGCCGCCGCCTGCCACGCCGCTGCGCTGTTACGCCCGCCGTCGCCCCGATCTGTATCTGGCGACGGGACCAGGCAGCCGCTAGACTGCCCGGATTCCTCCACGACAATGCACGGGGCCGTTCGCAAGATGCTGAAAATACTGGGTAAAGCTTCGTCCATCAACGTACGCAAGGTGCTGTGGACCTGCGCCGAACTGAACCTGCCCTTCACCCGCGAAGATTGGGGCGCGGGCTTCCAGGCGACCTCGGACCCGCGCTTCCTGGCGCTGAATCCCAATGCCATGGTGCCCGTTATCGAAGACGGCGATTTTGTGCTGTGGGAGTCCAACACCATCATCCGCTACCTGGCCGGGCAATACGGCGGCCAGCAGTTGTACCCGGCCGAGCCCCGGCTGCGTGCGCGGGTGGATCAATGGATGGATTGGCAGGCCACCGACCTGAACCGGTCCTGGAGCTATGCCTTCATGGCGTTGGCGCGGCGTTCGCCTGAACACCTGGATGCCGCCAGCATCCAGGCGTCGTGCCAGGCTTGGGCGCATTTCATGGGCATCCTGGAACAGCGCCTGGCGCTGACCGGCGCCTATGTGGCCGGTAACGCTTTTTCGCTGGCGGACATTCCCGTGGGGCTGTCGGTGAACCGGTGGTTTGCCACGCCCTTCGACAAGCCAGCCCTGCCGGCGATTGCCGCCTATTACGACCGGCTGGCCGAGCGCGAGGGTTACCGGCTGCACGGCCGTAACGGCACGGCCTGACCGGCCGTCACGGCAACCCGGCGCACCCTTCCTTGCGCTTACTTCACCACGCCGCAAACCAGGCGGCCGCCTCCGCCGCCCAGCGGCGCGGGCGTGTCGCTGTAGTTGTCGCCGCCCACGTGCACCATGACCGCGTGCGTCTTCACGTCCGCCAGCTTCAGGTGCGGCGCCACCACAGCCTTCTTGGCCGTGCCGTCGGCTGCCACCACGATGAAGGGCAAGTCGCCCTGATGGCCGTCGGTGGCCATCGGGCCCTTGTGGGCCTTGGTGCCCTTGGGATCCAGGTGGCCGCCTGCGGCGCCGCCCGGCGCCGTCTGGCCGTTCACCATGCCCGGCATGCAAGAACCCTTTTCATGCACGTGGAAACCGTGTTCGCCCGGCGGCAAGCCCTTCAGGTTCGGCGTGATCTGCAAGCCGCCCTTGGTGTCCTTCAGCGAAATCGTGCCGGCGCTTTTGCCTATGCCGTCGGCGGTCAGGAATGACATCGAGACGTTTTCGGCCAGTGCGGCGCTCGAGGCGCCCGCCATTGCCAGCGCCGCGACAAGCATCGAGATTTTCTTCATGAAGTGCCTCCTGGAATCATGCACGCGAAGTGCGGATGCCCGGCCCGGCGCAAACGGCGCCAACCTGGCCCTGGGCGCCACTGACAATAGCACCGGCGCCGCCTGGTGGGCCAGCAATCTTCGTTCCTGATACAAGCGATCAGGCTTGTTAACGATTGACCAACAGCACCAGCGCGTGCAGCGCCACGCCGATGAGCCCGCCCACCAGCGTGCCATTGAAGCGGATGTACTGCAGGTCGCGCCCCACGCTGAGCTCCAGTTCGTCGACCAGATGGCGTTCGTCCCAGTTCTTCACGGTGCGAGAAATATGTTCCGTCACGCCGATGCGCAGGCGGCCGGTCAGGCGCCGCGCGCTGCCCAGCACGTGGTTGTTGATGGCGTCACGCAAGCTCGGGTCTTCGCCCAGCTTGCGGCCCAGCGCCAGCAAGGCGCTTTCCAGATGGCGGGCCAGTGCCGAATCCTCGTCCGACAGGTCGCGCCGCAGCGCCGCGTGGATGTCGTCCCACAGGCCCTGCACATACTCCTGCACCTTGGGGTGGTCGATGGCCCGCTGCTTCAGGTCTTCGACCTGCGCCGACAAGGCGGGGTCGGTCTTCAGGCGTTCGATGTAGTTCAGCACCCAGGCTTCGTAGTCGCGCCTGACGGGGTGGTCGGGTTCGGACAGCACATCGCGCACTTCCTGCACCAACGCCAATGCCAGCCGGTCGGCCAGGTTGTCGGCAATGCCGTCCACCGACTTGATCACATCGACGGCCGCGATGATGCGCGGCCATTCCTTGCGGGCGAATTTCACCAGCAGGGTCGATGCGCGTTCCTTCACGTCGTCTTCGCCCAGGTAGCCGCCCAGCCGCTCCATGGCCGCGTCCAGCAGCTCCTGATGGCGCCCGTCACGGGTCAGGAGACCCAGGACCTCGCCCACGGTGCCCGCCGCATCCCAGCGGCGCAGGTTCTTCACCACGAATTCCTGGATCACCCCGCGCACCGCCTGGTCGTCCAGCATGTCGAGCGTCTGCAAGGCCACGCGGCGCGCGCCGTCGCTCAAGGCATGCGCCTGGCGCGGCCGGATCAGCCAGCGGGACAGACGGGCGGCCGGGTCGAAGACCCGCAGCTTCTCCATCAACGTGTCCGGGTCCAGGAAATGATCGCGGACGAACACAGCCAGGTTGTCCCCAATGCGGTCCTTGTTGCTGGGAATGATGGCCGTATGCGGAATCGGCAGGCCCATTGGACGGCGAAACAGCGCCACCACCGCGAACCAGTCGGCCAACGCCCCCACCGTCGCCGCTTCGCAAAACGCCCGCACCCAAGCCCATACGCCCTGCCCGCCCATGACGTGGCTGGTGATGAAGCCGCTGACCATGGCCACCAGCAAGGCCAGCGCAGCGATCTTCATGCGCCGCAACTGCGTGCGGCGCGTGTCGGACGCCAAGGCGGAGTGCGGGGCGGATGGCGTCGAGGGTCGGGACGGATCGGGCATGGAGTTTCCGGCAAGGCGATGCGTCAGCATACCAACTGGCAGCGCCGATCAGGCTGCCCGGGGGATCTTTGCGCCCCGCTTACGCCGCCGGATCCGCCAGCGCGCTGCGCAGCCACGCGACAAACGCATCCGCGTGCCCCGACAGGCTCCGACTGGCGGCGGGCAGCGCGCGCAAGCCGCCGTCGAACGCCACGAATCCAAAGGGTGCGACCAGGGTGCCCTCTTCCAGTTCGCGGCTGATCAGCCGCTTCTCTACCAGCGCCACCCCCAGTCCGGACAGCGCGGCCTCGATGCACAGGTGCGTGTGCGGAAACGCCAAGTGGCCCGCGGTAGCCACCGCTACGCCTGTAATGGCCTCCCATTGATTCCAGGCGCTGGACGTGTACTCATGGGCGATGCGCACCTGGTCGGACGCCGCGCGCCGGGCATAGGCGGGCGTGCAGACCGCGCCAAATCGCACGGGCGCAAGCGTCAGCGCGCGGCGCCGGTCGGCGTCCGTGTAGCCCGACAGGTCCCACGCCAGCAGCAGGTCCGCGCCCTCGTTTCGCATTTCACGGGCGGACGTCATCGACAGGCGGATGCGGATATCGGGATGCTCGCGGTAGAACACCGCCAGTTGCGGCACCAGCCAGCGCATCGCGAAGGTCGCGCTGCAGGCCACGTGCAGCCCCGGGCCCTGGGCTTCGCGGCCCAATCGTTCGTAAGCGCTTTCCAACTGGTCGAACGAGGCGCGCACCGACGCGTAGAAGGTCGCGCCCGCGGGGGTGAGCTTCAGCCCGGTGCCGTCTTTGTCGAACAGCGGCACGCCAGCGTGTTCCTGCAACAGCTTCAGGTGCCGGCTGACGGCGCCGTGGCTGCGGCACAGTTCTTCCGCGGCGCGCGTGACCGAGCCGGTCCGTGCAATGGCTTCGAATGCCCGAACGGCGGATAGGGGCGGCAGTTGGCGCACGGCACTCCTTATGTCAATAAAACTGACGAATACCCAGAAAAACTGCATTTTCCGGATCGCGTTGTTTTTTTAGGATATCGCCTGGATATCCCGCAATCAGTTCAATGCGTTGCAGTATTGCACGTCGGATTGCAAGGATAAAGACCATTTCTTTATTTCAATAATCTGACCATCAGGAGCCCCATGAACATCATCGACATCACCGCCCACGAGGCACTGGACAGCCGCGGCAACCCGACCGTCGAGGTCGAAGTCCGGCTGAATGACGGCGCCATGGGCGTGGCGCTGGTACCGTCCGGCGCATCGACGGGCCAGCATGAAGCTCTGGAGCGGCGCGACGCGGATCCCGCACGCTATCTGGGCCGCGGCGTGCTGGGCGCCGTGCGTGCCGTTAATACCGAGTTACGGGATGCGCTGCTGGGCCAGCAAGCGGATCAGCAGGCCACCATCGACCGGATCATGATCGGCCTGGACGGCACGGCGGACAAAAGCCGCCTGGGCGCCAACGCCTTGCTGGGCGTCTCGCTGGCAGTGGCGCACGCGGCAGCCGCCAGTGAAGGGCAGCCGCTGTGGCGCCACCTGGGCGGCGTGCAGGCGCAAGTGCTGCCCGTCCCGATGATCAACATCATCAACGGCGGCGCACACGCCGACAATCCGCTGGATTTTCAGGAATTCATGATCTTGCCGGTGGGCGCGGAAACCTTCGCCGAAGCCATCCGCATGGGCGCCGAAGTCTTCCACACCCTGCGCGGCAAGCTGCTGGCGGCCGGCCACAGCGTCAATGTGGGCGACGAAGGCGGATTCGCACCCGTCCTGCGCACGGCACCAGAGGCGCTGGACTTCATCATGGCATCCATCGAGCAGGCCGGCCTGCGTACGGGCACGGACATTGCGCTGGCACTGGATCCGGCGGCCAGCGAATTCCACACCGATGCGGGCTATCGCTATCAGGGCGAAGGCGTGGTGCGCAGCCGCGAACAGCAGGTGGATTACCTGGCCCGCCTGGTACGCGACTACCCCATCGTATCCATCGAAGACGGCATGGCCGAAGACGACCCTGCCGGCTGGCAAGCCCTGACCGCACGGCTGGGCGATGCCTGCCATCTGGTGGGCGACGATGTCTTCTGCACCAACCCCCGCCTGTTCGAAGCTGGCATCTCGGCCGGAATCGGCAACGCCATCCTGGTCAAAGCCAATCAGATCGGCACGCTGAGCGAGACCCTGCAGGTATTGGGAATGGCCCGCCGCGCGGCATACGGCGCCGTCATGTCGCACCGTTCCGGCGAAACCGAGGACACCACCATTGCCGACCTGGCGGTGGCCGCCAACTGCGGCCTGATCAAGACCGGGTCGCTATCGCGCGCCGACCGCACCGCCAAGTACAACCGCCTGCTGCGCATTGAACGCGAACTGGGCGCGGCTGCCGTCTACGCCGGCCGCGATGCCTTGCCGCGACGCGGCCGCGCGGACAGCCGCGAGTAGTACCACCCCATCAGGGGCGACGCCGAGATGCCGTGCACCAGCACGGACGCGACGATGGCGGCCAGCAACAACGGCGCAAGCGCTCGGGACACGTCCTGCGGCGCTTGCTCCACCGCCAGCAGCAGATAGTAGAAAGTGCCCACGCCGCGTATGCCCAGCCAGCTTGCCAGCCAACGCTGGCGCCGGTCCATCGACGACCCGGCCAGCGCCAGCATCACGCTGGCCGGCCGCACCGCGAAGAACAGCACCGCCGCCACAAGGAGCGGCGTCCAACCCAGCATGTCGCGCCAATGCGCCGACACCACGCAGCCGATGACCAGCATCAGCGCCAATTCGGCAAAGCGTTCCAGCCCCACCGACGTCGCCATCATCGATTCCGCCAGATGGGCGTGGGCCAATTGCGGGTCCTGGGTGCTTTCTTCGCTTTCGGCGGGCGTGACTTCCTGCAAGACGGCACGCGGCGTCCGACCGCTGCCGGTGGCGCGCAGCTCCTGTTGGCGCAACGCCACCCCGGCGCAGAAGACCGCAAGAAACCCATAGCCATGCGCAAGCAAGGTCGCCCCGTAGCACAGCGCCATCAGGCCCAGGGCCAGAAACTCGTCCAGCCCCAGGGCGTTGCCATAGCGGATCCGCAGCGTGGCGATCAGGCGTTCGCCCAGCGTGCCCAGCAACCAGCCGATTCCCACCGCGCTCACTACGCCCCAGATCAGGGCGGCCGCCAACGGCCACGGCTGATCAAGCCCGGCCGGCCCCGCGTTGCACAGGGCGATGCCCAGGACCACAAAAGGAAACGCCGCCCCGTCATTGGCGCCGCCTTCACCCGACAAGGCAAAGCGCAGCGGTTCGTCATCGCCTGCTTCCCGCGGCCGCAATTCATTGGCCAGCACCGGGTCCGTCGGCGCCAGCGCCGCCGCCAACAGCACTGCCGCCCCCAATCCCAAGCCCAATAGGCCCATGCCGAATGCCGTCATCAGCGCAATGGTCAGCAGCATGGCCGGCGCCGCCAGGCGCAGCGGCAGGCGCCACAACGGATGCCCACAAGCCACGCGCAAATGCATGCCGACTGCGAACAGCGAAACCGGCAATGCCGCTTCGGTCGCCAGACGCAGCAAGTGGCTGTCGCGGTAGAGATCCAGGTTCAGCAGCCCCAATCCTGTCGGGCCGATAAGAAAGCCCACGACCAGATACACCATGGCGCCGGTCATGGGCAGCGCATCGATCAGGCGTTTGGACACCGCCATCAACACGAACAACGCACCGATCAGCAGGAACCAGACGGCTTCGATATTCATCGCATTTCTCCGGCGGTCGCCAGCGGTTCAAGCTAGTCGGGTTCGTCCCAGCCTTGGCGCAAGGCGCTGGCAAAGCCGCCTTCCACGCGGGAGTACGGCCGCGCGCTGGTTGTCACCCGCGGCAGCGCCGTCCAGGCGATGCGGGCGCCGCCTTGCTCCAGCCGGTCCACCAATGCCTGGTCTTCGCTGCAGGCCAGCGCGGCAAAGCCGCCGATATGCCGGTACGCATGCGCCTCGATGCCAAGGTTTGCGCCATGCACGTGGCGGTGGCCGTCCTGGTCCTGGTAGTGGGTGGCGAATCGGCGCCGGGCCTGGCGCGCATGCGCGCCATGTTGGGCCCAGCCCGACACACCCACGGTGCCGCAAACGACCTCCGCCCCTAAAGACAACTGGTCCACCAGCCAGCGCGCCGACACGCGGGTATCGGCGTCCGTGAATGCCAGCCAGCGCGCCCCCGCATCTAGAAGATGCTGCGCCCCGAAGGCCCGGGCGACGCCCACGTTGCCGGCCTCGACCCGCAGGCACCGTACCGGCCACGCCGCCGACAATTGCTCGGTGCGGTCACGGCAGCGATCCAGCACCACGACGATCTCGACGCGTTCAGCCGCCAGCAGCGGGTGCCGGGCGGCGCGGGTCGCGGCGCGCAGGCAGGCGCCGATCATCCGTTCTTCGTTGTGGGCGGGTATGCAGATTCCGATCATCGCCTGCTCCTTACAAGGGGTTGCGCCAGAGGTCCAGACGAAAATCTTCTTCATGGTGATGTACCAGCCGCTGCAAGCCGGGCAACGCCCCCATCGCGTCGTGCAGACGGTCGGTGGGTTGCAGGCGGTCATCGAACGCGGGGCGCCAGTGGCAGGCGACCAATTCGCCGCCGGCTCCCAAACTGCTGCGCAGGCGTGCCAGGAACAGCGCGCAGGCGGCGTCGTCCAGGTAATACGCCAGCTCCGAGACAACGATCAGATCGAAGCCCGCCGAGGGCACGGGCGGCCATTGCTGCGGCAACTTCAACGCCAGCGTGCGCACCGTGGCCGCCACCGGATCGGCACGCAGCCGGGCCTGGACGCGGCGCACCGCGCTGGGCGCCAGATCCACGGCGCAGAGCTGGTCGCAGCGCTGCGCCAGGGCAAGCGTCATGTCGCCCCCGCCGCAACCCGCCTCGAAGATGTGGCCATAGCGTTCGCGCGCCAACGTCGCCAGCAGCACGGCGCGCTTGCGGCGCTCGTACCAGGCAGTGGCCACCCGCCAAGGATCGTCGTCCTTGCGATACAGGCGCTCGAAATGGTGGTCATCTAGAGTGTCCAAGGCGGCTCTCCGTGTTGCGCAACGTGCTTGCCATGCGCGGCCTGATCGCGTTCCGCGTGGCTCTGCCGGATGAACACGGGCAAGTCCGCCAAGGCTTGCGCCAAAGCGGCGTCGCGGCATAACGGGCCGGCCCCCAGCGCGCGCGGCACGCGGTTCAATACGTCTTCTGCGGCGGCTTCCACCGCCAGGCGGGCCCGCGCGGTATGCAGTACGCAGCCGTCTTCGGGATGGGCGTCGATCGCCGCGGCGGCCTCGCGCAACACCGCACGCGCCTCGGCCAAAGCAACATCCACGGCGCCAAGATGCGCCAGCCGGTACGGGTCGGGCCGACCCTTTGCGACAGCGGCGCGCAGCCTTTCGGCAATGCCCGCCAACGCGCCGTACCAGCAAGCGGCAACGCCCGCCCCGCCATGCAAGAAACCCGGGCGGTCCACATAGGCGCCCGGCGCACCGACGGCGGCGCCTCGCGCCTGGTCGAAAACCACATTGACACTGGCGGACGAGCCCATGCCGACGGCGTGCCAGCCTTGCGTGGTGACGGTCACGCCCGGCTGGTCCAGCGCCACGGCGGCCAGGCAAGGTTCGCCTGCGCCGTTCCAACCGCTGACGATCGCGTGGCTTAGCGCCGCAGCACCCGAGCACCATCCCTTCAAGCCGCTGACCATGACCCCGCCGGCGGCGTGCGCGCGTATGCCCACACGCATGTCGGGCGGCTCGGCGCACCAGACGCCCCAGCAGGCATCTTCGGGCGCGTCCACGCGTGCTTGCAGCTCGGCAAGAATGGCCAGCGCATCCGTGTGCCCCTCGAATAATTTGGCCAAGCCCAGATCCACCGCGGCAACCGCGGCAAGCGCCCGCCAGCGCAGCAAGGTGCCGCCCGAACCCGGTAACGGCAACCCGCCGAAGCCGGCGCGCACGAGCTCGCCCAGCCAACGGCCGGGATCTACCGGCGGCCGGGCGCCGGCCAGGACGTCCTGGATCGTCTGGCCGGGGGATTCGGGGGAAATCGAACGGGCGAGTCGGGTTGGCATGGCGAGGACGGTGGCGTGATTCAAGGGGAGGGAAACTCCATTCAGCATGTGGCGTGCCCGTGCTCACTCGCCCAGGAACTCCGACACCGCCTCCAATCCTTCGATGTGGTCGGCGACTACTTTCGCGATGAAGGCGAGCGGCACGGAAAGCAGCGTCCCCCACACCCCCCACAGCCAGGTGAACAACAGCAGCAGCATGAAGACCGCCACGGCGTTCATCTTGGCGATGCGGCCGGACATCCAGGTCGTGACCACTACGCCCATCAACAAGGCGATGGCCACCGAACTGCCAGCCACCGCCAGCGCCGGGCCGATCTCGCCGAATTGGATCAAGGCCGCGATCCCGGTGCCCACCGCGGTGAGCAACGGGCCGAAGTACGGAATGATGTGCAGCGCGCCAGCGACCACGGCCCAGGTCGCGGCGTTTTCCAGGCCCAGCAGACGGAATGCCACCCACGACATCAGGCCCAATGCCAGGTTCGTCACCAGCATCATCGCCATGTACCGATGGATGGAGCTATTGATCTGGTCCAGCATGTGCACGCTGATCTTTTTCTGCGACAAGGTCTTGCCGGCCACTTTCACGAACTTGCGCTTGAACGCGTTGCCGGACAACAGCAGGAAGAACACCAGGAACACGCTCATCGTCGCCTGCCCGATGAAGGCGGCCACGCCCTTGGATCCCCACAGCAGGAAATCGCTCAAGCCGGAATCGGACTTCGCCACCACCACCTGCCGACCGGGCACGATGCCCCCGCTGTCCTGCAACACGCCGGCCGCGCCCTTGAGCTTTTCAAAGAAAGAACCGTCGCCGCTGGAAATGCCGGTCAGGGTGCGGGAGAGCTTTCCGGAGATTTCCGGCAGCGCCTGCACGATGGAACTGACCTGGTTCTGCGTAACGTAGGCCAAGCCCGCCAGGCCGGTGGCGATGACGAACATCAAGATCAGGATCCCGACCGCGCGCGGAACGCGGGCGCGCCCCATCAGGCTCACGATGGGGTCCAGCGCATAGGCCACGACAATCGCCATCACCACGGGCACGATGAATTCCTGCGCCAGCTTGAGGGTGAAGAGCACCGCCAGGACGGTCAGCGTGGTCAGGCAGGCGCCGCGCGCCCAGACATAAGGAGTATCAGGCGGGGGCTCGGGAATCAGCCCTACCTCTTGCACCGTCACTTTCTCTTCGGCGGGGCTTGCAGCCTCCTCCCCCGTGTCGGCGTTTTCCGTCGGCTTCGCGCGTTCCACCGCGCCCGGTGCTGTCGCGACCGGTGTCGTGATTTCCATCTTGCCCCCCAACAATCGATTATCGACAGCGGACAGCAAGTGGCGTGCCTGACCGTGTTCAGCCCGCCAGCGCCAGCAGGCCCGGCTGGCCCTCGTGGCCACGCTGGGCTCGTTCCAGGATGAATTCGATCATCATCGAGATCGCGCGGGGATGGTGCCGATTCGGCATGTACAGCATGTACATGCCCCGACCGAAGATGCTCAGCCGCCACTCGGTCAGCGCCGCCAGCAGGTCGCCACGGGCGATGTCGTCGTGCACCACGTAGTCCGGCACCACGCCCACCCCCAGGCCGGCGCGGATCGCGTCGCGCAGGAAGGCGTAGTTGCGGGAGATCACGGTGGGTTCCAGCACCACGTGCTGGCGCGGCTGGCCGCCATAGTAGGCTGATAGCCGCAGCGGCCGGCCGATGACGGCCGCGCTGATGACGGGAGTGCCCGCCAGGTCTTCGGGGCGCTGCGGCAGACCGCGGGCGTCGGCAAAGGCCTTGGACGCGCACGCCACGTAGCGCACCTGGCCCAGTTCGCGCGCCACCAGGTTCTGCGGCGGCTCGGACATGATGCGCACCGCGATATCCACTTCGTCGCGCAGCAGGTCGTCCACGCTGTTCTCGAACAGCACGTCCAGCACGATGTCGGGGTACGCCTGCTTGAATTCCAGCAGCCACGGCGTCATCACAAACTGCCCATAGCCGCTGGGCACGCTCAGGCGCACTTTGCCTTGGGGCGTCTTGCCCAGCGTTTCAACGGATTCACGGGCGGCCACCAATTCATCCTGGATGCTGCGCCCGTGCTGATACAGCTTCAGTCCAATTTCAGTGGCCTCGACGTGCCGCGTCGTACGCCGCACCAACTGCATGCCCACCGAACGCTCCAGCTGGTTCAGGTGGTAGCTGACATTGGCGCGCGTCATCTTCAGGCGGCGCGCGGCTTCGCTCAGGTTGCCGGCATCCAGGATTTCCACCAGCAAGGTCAGGGATTTGGTGTCCATGGGGCTCCTCCACCGCCATTGTCAAATTTTATTATCCGCCATGTCAATTCTAGATGCCATTGTCAAGACATCTTTACTGGGAAAGAATAAGGAAATAAGAGACGAGCCGTTCTGGCCCGCCAGGCGCCGCCACGGCGGACGCCCCATTGGAGACAAGGTCCCATGACGGACAAGCAACCTGCCGGCGCCGCCCACGCGCGCCGCGACGACGACATCCTGGTCATCACCCTTGACCACCCTCCCGTGAATGCACTGAGCGCCGACGTGCGCCATGACCTCGCCGCGGCCATCCAGGCCGCGCAGTCGGACCGCCAAGTGCGCGCCATCCTGCTGGTGGGCGCCGGCAAGAACTTCATCGCCGGTGCGGACATCCGCGAATTCGGCAAGCCGCCCAAGCCGCCCGCCCTGCCCGACGTGTGCAACCAGATCGAAGCCAGCGACAAGCCGGTGGTGGCCGTGCTGCACGGCGCGGCCCTGGGTGGCGGACTGGAAGTGGCGCTGGCCGCGCATTACCGCGTCGCCCTGCCCGGCGCCAAGCTCGGCCTGCCCGAAGTGAACCTGGGCCTGCTGCCCGGCGCAGGCGGCACGCAACGCACGCCCCGCCTGATCGGCGCCCGCGCGGCGCTGGACCTGATGCTGTCGGGCAAGCACCTGTCCGCCGAGGCGGCGCTGAAAGCCGGCCTGGTCGACGCCCTGGGCGACGGGGACGATGCTCTGGCCGCGGGCCTGGCCTACACCCGCCGCTTGCTGGCCGAAGGCGCCGGCCCGCGCCGCAGCCGCGATGCCACGGCCGCGCTGGCCGACAAGGCCGCAGCGTTGGCCGAAGCCTCCGCCGCAGGCGAACAGGTCGCCAAAACCTTGCGCGGCCTGTACTCGCCCGCGAAGATCGTCGACGCCGTGCGCGCCGCTATCGAACAACCCTTTGACGAAGGCCTGCGCACCGAACGCGCGCTGTTCCTGCAATGCCTGGATAGCCCGCAGCGGGCCGGCCTGGTGCATGCGTTCTTTGCCGAACGCGAAACGGCCAAGATCCCTGAACTGAAAGCGGCGCGTCCCCGCCGGCTCGAGAAAATCGGCGTGGTGGGCGGCGGCACGATGGGCGCGGGCATCGCCGTGTCGGTGCTGGATGCCGGCCTGCCGGTCGTGATGGTCGAACAGGACGACGCCGCGCTGGAACGCGGCCGCGCGCGCGTGGCTCAGGTGTACGACCTGCTGCAGAAGAAAGGCCGGATCACCGCAGACGAGCGCGACGCCCGGATGGCGCGCTTTACCGGCGCCACCACCTACGACGCACTGGGCGACGCCGACCTGATCATCGAAGCCGTCTTCGAGGACATGGACGTCAAGCTTGCCGTCTTCGCCCAACTGGACCGCGTGGCCAAGCCGGGCGCCGTCCTCGCCACGAACACGTCCTATCTGGACGTGAACCGCATCGCCTCCGCCACGCGCGGCCCGGCCGATGTGCTGGGCCTGCACTTCTTCTCGCCCGCCAACATCATGAAATTGCTGGAAATCGTGGTGGGCGAACACACGTCCGCGGAAACGGTGGCCACCGGGTTCGAACTGGCGCGGCGGCTGCGCAAGACGCCCGTGCGCGCCGGCGTGTGCGACGGCTTCATCGGCAACCGCATCCTGGCCGTGCACCGCCAGGCGGCAGACATGATGATGGAAGACGGCGCATCGCCTTACGACATCGACGCGGCCGTGCGCGAATTCGGCTATCCGATGGGGCCGTACCAGATGGCGGATCTGGCCGGCGGCGACATCGGCTGGGCCACGCGCAAGCGCCGCGCCGCCACGCGCGACCCGGCGCTGCGCTATGTGCAGATTCCCGACCGCCTGTGCGAACGCGGCTGGTTCGGCCAGAAGACGGGCCGCGGCTTCTACCTGTATCCCGACGGCGCGCGCGTGGGCACGCCCGATCCGGAAGTGCTGGCCATCATCGACGAAGAACGCCGCCGCGCGGGCGTCACGCCGCGCCCCTTCACGCACGAAGATATCCAACGCCGCTACCTGGCCGCCATGATCAACGAAGCCGCCAACGTCCTGCACCAGGGCATTGCGTTGCGACCGTCCGACGTGGACGTGGTGTTCCTGTCCGGCTACGGCTTTCCACGCTACCGCGGCGGGCCGCTGCATTACGCCGATAGCGTGGGGCTGGACCGCGTGCTGGCCGACATCCGCAGCTACGCCCAGGAAGACCCCGCATTCTGGAAGCCGTCGCCGCTCCTCGTGCAGCTGGCGGAATCCGGCCGCAACTTCGCCAGCCTGAATCAGGCTGCCTGATCCGCCGGATTCCGATCCCGCCGATTCCGAACCCCCTTTCTTCGACAGGAAACCCCATGCGCGAAGCCGTTATCGTCTCTACCGCCCGCACCCCCATCACCAAGGCGGGGCGCGGTGAATTCAACCTGATCGCCGGGCCCACGCTGGCCGGTCACGCGGTGCGCGCCGCCGTCGACCGCGCCGGCATCGACCCCGCGCTGATCGAAGACGCCTTCATCGGCTGCGGCTACCCCGAAGGCGCCACCGGCCGCAACATCGGCCGCCAGGCGGTGATCCGCGCCGGCCTGCCCGTCAGCGTGGGCGGCGCCACCGTCAACCGCTATTGCGCCTCCGGCCTGCAGGCCATCGCCTCGGCCGCTGGCCGCATCGTCATGGACGGCGCGCCTGCCGCCATCGCGGGCGGCGTGGAACTGGTGTCGCAGATTCGCACCCGCGACGACGGCGTCAGCGGCATGGATCCCTGGATCGTGGCCAACAAGCCCGAGCTCTACCTGCCCATGATCGAAACCGCCGACATCGTGGCGGCCCGCTACGGCATCAGCCGCGAAGCCCAGGACCGCTTCGCCGCGCAAAGCCAGGCGCGCACCGAAGCCGCCCAAGCCGCCGGCCGCTACCGCGAAGAGATCATCGCCGTCACCACCACCATGTCCGTCACCGACCGCACCACCGGCGCCGTCACCGAACGCGAAGTCACGGTGGACAAAGATACGTGCAACCGTCCCGGCACCACCTATGAAGCGCTGGCGGGGCTTGCCCCCGTGCGCGGCGAAGGCCAGTTCGTGTCGGCCGGCAATGCGTCGCAGTTGTCGGATGGCGCGGCGGCCTGCGTGCTGATGGAAGCGGGCGAGGCGCAGCGCGCCGGCATTCGCCCCCTGGGCGCCTTCCGCGGCCTGGCCATTGCCGGCTGCGAGCCCGACGAAATGGGCATCGGCCCCGTCTATGCGGTTCCCAAGCTGCTGGCGCGCCACGGCCTGAAAGTGCAGGACATCGATCTCTGGGAACTGAATGAAGCCTTCGCCTCGCAAGCGCTGTACTGCCAGGAAAAGCTGGGCATCCCGATGGACCGCCTGAACGTGGATGGCGGCTCGATCGCATTGGGCCACCCGTTCGGCGTCACGGGCGCGCGGCTGGCCGGCCATGTGCTGATCGAAGGCCGCCGCCGCGGCGCCCGCTATGCCGTCGTCACGATGTGCATCGGCGGCGGCATGGGCGCGGCCGGCCTGTTTGAAATCTATTAAGGACCGACATGGACCTCGAATTCACCCCCGAAGAAAACGCGTTCCGCGACGAAGTGCGCGCGTTCCTGGCGGCCAAGCTGCCCCGGCGCCTGTCCGACAAGGTCGGCCAGGGCAAGCTGCTGGCGCGCGCCGACATGGTCGAATGGCACGCCATCCTGAACCAGCAAGGCTGGCTGGCCAGCCATTGGCCCGTGGAATACGGTGGCACCGGCTGGAGCGCCACGCAGAAATTCATCTTCGACAATGAATGCGCCTTGGCCGCCGCACCCCGCATCGTGCCCTTCGGGCTGAGCATGCTGGGCCCCGTGCTGATCAAGTACGGCACCGAAGCGCAGCGCAACTACTGGCTGCCCCGCATCCTGGACGGCAGCGACTGGTGGTGCCAGGGCTATTCCGAACCCGGCGCGGGCTCGGACCTGGCTTCCGTCAAGACCACCGCCGTGCGCGACGGCGACAGCTATATCGTCAACGGGCAAAAGACCTGGACCACGTTGGGCCAGTACGCCAACATGATCTTCTGCCTGGTGCGCACGTCGCAGGAAGGCCGGCGCCAGGAAGGCATCAGTTTCCTGCTGGTCGACATGAACAGCCCCGGTGTCGAAGTGCGCCCCATCATCACGCTGGACGGGGAACACGAAGTCAACGAGGTGTTCTTCTCGGACGTGCGCGTGCCGGCCGAAAACCTGGTGGGCGAAGAAAACCGCGGCTGGACCTGCGCCAAGTACTTGCTGACCTACGAACGCACCAACATCGCGGGCGTGGGCCAGTCGACAGCAGCGCTGGAACGCCTGAAAGCCGTGGCCGCCCGGCAAAAGAAGCATGGCCGCCCGCTGGCGGAAGACCCGGACTTCGCCGCCCGCCTGGCCCGCGTCGAGATAGAACTGGCCAATATGCGCACCACCAACCTGCGTGTCGTGGCGGCAGTTGCCGGCGGCGGCGCGCCCGGCGCCGAAAGCTCCATGCTGAAGATCCGCGGCACGCAGATCCGGCAGGAGATCACCGCGTTGAACCGGCGCGCCATGGGTCCCTATGCGCGCCCCTTCGTGCCCGAAGCGCTGCATGACGGCTATGACGCCTCGCCCATCGGGCCGGAAGGCGCCGACAGCGCCGCGGCGCAGTACTTCAACAACCGCAAGCTGTCGATCTTCGGCGGCTCCAATGAAATCCAGAAGAACATCATCTCGAAGATGATCCTGGGACTGTAAGGGCCGGCCATGAATTTTGAACACACCGAAGACCGGCGCATGCTCTCCGACATGCTGCGCCGCTTTGTCACCGAGCAGTACGACTTCGCCACGCGCGAACGCCACGCGCAATCGCCGCAGGGCTACAGCGTGGAATTCTGGCGCCGCTATGCCGAATTGGGCGCCATCGGCGCGCTATTCACCGAAGCCGACGGCGGCCTGGGCGGCGCGGGATTCGATATCTCGGTGGTCTTTGAAGCATTGGGCCGCGGGCTGGTCGTCGAACCATTCCTGGACGCCCTGATGGTGGGCAGCGCCATCGCCGCGGCCGGCACGCCGGCCCAGCGTGAAGCGCTGGAGGGCCTGATCGCAGGCGCCATCACCGCCGCGCTGGCCCAAGCCGAGCCGGAATCGGGCTATGACCTGGCGCAAGTGCGCACCCGTGCCGAACGCTCGGGCGAGGGCTGGGTGCTCAACGGCGCCAAGGCGGTCGTGACGGCGGGCGAACATGCGGACCTGTTCCTGGTGTCGGCCCGCACGGCCGGCGCGGAAGATGACGAAGCGGGCATCAGCCTCTTGCTCGTCAGCGCCGGCACGCCCGGGCTGACGGTACGCGGCTATGGCCTGATCGATGGCGGACGCGCCGCCGAAGTCAGCTTCGACAACGTCCAGCTTGGCCCCGACGCGCTGGTCGGCGAGGCCGGTGCGGGTTACGTGGTGCTGGAACGCGCCATCGGCCGCGGCATCCTGGCCTTGTGCTCGGAAGCCGTGGGCGCCATGGATTGCGCCCGCGATGCCACGCTGGAATACCTGCGCACGCGCCGCCAGTTCGGCACGCCCATCGGCAGCTTCCAGGCCCTGCAGCACCGCATGGCCGACGTGCTGCTGGAAATCGAACAGGCGCGCTCGGCCGTGATCAATGCCGCCGCCGCCGTCGACCACCCCGACCGGGCCACTCGCGAGCGCGCGCTGTCCGCTGCCAAATACACCATCGGCCGCATCGGCACGCTGGTAGCCGAAGAAAGCATCCAGCTGCACGGCGGCATCGGCATGACGTGGGAACTGCCCCTGGCGCATTACGCCAAGCGCCTGGTGATGATCGACCATCAGCTGGGCGACGAAGACCACCACCTGCGCCGTTACATCGCGCTGGGGCAGGCTTGAACGGAGGACGCCAGGACATGACGCAGGCCTATACCGTCCCGCCCTTGTCGCGCCCGTTCGCCGCGCCTTTCCTGGTGCGCAGCGCCGCCGACGTGCAGCGCTTGCAATCGCGCCCGCTGGCCGAAACGCTGACGGTGCAAAGCACCTACGAGATCTTCCGCAATTCGGCTGCGGCTTTCGGCGACAAGACCGCGCTGACCTTCTTGCGCACCGCCAACCCGGACGACGAGGCCGTACGTTGGAGCTATCGGGAGCTGCTGGCCGGCATCCACCAGACCGCCAACCTGCTGCATGACCTTGGCGTGCGCGCGGGCGACGCCGTCGGCGTGATCCTGCCCGGCTGCCTGGAATACCACCTGGCGCTGTGGGGCGGCGAAGCCGCCGGCATCGTCCAGCCGCTGAATCCGTTGCTAAGCGAAGACAAGCTCGCGTCGCTGATGACGACGGCCCGCGCCAAGGTGCTGATCGCCTATGGCTCGGACGCCGAATGCGGCACCTGGTCCAAGGCCTTGCGGCTGCGTGAACGCGTGCCCACCTTGCAGACCCTGCTGCGCGTGGCGCCGCTGGACGAGCCCTTGTCGGCCCGCCCCGCCTTGCCCGACTATGCGCTGGACTTCAACGCCAACCGCTCGGCGCAACCGGCCGACCGCCTGCTTAGCGAACGCGTGATCCGCGCCGACGACGTCGCGGCATACTTCCATACGGGCGGCACCACGGGCGCGCCCAAGCTGGCCATCCACACCCACGCCAACCAGGTCTTCACCGCCTGGGCTGCCGTGCAGTTGCAGAACGCCGGGCCCAGCGACGTGGTGATCAACGGCTATCCGCTATTCCACGTGGCGGGCGTGCTGCCGGCGTCTTTGGCCGCCCTGTCGGCGGGGGTGGAAACGGTCATCCCCACCACCCTGCTGCTGCGCAACCGCGATGTGCTGCGCAACTACTGGCGGCTGGTGGAAAAGCACCGCGCGACCTCTTTGCAGGGCGTGCCCACCATCCTGGCCGCGCTGGCGGACATACCGCTCGCCGGCGCCGATATCTCGACGCTGCGCTATTGCCGCACGGGCGCCGCGCCGCTGCCCGCCGAGCTTGCCGCGCGCTTCAAGCGCCTGTTCGGACTGCACGTGAACGAGAGCCTGGGCATGACCGAAATGGCGGGCATTTCGTCCATCACGCCGCCCGGCTCGGAATTTCCCGTGAACTGTGTGGGGTTCCCCCTGCCCTACGTGCAGGTGCGCATCGTGGGGCTGGACGTCCCGTCGGGCCAGGCGGCACGCGACCTGCCTGCAGGCACGGCCGGCATGGTGCTCTTCAAGGCGCCCAACGTGATCCCCGGCTTCCTCGACCCCGAAGACACTGCGCGCGCCTTCACCGAAGACGGCTGGCTGATCAGCGGCGACGTGGGGTTCATGGATGACGAGGGCCGGCTGCATCTGCAGGGCCGCGCCAAGGACCTGATCATCCGCGGCGGCCACAACATCGACCCGAAGACCATCGAAGACGCGCTGGCCACGCACCCGGCGGTGCACTTGTGCGCCGCGGTCGGCGCACCGGACGCCTACGCCGGCGAACTGCCCGTGGCCTTCGTGACGCTGGCCGACGGCGCCCAGGCCACCGAAGCCGAACTCGTCGCCTACGCCGCGGCCCACGTGGACGAAGGCCCGGCGCGGCCTAAGCGCGTCATCGTCCTGGACGCCATGCCCATGACCAACGTGGGCAAGATCTACAAACCCGATTTGCGCCGCCTGGCCACCGCTGTAGCGGTGGAGTCCGTAGTGGCGCGCACCTTGCAGGCGGCCGGCCTGACGGAAGACGCCCAGATCTTCCGCGTGCTGGCCGACGCGCAACCGGAGGTCGCCGTGCAAGCGGCTCCCGGCACGCCCGCGCCGCTGAGGGAGCAGTTGCGCGAAGCCTTGGCGCGGCTGCCGGTGAAGGTCGCCCTGCGCGACTGAGCCGCTGCCGTTCCAAACCTCACAACAAGCCATAACAACACCACTGGAGACAAACCCCATGCTCAAGAAGCCTCTGCGCCGCGCCTGCCTGGGCGCCCTGCTGTTCGCCGCCGCCGGCGCCGCCCTGCCGCTGTCCGCCGGCGCGCAATCCACTTTTCCCACCAAGCCCATCACGCTGATCGTGCCCTTCCCGGCCGGCGGTTCCACCGACCGCCACATGCGCATCGTGGCGCAGGACGCCTCCAAGTACCTGGGCCAGACCGTCATTGTCGAGAACCGCCCCGGCGCGGGCGGCACGCTGGGTACGGCCACGATGGCCCGCACCGCCAAGCCGGACGGCTACACGATCAGCCTGTACACGCTGGCGATGCTGCGCATGCCCTACATGCAAAAGAGCAGCTGGGATCCCATCAACGACTTCAGCTTCATCATCGGGCTGTCGGGCTACACCTTCGGCTTCACGGTCCGTTCGGATTCGCCGTACAAGACCTTCAACGAATACATCGAAGCCGCGCGCCAGAACCCCGGCAAGATCGATTACGGCTCCACCGGCATCGGTTCGTCGCCGCATCTGCTGATCGAGGAAATCGCCATCAACGCCAAGGTCAAGCTGAACCACGTGCCGTTCAAGGGCAACGCCGACATGCAGCAGGCGCTGCTGGGCGGCCACGTCATGGCGCAAAGCGACGCCACGGGCTGGGACCAGTTCGTGGACGCCGGCAAGATGCGGCTGCTGGTGACCTTCGGCGACAAGCGCACGACCCGCTGGCCCGACGTGCCCACCGCGCAAGAGCTGGGCTACAAGGTCGTGTCCACTTCGCCCTACGGCCTGGCCGGTCCGAAGGGCATGGACCCCGCGGTCGTGAAAACCCTGCACGACGCGTTCAAGAAGGCCCTGTTCGATCCGGCCAGCGTGGACGTCATGAAGCAGTTGAACCAGGAACCGGCCTACCGCAACAGCCAGGATTACAAGGACTGGGCCCAGGCCACGTACGTCAAGGAAAAGGGCCTGATCGAATATCTGGGCCTGATGGCGAAGGACTGACGCACGCGGGGCTTACGCCCCCGCCGCTTCCTGGATGACCTGGAAGCAGCGTTCGCGCGTGATGCGCGTGGCCGGGCTGATGCTGCGGCCACGTAAGGTCACGAACGCGAAGTGCGCCTGGATATCGAAATCCGGCGGCGGCGGCAGGCGGACAAGCCGTTCCGATTCCGCCAGCGTGCGCGCCGAGGCCAGCACACCCAGGAAGACCGCATCCGACCGCTCGACGATATCGAACAGGTAGGAAATGTCTTCGCATTCCATATGCAGCTCGAACCCCGCCGGCGCGGCGGCGCCCGCCAGCCGCCGCCGGATTTCCGGGCTTAAACCGGTCGACACGACGGGATAGCGCAACACGTCGGCCAAGGTCGCGCCCCGCACGTCCCGCAGCGGATGGCCCGGCCGGCAGACAAAGCCCGACGCCAGCGCCGGCATCGGCGCCACCTCCAGGTCTTCTTCGTTGTCCAGCGTACGGATGTGCACGATCAGCGCGTCGAGCACGCGCTCGCGCAGGCTGACCAGCAAGGATTCCGTGGGGCCGCGCGACAGCCTGACGCGCAGCTTCGGGTAATGGTCCAGCAGGTGCTGCATCAACGGCACGCTGAGCAAGGCGCTGGGCGCCGCCCCCAACCCCAGCCGGATGGCGCCGGTTTCGCCTTGCGCCAGCATTTCCGCTTCGCGGCGAATTTCTTCGACCTCGGCCAACACGCGCCGCGCTCGCTGTCCGACCAGGCGGCCCAGCGGCGTGGGCTCATTGCGCTTGCCGATGCGGTCCACAAGCGCGCCCAGCTCTCCTTCCAGCAATTGGATGCTGCGGCTGAATGCCGGCTGCGACAAGTGCAGCGTTTCGGCCGCCCGCGTGAACGAGCCGGTCTCCAGAAGCGCCACCAGATGAGCAAGCTGCGAAAGGTTCATGGCCCCGGCCCCGTTGATCGCATTAATCATGCACAAAACGCATTGTAATCAGCCAATCAATCGATTGGACAGATGAAACGGCCGCTTCTAGCATCCCATCCAGCACTCGGATCCATCACAAGGGGAATGCCATGAAAAAGAATCTGATGATCGCCGCCGTCTCACTGCTGACCGGGTTGGGCGTCGGCGCCCACGCGCAGGCGCAGGCGCAGAACTATCCTGCCCGGCCCGTGTCCCTGCTGGTGCCCTACCCGGCGGGCGCGGCCAGCGACATCACCGCCCGCGCCGTGCAGGGAGCAATGTCGCAGTCGCTGGGCGTGCAGGTGGTCGTCGAAAACCTGGGCGGCGCCAACGGCGCGCTGGGCGCGAACCGCGTGCTGAATGCCAAGGCCGACGGCTATACCCTGTTCCAGGGCTCGCCCAACGAGCTCATCCTGGCCGGGCTGACCAACAAGTCCGTCACCTACAAGCCGGACGACTTCCAGTTCGTGGCGCCCGTGGCCACGTCGCCCTACGTCGTCGTGACGCGCGCGGACCTGGGCGCGGCCAATGTGGATGAACTGGTCGCCCTGGCGCGCCAGCGCAGCGTGCCGTTGACCTATGGATCTGGCGGCGCAGGGTCGATGATCCACCTGATCACGGCTGCGCTGGCTGAGCGCACCGGTGTCGCGCTGACGCACATCCCGTACCGCGGCGGCGCGCCGCTGATCACCGACATGGCCGGTGGCCAGATCGATTTCGCCATCATGCCGTACCAGGCGAACTACGAAGACCTGCGCCGCGAAGGGCGACTGAAGATCATCGGCACGCTGAACCGGGAACGCCTGGCCGCGCTGCCCGACGTGCCCAGCGTGCAGGAAAGCGCCACGCTGAAGGACTTCAACTACACCATCTGGACCGCCTATCTGGTGAAGAAAGGCACCCCGGCCGCGGCGGTCCAGAAGCTGCACACCGCGATCCAGGCCTCGCTGCGCGACCCCGCGGCCCGCAAGACGCTGGAGGCGCAGGGAAAGATCCTGTTCGCACCGCAGACGCTTGCCGAAGGCGACGCCTTCTACACGGAACAAATTGCCGGCCTGGCCGAGCTGGTGCGGCGCAGCGGCTTCCGCGGCGATTAAACGCCCCGCCCCACCGGCCCGCCCCCGCCGCGCGCCGCCTTCCCTTTCTTCCGGACCCTTCCATGACCGATACTCTCCAGCCCGTCCTGAACCATCTGGCCGCCCGCCAGCCGCAGATCGAAGCGTGGCTCAAGACGTTCCTGCGCATCCCCAGCGTCAGCGCCGACCCCGCCTACGCCGCGTCCATGGACGAGGCACGCCGATTCCTGTGCGAACGGCTGCGGGCCGAAGGACTGCAACAGGTGCAGTTGCTGGACGGCGGCGGCGAAGCCGCGGTGTATGCCGAATGGACCGGCGCGCCGGGACGGCCGACCGTGCTGATCTATGGCCACTACGACGTCCAGCCCGCCGACCCCGTCGCGTTGTGGCGCACCCCGCCTTTCGAACCCACGCAGGTGGGCGACCGCCTGTATGCACGCGGCACGTCCGACGTCAAAGGGTCGACCACCATTGCGCTGGAAGTCGTGTTCGCCTTCCTGGCCACGCTGCGCGCCTGCCCGGTCAACATCAAGGTGTTCATCGAAGGCGAAGAGGAAACGGGCAGCCCGTCGTTGCGCCCGTTGATTGATCGCTACCGCGACCTGCTGGCCGCCGATGCCGTGCTGTCGGCCGACGGCGGCCGCGCCAGCGCCACGATCCCCACCATCAACACCGGCGCGCGCGGCAATGCCGCGTTGGAGGTCAAGCTGCGCACGGCGTCCAAAGACCTGCATTCCGGCCGCTACGGCGGCGGCGTCAGGAACGCCCTGCACGAAATGGCGGCGCTGTTGGCGTCGCTGCACGCGGACGACGGCAGCGTCGCCGTCGACGGTTTCCATGCGGGCGCCGAGCCCCCTACGCCACGGCAGCGCCAGGACACGGCGGCGTTCCCCTACGACGAAGCCGCGTTCTTCACCGACGTGGCGGGCGCCTCGCATGGCGAACCGGGCTACAGCCCCCGTGAACGGATCACGCTGCGCCCGGCGCTGGACGTGAACGGCATGTGGGGCGGGTACACCGGCGCGGGCGTCAAAACCATCATCCCCTGCGAAGCCCAGGCCAAACTGACGGTCCGGATCGTGGAAGGCCAGGACCCCGCGCAAGTCATCCACGCGGTGCTGGCGCATCTGCAAGCCCGCTGCCCGGCGGGCTGCGAACTGGAGGTCGTGGCGCTGAACCCGGGGTCGCCCGCCGCCACGCTGCACCCGGAACATCCCCTGGTAACCGCGGCGCAAGCCGTGCTGCAGGTGCCCGGCGGGGCCAGGCCGATCCACGTTCGGCTGGGCGCCAGCGTCCCCATCACGTCCGTCTTCAAGGAAATGCTGGGCATCGATACCCTGATGTTCGGGTTCAACCTGCCCGACGAAGACGTGCACGCACCCAATGAATTCTTCCGCCTGTCGTCGATCAGCCAGGGGGTGAAGGCCTGGACTGAATTGCTGGACGCGCTGGGGCGCTTCGAGCCAGCAGCCTTCCACCCGCGCTGAAAGGACGAAAGCCGGCCAGGATTGCATGGCATTTTTGTATTCAAAAAATGTCTGCCTTTCCTGTTCGGCTTTTTGATAGACTGGCTGCCCGATGGTTTTTCCCTCCCGGCAGCCCCAGCCGCGCCCCATGACCCAGGAAGTTCAGCTAGATCCCAGCGCCGACGACATCGCCCGCGAAGTGGCCGCCGCCATCGTGGCACACAAGCTTCCGCCGGGCACCCGGCTGCGCGAAGAAGCGCTGGCGCGCGTCTACAAGGTCAGCCGCACCAAGATCCGCGCGGCGCTGCTGATGCTCAGCAAGGACAAGCTGATCAACATCGTGCCCGACAAGGGCGCCTTCGTCAGCAAGCCGGACGCGAACGAGGCGCGCGAGGTATACGCCGTGCGCCGCATCCTGGAGGCCGCGCTGGCCAAGGAATTCGTCGCCAACGCCACGGCCGCCGATTTCCGCCGCATCGATGCCCACCTGGCCGAAGAGCGCCGCGCGCTCGAGAGCGGCGACGTCCAGAAACGCAATCACCTGCTGGGCCATTTCCATATCCTGCTGGCCGAAGCCGTGGGCAATTCGGTGCTGACGGGCATGCTGCGCGAGCTGTCCGCGCGCAGCGCCGTGATCACCGTCCTGTATCAAAGCTCGCACGACGCCAGTTGCTCGTCGCAAGAGCACCACGCCTTCATCGAGGCCGCCCGTGCGGGCGACATCGAACGCGCCTGCGCGCTGATGGACGAACATCTGGAACACGTCCAGACAGCGCTGAACTTCACGGACGACGGCCGGTCAGGCGGCGATCTGGTCACCGCCCTGCTCAGCTAGCCGCCCGCCCCCAGCAGTTGGCCCATGCGCTGCTGCAACCAGGTTTCGGTCGCGCTCAGCGACGCGCCTTGCAACCATAAGGTCCGCACGGACAGCATCGGCAAGGACAGGCCCGCGCACGGCACGCGCGCAAGCGTGGTGCGAAAGCTCTCGTATTCCGCGATGTTCAAGGGCAGGATCGCCCAGCCCAGGCCGTCCGCCACCATGCCGGCAATGCTGTAGAAGCTGTCGGTTCGCCATACGGTCGGGCTCAGCACCACCTCGTCCACCCCTTCCATCTGCATCACCAGTTGCCGGTAGCGCGCCAGATCGCTGCGCGTCACTTCGGCCAGGCCCGCCAGCGGGTGGCCTGATGCCACGAAGACGGCCTGCTCCACATGGCCCAGATAGCGGTGCGCAAAGGCGCTGCCCGGATCGCCTCGGTCGAAGTGGAAAGCAATGCTGGCGCGGCCCTGCTGCACGTAATCAGCCACTTCGGTCGCGGTGCCATTCAGTTGCGTCAATTCCAGCGCCGGAAAGCGCGCCGCAAGCTCCAGCACCAGCGCGCCCAGCACCTGGTACGGCAACGCTTCGTCCAACGCGATGGACAGCCGCGCGTCCTGCCCCGCGGCGAACGACAGGGCGCGCTGATCCAGGCCTCCCGCCTGGCGCAGCAGTTCGCGGGCCTCTTGCAGCATCACTTCACCCACGGGCGTCAGCGTGGCGTTGCGCCGCGATCGGTCGAACAGTTCCACGCCCAGGTCCGCTTCCAGCAGCCCGACCGACGTACTGACGGCCGACTGCGCGCGGCCCAGCCCGCGTGCCGCGGCGGAAAACGAACCGGCGTCTGCGGCCGCCACGAATTGGCGTAGTTGATCCAAGGTCCATTGCATTGCGACTCCTATCCACCCATCAATTTAATAGATGGAATCAAACTTTTTCAGGCAAATATGCAGATGGATAATACCGGACCTGAAGCTGGCGCCGCACCGTAGCAGCCGCCGGTTTTCAGTTGCCTCACAGGAGTAGAACTATGCAGCGGACTCATTCGAACGCTGTCGCCACGGCCGATCCGCGCCGTTGGCTGGTGCTGGCCATCGTGTCCATCGCCTTGTTGTTGATCGTGGTGGACATGACGGTGCTGTACACCGCCTTGCCCCGGCTCACGCACGACCTGGGCGTCTCAGCCTCGGCAAAATTGTGGATCGTGAACGTCTACGCGCTGGTCGTGTCCGGCCTGCTGCTGGGCATGGGCACGCTGGGCGACCGGCTCGGCCACAAGCGCCTGTTCATGATGGGCCTGGCCGTGTTCGGCGTGGCCTCGCTCGCCGCCGCCTATTCGCCCGGCGCCCCCGCCCTGATCACCGCCCGCGTGCTGCTGGCGGTGGGCGCCGCCATGATGATGCCGGCCACGCTGTCCATCATCCGCCTCACCTTCACCGACGAACGCGAACGCGCCGTTGCCATCGGCATCTGGGCGTCGGTCGCCTCCGGTGGTGCTGCGCTGGGCCCCGTCGTGGGCGGCGTGCTGCTTGAGCACTTCTGGTGGGGCTCGGTGTTCCTCATCAACGTGCCGATCGTGCTGCTGGCGCTACCGCTCGCCTGGCGCTGCATTCCCGCCAGCCGGCCCAGCGCCGCGCGCCCCTGGGACCTGGCCGGTTCGCTGCAGGTCATGGCCGGGCTGATCCTTTGCGCTTATGCGCTGAAGGAACTGGGCAAGGCCGCAACATCGTGGCTGCATGCGGGCCTGGCGTGCGTGGCGGGCGTTGCGATGCTGACGGTGTTCGTTCGCCGCCAGCGCCGTCGTCCGTACCCGTTGATCGACTTCGCCATCTTCCGCAACGCCACCTTCAGTTCGGGTGTTGCCGCCGCCCTGTTCGCGGGCGCCGCCTTGTTCGGCATGGAGCTCGTGTTCAGCCAGCGCCTGCAGTTGGTGGTGGGCATGTCGCCCATCCAGGCCGCGCTCTACATCCTGCCGCTGCCGCTGGCCGCCTTCGTGGCGGGTCCGCTGGCGGGATGGCTGTTGGCCTACATCCGCGGCCCCCGCCTGATGTTCCTGGCGCTGACCGTCTCGGGCTTGGGCATGGGCGGGTACCTGCTGAGCTATGACGGGTCGTTCATGGCCCAGATGGCCAGCCTGACCGTGCTGGGCGTGGGCATCGGCGCCACCATGACGGCGGCCTCCAGCTCCATCATGCAAAGCGCCACGCCGGAACGCGCCGGCATGGCGGCCTCGATCGAAGAGGTGTCGTACGAATTGGGCGGCGCCTTGGGCGTGACGTTGATGGGATCGATCCTGACCGGCGTCTACGCGCAGACGCTGGACGTGCCGGCGGGCGTGACGCAGGCGGCGTCCGTACGCGACAGCCTGGACGACGCGCTGCTAGTGGCCGAAGGCCTGCCGGCAGACGTTGCGGCCGCCTTGACGCAGGTGGCCAAGTCGGCCTTCGACACCGGCTATGCGGTGGTGATCGCGACCGCCACCGTGATGCTGTTGGCCACCGCCGTCTTCGTGCTGCTGAACCGCACGCGCAGATCGGCGCACGCCGCCTGAGCGCATCCCGCGGCAACACGGCGCGCTTCGGCGCGCCGTGTTGCCTTTCCGATGATCGGCTTTGCTATGTCTTTGCGGGCGCGATCAGGCTCAGCACGTAGCTCAGGAACGCGTCTTCGCCGGGCAACTGCCCACCCCCCACCGCAATCGCATCCTCGACTTCGATGCGGCTGTGTAGCCAGTACTGGATCAACGCGCCGGTGGTGATCATGGCCTGGCCGGGCGGAATGTCGTTGCGCACGAAACCCGCTTTCTGCGCGGCGGCGAATACCGGCACGAACAGTTGGTTCAACCTTTCTGACCGCGTCCGGCGCTCGGCTTCCTGTGCGCCCATCACGCGCCACAGCTGAAAGCGCAGCGCGGCGGGATGCGATTTCCAGTAAGTGAGGTAGCCGCCCACCATGTCCGGCACGGTACGAGCGGACACCGGCAACCGGATGGCCGGTTCGATCGCGGCCATGAAGTCCTCGGTGATGCACTCACCCACCTTCGACCACAGGGTTTCCTTGTCCTTGAAGTGGTGGTGAATCAGGCCTGGGGACACCCCAGCCTCCTGCGCGATCAAGCGCATCGTCGACCCATCGAAGCCCGACCGCGCAAAGAGCGTCAACGCAGATTCCAGAATGACGTCGCGCGCATCCGGCGTCGTGTACTGCGGGCGCAGCTCTGCCATGCCTTGTTCTCCTGTCTGATCTGACTGCCATTTTACGGTGACGGAACGAATCGATCAATTGACTGACCAACTGTTTAGTCAATAGAATTGCGAGAAATTCTCATTAACGATTCTGGAGTCACCCGTGTTGAAGTCGCAGGCCACGCCCCGCCATGCCCTTTCCCCCCTATGCCTGGCGCTTGCGCTGGCCAGCTCGCCCGGCTGGGCCCAGGCGCCCGACGGGTCCGCCAAGCCGTCAACGCCCGACTCCGCCACTGCCGTCGAGCTTGCCCCCGTCACGGTCACCGCCCGCCGCCGCGAGGAAAGCGCGCAAAGCGTGCCGATCAGCATGACCGTGCTGAGCGAATCACAATTGCGCGTCGACGCCGCCCCCACCGCCGGCAATGCCGGCCTGGCCCGGTCCTCGCCCAACCTGTCTTTCGTGGACACGGGTGGCCAGAATTCCAATGTCTTCAACATCCGCGGCGTGGGCTCGTTCGCGCCCCTGTCCCCTGACGACACCTCCGTCGTGATGTACGCCAACGACGTGCCGCGCTCGGTCTATGGCGCCCCGCCCACCCTGCTGGACATCGATCGCGTGGAAGTGCTGCGCGGCCCGCAAGGCACGCTGTTCGGCCGCAACACGCAAGGCGGCGCCATCAACATCATCCCCAATTTGCCGCGCTTTGAACGCGAATATTCAATACGGGGCGAAATCGGCAGCCACGGCCACCGGCTGGGGGAACTGGTAGGCAACGAGGCGCTGTCCGACACCGTCGCCGCGCGACTGGCCTTGCGCTACACCACGGTCGACGGCACGGTGTCCAATCTGGCGTCGGGCGGCAAGGACGGCTGGGCGGACGTGGGCGCCGCGCGCGGCACGGTGCTGTGGACGCCGGGCGCCAATACGGTCGTGACGTTCACGGGCACCTACGACCAGCAAAAAAGTGCGGCCCCGCGCTTCATCTGGGCCCAGAACCCGCACTTCCCGCAGACGGCGGTCGACCCGGAAAATCGGATCGATTGGCGCGATGCCGGCGGCAGCGTCAAGGTGGAACACGAGTTCGAAGATTTCACGCTGACCTCCTTGACCAGCTATCTGGATTCACGTTCCACCCAGGCGTTCGACCTGACCGACGGATTGATCTATTCCGCGATGACGGGCCGCGCCGCCTCGGTCTTCAACACGCCTTACGCGGACTTCGCCGACATCCATTTCCGCGAGCAGACGTGGCAGCAGGAATTCCGCTTGAGTTCGCCCGAAACCAGCGCACTGGGCTGGACGGTAGGTGCCAACTATTTCCACTCCAGCTTCGCCAACGACACCCGAGCCAACGCATCGCCCGCCGCCTTCAACTTCCAGACGCAGAACGGCACGCACGCCAACCGCATCAAGACCGACAGTGTGTCCCTGTTCGGCGAGGCCAGCGTCCCGGTCACCGAGCGCTTGAAGGGTCTGCTGGGCTTGCGCTACACGCACGAAAGCAAAGACGCGCGTTACCAGTTCACCGGCAACGGCAACCCTGCCGTCGTCGACAGCTACCGCCAGCACAGCACGCTATCCGACAACTTCCTGACCGGGCGCACCGGCCTGTCCTACGACTGGACGGACACGCTGATGACCTACGCTACCGTGTCGCGCGGCTACGTGTCGGGCGGCTTTGCCGGCGTCTCGGTCAACACGCCCACTGGCAAACCGGAAACGCCTTTTGCGGCCTCCACCAGTTGGACGTATGAAGTAGGCGTGAAATCCCAATGGCTGGACCGTCGCCTGGACATGAACGCGTCCGTGTTCATGAACGATGTCAAGAACGGCCACCTGATCGTCTTCAGTCCGTCCGCGCTGCTGTTCACGCCGGCGTCGCTGGACTACCGCAGCAAAGGCGCGGAAGTCGAGTTCGCCGCGCGCGTGCATCCGAACGTCACGCTGATCGGCGGCGTGGGCTACACCCACGCGGAACTGGCGTCGGTGCCGGCGGGCAGCGCCACGGGCGCGCAATCGGGCAACCGCGTGCCGAACGTGCCAAAGCTGACGGCCAACCTCGGGGTGCAGGCTGAAGCGCCCGCACAAGGACTGGGCCTGCCGGGAAAACTGAATGGTCAGATCGTCTGGCAGCACGTGGGGGCACGCGCCGCCGACGTCAAAGAGAGTTTTACGCTGCCCGCCTACGAGGTCGTCAACCTGCGCGCGGGCTGGTCCAACGGGCCGCTGGAAATCTACGGCTTCGTCTACAACCTGTTCGACAAGCAGTACCTGATCGCCGGCCAAAGCTGGGGGCCGACGGTCAGTTCCGTGCGCCTTGGCCAGGAACGGCTGGCCGGCGTCGGCATGAGCTGGAAGTTCTGACATGACGACGCGCACGACTTGCGCACGCCCGCCTTCGCCTTGGCTGCCGCTGGCCGCGGTGGCGGCGCTGTACGTCTCGCTGGGCGCGGTGATCGGCTTCGTACAGGGAGGCATCGGTCCGATCCTGCGCAGCAAGGGCGTGGCGTTGGCCTCGATGGGCTGGGTGTTTGCGCTGTACCTGCCCTTTGGCCTGACGTTCCTGTGGGCGCCCTGGATCGACCGCCGGGCACTGCCCTGGCTGGGCCGGCGCACCGGCTGGATCATCACGGCGCAGGCCGTCGGCGTAGCGGCGGTGGTCGGCATCGCATTTGGCGCCGCCCTGCCCGTGCCCACCTTGTACGCGTTGGCCCTGGCTGCCACCCTGTCCGTGTCCACCATGGATGTGGCGCTGGACGCCTGGACGGTCGAACACATCCCGGCCGCTTACCGCTCGGCCGCCTCAGGCGCCAAGGTCGGCGGGATGTCGCTGGGCGCGGTGTTCGGCGGCGGCTTGCTGGTGGGCGTCTTCCCCAGCGTGGGGTGGACCGGCGTCTTCCTGCTGCTGGCCGCGGTGATGGCGCTGGCGACGGTTCCCGTATGGATGCTGCAGGAGTCCGGTCCAGGCCCGCACCGCCGCGCCCCAGCGCAAGCCAGCCTGGCCGCGGCCTTGCGCCAGCCCGTGATGCAAAGCCGGCTATTGCGTGTCAGCCTGGTCACCTGCGCGCTGATGGCGCTGTTCAACATGAACCGGCTGATGCTGGTGGACCTGGGCGTGCCGCTGGCGCGCATCGGCTGGGTGATGGGCATCGCGGCGCCGCTGGCTAACCTGGCGGCCGCCATCGCCACGCCGTGGCTGCTGACGCGCGCCGCGCCGCGGCCGGTCTTGTGGGCGTTCGTCGGAGCGGCGGTGGCCAGTACGACCGCCATCATGGCGGCCGTGCATGGCGGCCATGCCGGGCTGGCGATTGCCGCGTCGGTGACGGCGGGCGCTTGCGTGGCCGGCATCTACATCGTGCTGGGCGGCCTCATCCTGGGCTGGGCGTCGGGCGGCCAAGCGGCCACGGACTACTCCCTGCTGTATGGCGTGGGCCGATTCATCGGCACGCTGGCGCTGCTGGGCATGCCGGCCCTGATCGCGCGCGCGGGCTGGCTGCCGTTCTACGCCACGGCGGGTATCGCAGCGGCACTGTCCACCGCCTGGCTGCTGTCCGCCCTGCCCGGGCGCCGCCCTGCGCCCCAGGCTTAGGCGGGCAGACCCGGTCAGCGCTTGCGGAAGGCGTTGTCCATGTCTGCGATCAGGTCTTCTTCGTGCTCAAGCCCGATGGACACGCGGATCAGCCCTTCCGACACGCCTGCCGCATCGCGTTCGGCCGCCGGCACGCCCGAATGCGTGGTGGATGCGGGATGGCAGACCAGCGATTCGGTGCCGCCCAGGCTGACTGCCGACTTGAACAGATGCAGCGCGTTGATGAAGCGGAACGCGCGCTCGCGCCCGCCGTCCAGCACGAACGCAAACGTCGACCCCGGCCCGGTGCACTGGCGCTTGTAGACCTCTTGATACGCGCGGTCGGAGATCATCTCGGGATGGAAGATCTGCACTTTTTCATACGGGTTGCCCGCCAGCCACTGGGCCACCTTGGTCGCCGTGCGTGCCGCCTGCTTCATGCGCAGCACCACGGTCTCCATCGAGCGTGTGATCATCCAGCAGGAATGCGGATCCAGTTGCGAACCGAACGCGCTGCGGATCGCCCGCACCTTCTTGATCAACTCCTTGGTGCCCGTGACGGCGCCCGCCACCAGGTCGCTGTGGCCGCCCACGTATTTCGTCAGCGAATACACGCACAAGTCCACGCCATGTTCGGCGGGCTTCTGGAAGATAGGCCCCAGCAGCGTGTTGTCGCATACCGAGATCGGCCGGTAGCCGTGGCGCGTTTCGAACGCGTCCAGCTCGTTCTTCATGGCCTCAAAATCGATCAGCGAGTTGGTGGGATTGGCGGGCGTTTCGATATAGAACACGCGTACCGGTCCCTTGGCCGCGGCGGCCTCAAGCGCGGCCCGCATGTGCTTGGGCGACAAGCCGTCCTGGATCGGATGCGATCCGATGCCCCATTCCGGGAAGATCTTGGCGATCAGGGTCTCGGTACCGCCGTACAGCGGCAGTGACTGCACCAACTGGTCGCCAGGCCGCAGAAAAGCCATCAGCACCGCGCTAATCGCGGCCATGCCGCTGGAGGTCACGGCGGCATCTTCCGAACCGTCCAGCAACGACAGCCGGTCTTCCACGATCTCCAGGTTGGGATGGTTGAAGCGGCTGTACACGAGGCCGGCCGATTCGCCCTGCGGCAGGGGTTTGCGCCCCGACACCAGGTCGAAAAAGGCCGCGCCGTCTTCGGCCGAGCGGAACGCGAACGTCGACGTCAGGAACACCGGCGGCTTGACCGCCCCTTCCGACAGGAAGGGGTCGTAGCCGTACGACATCATCTGCGTCTCGGCATGCAGGGGACGGCCAAAAAACTCTTTCTTGTGATAGGTCGAATACGTCATGGTGTGCCTCTTCTCTGGGGTTCCAGCCGACCGGGCAGGCGCGTCTCGCATTCGATGACAATAGCGCCGGCCGCCTCGGGATGTCTTGCAGTATGGGCGCAGGCCATCCCAATATTCTTTCCATTTCAGTCACAAGACCGCGATAATGGGAAACGTTGTTTCCCATCAGAACGAATTTATGAAAGACACTGCCTTGTTACATCAACTTGACGCGATCGATTGGAAAATCATGAAAATCCTTCAAGAAGATGGACGCCTGAGCAATGCCGAGCTGGCCGAGCGCGTATCGCTGTCGGCCTCGCCTTGCTGGAAACGGTTGAAGCGGCTGGAGACCTCGGGCGTCATCCGCGGCTATCAGGCCATTCTTGACCGCCGCGCGCTGGGGATGGGGGTGGTGGCGTTCGTCAGCATCTCGCTGGAGAACCACACTGAAAAACTGTGCCACGCCTTCGAGGCGGCCGTGGCCGCCATGCCCGAAGTGCTGGCCTGCCACAACACCACCGGCCAACACGACTACCTGCTGCATATCGTCGCGCGCGACTTCGACGCCTATTCCGAATTCGTGCGCAACCGCCTGCGCACCTTGCCCGGCGTGAAGGAATTGCTAAGCACGCTGTCGATGCATGAAGTGAAGTCGTCGACCAAACTGCACCTGTAGGCGGCCGCCTATTCCGCCACGGGCGGCATCTGGCCCGGCACGACGCGGTTGCGGCCCTGGTGCTTGGCCTGGTACAGCCCGCGGTCGGCCGTGAGAATCAGGTCGGTGCATGGCTGCTCTGCCGCAGGCACGGCCGTGGCAGTACCGATGCTGACCGTCAGCCACGACCCCGAACCCGTGTCCTTCTGCGGAATCTGCATGGCCTCGACGGCGCGGCGCAGCTTTTCTGCGGCCAGGCGCGCGCTGCCGGCGGGCGTGCCCGGCAGCACCAATGCGAACTCTTCGCCGCCGAAGCGGGCCGCCAGGTCGGTAGACCGGTCGCAGCTGGCGAAAATGGTGTTGGCCACGCGCTTGAGCGCTTCGTCGCCCGCGATGTGGCCATAGGTGTCGTTGTAGGCCTTGAAGTGGTCCACGTCGATCATGAGCATGCTGATCTCGCGGCCGTCGCGGCGCGCGCGTTGCCATTCGGCGTTGAGGTATTCGTCGAAATAGCGGCGGTTGCCCAGGCCGGTCAGGCCGTCCGAATTCGTCAGGCGGCGCAATTCCATATTGCTTTCCAGCAACTGCTGCTGGCTTTGGCGCAGGGCCTGGTAGGCCTCGTCGCGCTGCACCAGCGCCAGGTACGAACGCGAGTGGTAGCGGATGCGCGCCACCAGTTCGATGGAATCAGGCAACTTCACCAGATAATCGTTGGCGCCCGCCGCAAAGGCCGCGCTTTTGATAGCCGGATCTTCCTTCGTGGACAGCACGATGATCGGGATGTCGCGCGTGACGGGATGGTTGCGGTATTCCTGCACCAGGCTCAAGCCATCCACGCCCGGCAGCACCAGATCCTGCAGGATGACGGTGGGACGCGTCTGGATCGCCACCGTCAGCGCCTTGTAGGGGTCTGAGCAGTAGTGGAAATCGATATTCCCCTCCGTCGCCAGCGCCCGCCGGATCGCTTCGCCGACCATCACCTGGTCGTCGACGAGCAGCACCATGGCTGCATGCGAATTCAGATCCGCGGAAGCCGAGCTGTCAATGGGAGGGTGCATAGTATTTCCTTGATGTCTGACGATATCGGGCCGCTCAGGCAAACGCCTGGATCAAGCGGGGAGCGATTTGGTTCAATGGTCGGATTTCCACCGCCGCCTGCATGGCCGCCGCCGCTTTCGGCATGCCGTATACGGCACTGGTGGCCTGGTCCTGCGCGATGGTGAGGCATCCCCGTTCACGCAGGGCCTTCAGCCCGCGCGCCCCGTCCTGCCCCATGCCGGTCAACAGCACCCCGACCGCGGTGCCGCGCCAATGCTGCGCCACGCTGTGGAAGAACACGTCGATGGACGGCCGATACAGGCTTTCCTTCGGGTCTTCCGTGTAGCGCAGCGAGCCATCCGCCAGCAAATGCAGGTGGTCGTCGGTGCCCGCCAACAGGATCTGCCCCGGCAGCGGCCGTTCGCCTTCCCGCACCAGCCGTACCGGCAACAGCACCTGGTCGTTCAGCCAATCCGCCATGCCCGCGGCGAATGAGGCGTCCACATGCTGCACCAGCACGATGCCGGCGGGAAAATCCAGCGGCACGTCGCGCAGCAATTGCGCCAGCGTGGCCGGGCCGCCAGCCGACGCGCCGATCACCAGCAGGCGCTGCGCGGACGCCTTGGGCGATGGCTTGTCCACGGGCGTCAACGCCGGCCGATTGCCGTAGCGGCCGATCAGCCAGCCGATATTACGGATCTTGCGCAAGAGCGGTGCGGCGGCCGTGCGCATGTCGGCATCGCCCACCACCGGCGTATCCACCGCATCCAGCGCGCCATAGCCCATGGCGTCGAACACGCGCGCCGTGTGGCGGGCCACGTCCGCCGTCACCACGACAATAGCGCAAGGCGTTTCCGCCATGATGCGGCGCGTGGCCTCTACCCCGTCCATCACTGGCATGATCAGGTCCATCAGCACCACGTCCGGCCGGTCGCGCGCACACTGCGCCACCGCCTGTTCGCCGTCGCTTGCCACCCACGCCACTTCCAGGCCGGGCTCAAGCGCAATCGCGCGCCGCATGGTCTCAACCGCCATTTGCAGATCGTTGACGATCCCGATTCTCACGTGAGTGCCTTTCCGATCAAGTCTTCGACGGCGTCAAGCAGCGCATCGTCGTGGAAGCTGCCCTTGGCCAGATAGTAGTCGGCGCCGGCATCCAGCCCGCGCCGCCGGTCTTCCTCGCGGTCCTTGTACGACACTACCATCACCGGCAGGCTTTGCAACCTGGCGTCCGCCTTGATCCGGGACACGAGCTCGATGCCGTCCATGCGGGGCATGTCGACGTCGGTGACGACCAGGTCGAAGTCCTCGCCGCGCAGCATGTTCCAGCCGTCCATGCCGTCCACCGCGACGGCAACCTCGAAGCCCCGGTTCAGCAGCAGCTTGCGTTCCAGTTCGCGCACCGTCAGGGAATCATCCACCACCAGCACGCGCTTGCGGCGCCGCGCCTGGACAACCGCGCCGCCACCATCCACGCGCGTCAGGCGTCCGCCTTCGATCAGCTTCTGGACCGACAGCAGCATGTCTTCGACATCCAGGATCAGCAGCGGCGTGCCGTCGTCCATCAGCGCGCCTGCCATCACATCCTGCACCTTGCCCAGCCGCGGGTCCAGCGGCTGCACCACCAGCGTGCGCTCGCCCACATAGCGGTCTACGGCAATGCCGTAAAGCTTGTCGTGATCGCCCACGACCACCACCGCCACCGACTCCGCCGCAGGCGCCGGTTCGCCGGCGCGCAAGATCTGGCGTGCCGACACCAGGCCGATCTGCTTGTCCATGAAACGGAAGTGCTGATGGCCTTCCAGTTGTTCGATCTCTTCGGCGCGCACCTGCAAGGCATGGCTGACATACGCCAGCGGAAACGCGTAGATCTCGCCCTGCACTTCCACCAGCAAGCTGCGCACCACGGATAGCGACAACGGCATTTCCAGCACGAAGCGCGTGCCCTGCCCCGTGGTCTGATGGATCCGCACGGCGCCGCGCAATTGCCGCACCATGGTCTGCACCACGTCCAGGCCCACCCCTCGCCCCGAGATTTCAGTGACTTCGCCGCGCGTGCTGAAGCCCGACAGGAACAGGAATTCCAGCAGTTCGGCCTCGCTCAACCGGGCAGCCGTTTCGGCGTTCGTCAGCTTGCGCTGCACCACTTCGACGCGCAGCCGGTCCAGGGAAATGCCCGCTCCGTCGTCGCTCAGCTCGATCAGCAGCATGCCGGCGGCGTGGCGCGCCGCCAGTTTGATCAGGCCTTCCGGCGACTTGCCGGCATCCATGCGGTCCATCGGCATTTCGATGCCGTGGTCCACCGCATTGCGCAGCAGGTGCATCAGGGGCGCGTCCAGCTTTTCCAGGATGTCACGGTCGACCTGGGTGGCGTCGCCCTCGATCTCCAGCCGCACCTGCTTGCCCAGCGAGCGGCCCAGATCGCGCACCATGCGGGCCATGCCGCCCACGCCGTCACCGAACGGACGCATGCGGCAGGCCAGCGCGGTGTCGTACAGGCGTTGCGCCAGATGGCTCATGCGCCAGCCGAATTCGTCGACCTCGCTGGTGCGTTGCGCCAGTTCCTGCTGGCATTGCCCCACGATGCGCTGGGCATCGTCCAGCGCGGCCTGGACGCGTGCGTCCACGTGCTGGCCAGCCAGCGCGGCACGCACGCCGTCCAGCGCCTGCGCGGCGCCCGACTGCATGCGCCGCAGCCGCAGCATGGATGCGCCGAACGGTCCGACCCAGTGCGATTCCACCAGCGTTTCGCTCGACAGGCCCAGCAGCTTGTTCAGCGTATCCGCCGTCACGCGCAAGACGCGCTCGCCTTCCGAAATGCCCTGATCTGAACTCCGGCGCACCATCGTCTGCGATGACGGCGCCGATGCGGCCACAGGCGCCGCTGCCGGCGCCGCCAAGGGCGGATCCTCCACGCGTTGAATCGGCGGCAGGAAGTCCGACGGCCGGGGCGCACGCGGCGGCACGGCCGGCGCCGCTGGCGGCGCATTGGGCGCATTACTCAGGCGCACCACCAGTTCGTCGATCTCGCCGCCCAGCTCGACGCCTGGCGTGGCGACCCGCTGCAGCAAGTCGGTGCCCAGAAGCAAGGCATCGATATCGGTGGCCTGCAACCGCAACCGCCCTTCTTGCGCGGCCACCAGGCAGTCTTCCATGGCGTGCGCGATGCGCACCGCGGGGTGCAGGTCCACAATGCGGGCCGCGCCCTTGAGCGAATGCGCCGCGCGCATGCAGGCTTCCAGCTGGGCCGCCGACGTCGGATCGTGTTCCAGCGCCAACAGGCCGTTGTTCAGCACCTGCACCTGGGTGCGGGTTTCGAGCTGGAACAGCTCCAGGAGCGACGCGTCGCGCATCTCGTCCGGATTCACGCCAGACTCCGTTCCAAAGCTTGCATCAGCAGATTCTCGTCCAATACGCCTACGCCGCGGCCGCCGCAACGCGCCATGCCGCGTGAATAGGTCTGGCTTGCGCCTTCCACGGTGGCCGGCAGCGGCTCCAGCGCATCCAGGTCCACGGCATGTATGCCTTCCACTTCATCCACGGGCAGCACCACCGCCCGGCCGGTGCCGCCAAAAATCAGCATGCGGGCAGCGGCCCGTTCTCGCGCATCCACCGGCGCGGCATCCAGGCCAAGCAGGCGCGCCAGCGACACGCAGACGGTCAAGGTGCCGCGCACGTTGGTCACGCCCAGCACGGCCGGATCGCGGCGATGCGGCAGCGTCAGGACGGGGCGCGTGCCGGCCACTTCGTCCAGCGCCCGCGTGGGCAGGCCCAGCCACTCCCGGCCCAGGCGGAACACCAGCAGCGACGACTGACGCGTGCTGTGTCGGGCTTCCGGTTCATGGTCCTGCGCGTCCATCTGGGGCGGCAGCCGGTCCAGGATGCGTTTGGCCGCCGTCGCATAGACCGGACAGTTGCGGCAATGCACATGCCCCGCCAGCTGGCCACAGCTCTTGTCGCCGCGGATGCCAATACGGTTCCAGCAGTCGTCCACGTCGGACAGCAGCGCGATGGATTCACTCACGACGGGCCTCCTCTCGCGCCGCGCGCGCTTGCAGGCGGCGGGCACCTTCCACATCGCCCGCCGACGCGATCAGCGCGGCCAGATGCAGCAGGGCTTCGCGATGCGTCGGATCCAGGTACAGCGCCTTGCGATAGGCGGCCTGCGCCTGGCGCGCGTCGCCCACGGCGTCTTGCAACAGGCCCAGCAGATGCAGGCCATCGGCGCTGGCGCCATGGATTTCAAGGTGCGCCCGGCACTGCGCCAGCGCGTCCTGCACGCGCCCCTGGTCCGCCATCGCCGCTATCTGGCGCAAGGACACGTCGGCGTGGGTGCCGTTTGAAGTCGGAACCGAGGCCGGAGCCGAAGCCGGGGCCAGGACGGTCGCCGCAGCCGCAATCGCCGCATGCGGCAAGGGCAAGCGCGCCGCCGGCGGCTGCGCCACGGGTCGCCGGGGCGGCGTCCAGGCATGCACGATCGGCTTGGGCGGCGCGTACGTTTCGGCGGGCGGCGGCATCGCCTGCGCCGAAAATGCGAAAGACCGGGCCATCTGTACGGCAGGCAGGCGTCGCGCCGTCATCAGGCTGGTTTCTGCGGGCCCGACGAAGATCACGCCGTCGCCGCGCGTAAAGCGCCGCAGCACCTGCACCGCGCGCTCTTGTGTGGCCGCGTCGAAATAGATCAGCAAATTGCGGCAGAACACGAAATCGTAAGGGGCAGCGCCCAGCAGCAGGTTGGTGTCGAACAGGTTGCCCTGCTGAAAGCGCACCTTTTCCCTGACCACCGCCGCCAACCGGTAGCCATCGGCCGTCTCGGCAAAGTGACGGCCGCGGTAAGCCAGATCATCGCCCCGGAACGAGTTGCGGCCATACACCGCGCGCCGGGCGAATTCGACCATGCGTTCGCTGATGTCCACGGCATCCACCTGGAACCGGGCGGCGGGAACGCCTGCATCCAGCAAGGCCATGGCGATGGAATACGGCTCTTCGCCGCTGGAACACGGCACGCTCAGCACGCGCAGCACGCGGTCTTCAGCCACGCCCGCCGCGAACAAACGTTCGCATGCCAGCTTCGCCATGGCCGCCTGCGACTCCGGGTACCGGAAAAACCAGGTTTCCGGCACGATCACGGCTTCGATCAGCTGCTGCATTTCAGCCGCCGAGGCCTGCACCCGCATCAAGTAATCGTTTTCGTCCGCCGCGTTCACCGCGCCCATGCGGTGCCGGACCGCGCGCTCGACCGCCGCCTTGCCGATCGAGCCGCTGTCCAGGCCCATCTTGCGCTTGAGCAGGGCGCTGAATTCGTCGATCAAAGTCATGGCCGCGCCTCGCCTTCACGCCTGTCGCCAGGCTCCGGGAACAGCAGCGCCCGCACCGGGGCGGGCAGCAGGTCCCCGACGTTGACGGCCTGCACCATGCCGTGCGCGTCGCTCAGCACCGGGCCCAGATAGCGGGCGCCGGCATTGTCCAGCCCGTAAGGCTGGAACGCCGCCGGGTCGTAATGCACCGTCTCGGTCGCCTGTTCCAGGATCAAGCCCAGCAAGCGGCTTTCCGCCCCGGGATCCGGGCGGTAGCGCACCAGCGCCAGACGGGTGCTGGTCACCGTGACCGCACTGCCGTGGCCTGCCAACGCGCTCATGTCGATCACCGGCACCGGCACGCCGCGCCGGTCCAGCATGCCCGCGACCCAGGGCGGCGTGCCGGGCACCTGCTTGAAGGCGCGCAGGCCCAACACTTCGACCACGTCCGCCGCATCCAGCGCATAGCGGTCTTCGCCGATGCGGAACAGCAGATAAAGCCGCCGCGCCGCGGCAAGCGCGGCGCCGGGCTCGGACGAAGAAGGGGCTAGCGCAGCCATGACCGGACTCACACCTTGAAGCGCGACACGCCGCTGCGCAGGTCATTGGCAACCAGCGTCAGCTCTTCGATGGCCAGACTGGACTGGCGCAGGGACTCCACCGTCTGCTGCGCCGCATCACTCAACTGCTGCAGGGCCTGGTTGATCTGTTCGGCGCCTGTGGCCTGCGCCTGCATGCCTTCGTTGACCATCTGCACGCGCGGCGCCAGCGTCTGCACCTGCTGGATGATCTGCGACAGCTGATCGCCCACCTGCTGCATGTCGGCCATGCCGCGGCGCACTTCTTCCGAGAACTTGTCCATGCCCATCACACCCGCGGACACCGACGACTGGATCTCGCGCACCATCTGCTCGATGTCGTAGGTGGCCACCGCGGTCTGGTCGGCCAGGCGGCGGATCTCGGTCGCCACCACCACGAAACCGCGGCCATATTCGCCGGCCTTCTCGGCTTCGATCGCCGCGTTCAGCGAAAGCAGGTTGGTCTGGTCTGCGACCTTCGTAATCGTCGTGACCACTTGCGTGATATTGCCGGCCTTCTCGTTCAGGATCGCCAACTTGGCGTTGACCGATCCCGCCGCGCCGACCACGTTGCGCATCGTGTCTTCCATGCGCGCCAGCCCGACCTGGCCGCTGCCCGCCAGCGACGCCGTCTGCTCGGCGGCACCGGACACTTCGGTCATGGTGCGCACCAGTTCGCGCGAGGTCGCGGAGATCTCGCGCGACGTCGCGCCAATCTCGGTCGTGGTGGCCGCCACTTCGGACGCCGTGGCCTGCTGCTGCTTGGACGTGGCCGCGATCTCGGTAACGGACGTTGCCACCTGCACGGCCGAGCGCTGCGTCTTGCTCACCAGCCCCGTCAACTCGTCGACCATGCCGTTAAAGCCGGTCTCGATGGCGTTGAACTCGTCCTTGCGCGCCAGCGACAGCCGGCGGGTCAGGTCGCCGCCGCCCGTGGATTCCAGGGTCTTGACGATGTCGCGCATCGGGTTGGCGATGGCCCGCATCAACAGGAAGCCGCACACGACGGCGGCGGCAATGGCCAGCGCCAGCGACACCAGCATTCCGACCTCGGCTGTATCCACCGACTTCTGGATGCTGACCGCGGACTCGTCCGCTTGCCGCTTGTTTTCAGCCACCATCTTGGCCAGCGTGTCGCGGCCCTTGTAGAAAGCGGGCCGCAGTTCCGTCTTGATGCGCGCCTGCGCCTGCGCCACGTTGCCCGTGGCGGCCTGCTCCAGGATGTCGGCGCGGATGCGCTTGTATGCCTGCAGTTCCAATTCGAATTCGTCGAACATCTTGCGGTCGTCGCCGCGCGATACCGTCCGGCGGTACAGCACGATGTTCTCTTCCAGCTGCTGGTCGTTCTTGGGCAGCGCCTCCAGGGCGTTGCGGCGCTCGGCATCGGTGTCCGAGTTATAGGCATCCTGCACCACCACGAATCCCGCGAACCACGACGACCGGATCGAGGTGCTGTAGTAGATGCCCGGCACCGCGTCCGTGTTGATCGTGGCGACCTCTTCCTCGATGTGCAGCAAGCGCCGGTAATCCACCACCACCATCAACGCCATGATGGCCAGGATGACCAGGAAGCTGGCCAGGATGCGCTGGCGGAGTGTCAGATTCTTCATGCCGGGAGACCTTTGTGCTGGTTCAATGCTTCAACGCCCCAAAGGACGCCCCTGAACGACCGGACGCGCCGCGACGCGCGCCCGCGCCCACTTTATGACGGGATGTGGGTAATTTCGCTAATTATTGCAAAGGCTTGGCCTGTCAGCCATGAAAATGCAAGGGAAACCCCGACGAAGCGGCCGGTTCGTCGGAAAAATGCAAAGTCCGCTTACAAGCCCTTGTCTTTTATGGTGACAGTGCGTACCAGAACCATCCTTCAGGCGGGTTCGCGCCACAAGGCTTCCGGCTGCCGCGCGTGCACCCAGTCGCTTGCCTGCTCGTAGGCGTGCGCCAGGCACAGCACGTCCCGGTCGGCCTGCGGCGGCCCCACCAGTTGCATCCCCATCGGCAAGCCCTGCGCGTTGAACCCCACCGGCACGCTGATCACCGGGCAGCCCGCCAGCGTCCACGGCGTCACCGTCTCCATCCAGCGATGGTAGGTATCCATGGGGCGTCCGGCGATCTGCTTGGGCCAGTCCAGCGTCGCGTCGAACGGAAAGACCTGCGCCGATGGCACGGCCAGGAAATCGACCTCGTCGAACATGCGCAGCACGGTCTGGTACCAGGCGCTGCGCTCTTCGGTGGCCTGGTAGACCTGCCGCGCCGTCATGCCTTCCAACCCCTCGACTTCCCAGATCAACGCCGGCTTGACCAGCTTGCGCGTTTCGGGGTTTTCGACCAGGGCATGGAACTGGCCGCCCACCATCAGATGCCGATGCGCCAGCCAGATGCGCCACAGGCGGTCGCCGGCGAACGGCACCTGGTAATCGACGACATCGCAGCCCACGGTGCCCAGCGCGGCCAGCGCCTGGCTGCACAGCTCCAGGATGCCCGGCTCCATGGCCAGGTAGCCGTTCCAGTCGGCCAGCCAGCCGATGCGCTTGCCGCGCAGGTCGGCGTCCAACGGGGCGGCGAACTGCGCCGGGTCGTCGCGCAACGACAGCGGAGAGCGCTTGTCGTGCCCCGCCATCACGGACATCAGCAGCGCCACGTCGCGCGGCGTCCGACCCATCGGGCCTTCGTAGGACAGCTGTTTCAAGAATACTTCCGGCGCCGGGCCGAAGGGCACGCGGCCGGCCGATGGGCGCATGCCATAGACGTTGCAGAACGCCGCGGGGTTGCGCAGCGACCCGCCGAAGTCGCTGCCATCGGCAACCGGCAACATGCGGGCGGCCAACGCGGCCGCGGCGCCGCCGCTGCTGCCGCCGGCGGTCTTGGTCGGATCGTAAGGGTTGCCGGTAGTGCCGTAGACCCGGTTATAGGTGTGCGACCCCAGGCCGAATTCCGGCACATTGCTGCGGCCAATGAAAATGGCGCCCGATGCCCGCATCCGTTCGACGATGATCGAGTCATGCGGCGTCACCAGGTCCTTGTAGACCAGCGACCCCATGGACGTGACCATGTCGCGCACCGCCGTCAGGTCCTTCGGGGCCTGCGGCATGCCGTGCATCCAGCCCAGCCACTGTCCCGCATCCAACTGTGCGTCGCGCTCGGCGGCGTCGCGCAGCAACGCGTCCGAATCACGGCGGGCGACGATGGCATTGATCTTGGGATTGACGCGGTCGATATGCGCCAGATAGGCGCGCATCACTTCGACGCAGGACAGCTCGCGCCGCCGGATCGCATCCGACAGGGCGTGCGCCGGCATGGCGACGATGGGGTTCAGGCTGGCGGTTGCAGCCGGCGTGGCGGGGGGCATGCGGTCTCCTGGTTTGTCGTTATGGGCGCAGGCGGCGACCGCCCGGCGCAACCGACATACTACGCAAACCCGGCAGACCGCGCGCGCCCGGCAGGCGCCGGGCCGGCCTGCTTAAACCCGCTCTATCGCCACGGCCGTGGCCTCGCCCCCGCCGATGCATAACGCCGCCACGCCGCGCCGCAGGCCACGCGCCTGCAACGCGTGCAGCAAGGTCACGATCAGCCGCGCACCCGTCGCGCCGATCGGATGCCCCAGGGCGCAGGCGCCGCCGTTGACGTTCAACCGGTCGCGGGCAATGCCCAGGTCCTGCGCCGCGGCCATGGCCACCACGGCGAACGCCTCGTTGATCTCGAAGAGGTCGACGTCCTGTACCTGCCAACCGGCCCTGTCCAGCAGCTTGCGGATGGCCGGGATGGGCGCCGTCGTGTACCAGGCCGGCTCCTGGCTGTGCGTCGCATGGCCGTGGATGCGGGCCAGCACCGGCCAGCCTTCGCGGCGCGCGACCGATTCGCGGGTCAGCACCAGGGCTGCCGCGCCGTCCGCGTTGGCCGATGCGCTGGCCGCGGTAATGGTGCCGTCTTCGCGGAAGGCGGGTTTGAGCGTGGGGATTTTCTCGGGTGACACCTTCAACGGGTTCTCGTCCTGGTCGACCATCAGCGCCCCGCCCTTGCCCGGCACCGCCACCGGCGCGATCTCGGCCGCGAACGCGCCGGACTCCACCGCCTGCCGCGCGCGCCGCAGCGTCTCGGCCGCATAGGCGTCCTGGTCGGCGCGGGTGAAACCATAGGCCTGCACGGCGCTTTCCCCAAAGTCGCCCATCGGCCGGCCCGCCTCGTAGGCGTCTTCCAGCCCATCCAGCGCCAGATGGTCGTAGACGCGGTCATGGCCGAAGCGATAGCCCGCCCGCCCCTTCTTCAGCAGATACGGTGCGTTGCTCATGGACTCCATGCCGCCGGCCACCGCCACGTCGATCGCGCCGGCCAGGATCTGGTCGTGCGCAATCATCGCCGCCTTCATGCCGGACCCGCACACTTTGTTGACCGTGGTGGCACCCACCGCATCCGGCACGCCGGCCGCGCGCATGGCCTGACGCGCCGGCGCCTGTCCCTGGCCAGCGGGCAGCACGCATCCCATCAGCACTTCATCCACGCTGGAAGCCGGCACGCCGCCGCGTTCCAGCGCGGCGCGGATCGCGACGGCGCCCAAGTCGGCGGCGGTGACTGGGGCCAGGCCCCCGAGGAAACGCCCCAGCGGAGTCCGCGCGGCGGCAACAATGACAATGGGATCTGCGGCAATCATGGCTGTTCCTTTTAAACGAGTCGTCTCAACCTGCGGCGACGGCCGGGGCCGGCCGCGCGAACACGAGCAAGGTGGACGTGGCCGAGGCCAGCAGGCGGCCCTGCGCGTCCGTCAATTTGGCTTCGGCATAGGCCACGCGTTGGCCCATCGACAAGACCCGGCCTTCCGCCCGCAGCAGGCCGCTGTGGCGCGTGATGGCCTTGTGATACGCCACCTTCAGCTCCAGCGTGGTGTAGGCCTGCTCGGCCGTCAGTTGGGAATGCGCGGCGCAACCACATGCCGAGTCCAGCAGCGTGGCGGCATACCCGCCGTGCACCGTGCCAATGGGGTTGTAGGCCTGCGGCCCCGGCGTGCCGGCGAATACCGCACGTCCGGCTTCCACTTCCACGAAGTCGAAATCCAGCGTCACCATGATGCCGGGCTTGCGGCCGGAGGCCAGCAACGCGCGCAGTTGCGCCAGGCCGTCCAGGCCCGCGCCGGTCTCCTCGACCAGGCTGGGTTCGCGATGGGGGGTCGGTTGGGATGTCATCAGCATTGCTCCAGGCCCAGGCGGGCCTTCAAGAGCCGGCGGGCGTCCGCCAGCATGGCATTCGCCCGTTGCGCATCGGTCTCGCAACGGGCCAGGGAAACCGCGCCAACCAATTCAGCCAGCACCGAACGGGCCAGCGGTTCCGGTTCGGGGTAGCCGGCATCGGCCAGCCGGCCGGCCAGGGCTTGAACCAGTCGGCGCAACCCGGCGGCGTAGGCCTGCCGGCAGGCGTCAGACTGGCGCGGCAGGTCAGCCGCCAGCGCCACCAGCGGGCAGCCCTGGGCGCGCGCCTCGCAATGGGCGGTCGACAGGTAGGCGTCCACGTAGGCGGCAAGGCCGTCGGCGGGCGGTCGTCCGTCCATGCGCCTTTGGGCGCGGGCCAGCGCCTCGTCGAACATGTGTTCGATCGAGGCCTCGACCAGCGCGTCCTTCGAATTGAAATGGGCGTAGAAGCCGCCGTGCGTCATGCCGGCCTGGCGCATCACCGCAGCCACGCCAATCCGGTCGGGCCCGTCGGCACGCACCGCTTCCGCCGCCGTCTTCAGAATGCGTATCCGCGTTTCCCGTTTGTGTCCGTTGTCGTAGCGCATGACTGGCCCAGCCATTAGATGATGATCATCATATTAATATGATGATCATCATCCTACAAGGCGGCCCGGCCGGATTCAGGGAAACAGGTGCTGCGCCAGATGGTCGATGAAGACCCGCAGCTTGGGCGACGCATGGCGGCTGGCGGGCCACAGCGCCCACATCGTGCCGCTGCCGCGCGTGCGGTCTTCCATCACGATCTGCAACTGGCCCGCAGCCAGTTCGCGGCGGATCGTGAAATCCGGCAGGCAGACGATGCCCTGCCCGCCCACCGCCAGGGATATCCGCATCTCGACGCTGTTGCAGACCAGCGTCAGGGGCAAATCGAGCGATTGCGCGTCCGGCCCCTGTTTCAGCGGCCATTTTTCAAGCCGGCCCGTCGCGGGATACCGGTAATGCAGGCAGGCGTGGCGCAGCAGGTCGCCCGCGCGCTTAGGCGTGCCATGCAGGCGCAAATAGTCGGGCGCTGCGGCCAGCACCCGCCGGAACGGCCCCAGCCGCCGGCGCTTCAGGCCGGAATCGTCCATGTCGCCGGTGCGGACCACGGCGTCGTAGCCTTCGCCGATCACATCCACCATCCGGTCCGTGAAATCCAGGTCCAGTTCCACGGCCGGGTACTGCCGCATGAAGCTGGCGATGCTGGAGTCGAACAGCCCGCTGTAGCGCGGCAGGCTCACCCGCAGCTTGCCGTGCGGCGCATCCGTCGCTTCGGAAAGTTCCAATTCAGCGGCTTCCACTTCGCACAGGATGCGGCGGCAACGCTCCAGGAATTTCTCGCCTTCCGGGGTCAGCGCAATGTGGCGCGTGCTGCGATGGAACAGACGCACTTTCAAGCGCTCTTCCATCCGCGCCACGCTTTTGCCCACCGCCGACGGCGACACCCCCAGCACCCGCCCCGCCTCGGAAAAGCTGCGCGTTTCCGCGACCAGCACAAATACGCCGATGCCGCTAAGACTATCCATCCTCATCCCCATTGCGGACGTTTTTGTCCTGAATATTCGGAATCCTAGCCTGTTTTTCTTTTATCCAGTGGCCCCTAAGCTTGCCGTCATTCTGCCGCCGCACCGCAATCCCGCCGCGCGGCGCCCCTTGTTCAGACCCGCTCGTCCTCATGCACCTTCCCGAATCCCCACCCTCCCGCCATCGCTGGCTGCAACTGCTGTCTGCCTGCCTGACAGCCCTGCTCATCCCGCTGTGCTTCACCGGCCCCGCCGTGGTCCTGCCGTCGATCAGCCAGGCGCTGGGCGGCACGCCGGTTGAACTGAACTGGATCCTGAACGGCTACATCCTCGCGTACGGCAGCGTCATCATGGTGTCGGGCAGCCTGACCGACCTGTACGGCCCCCGCCGGGTCTGGCTGCTGGGCCTGGCCTGGTTCTGCGCCGCCACGTTCGCCATCCCCTACCTGCCCACCACGGGCTGGATCGACGTCATGCGGCTGATGCAGGGCATGGGCGGCGCAGCCGCGTTTGCCGCCGCCATGTCGTCGTTGGCCCCGCTGTTCCACGGCGTGGCGCGCACCCGTGCGTTCAGCTTGCTGGGCACCACCTTCGGCATCGGCCTGTCGTTCGGGCCGCTGGCGTCCGGTTGGATGGTGCAGGCCGCCGGTTGGGAATGGGTGTTCCTGGCGACGGGCGGCGTGGGCGTGCTGGGCGCCGTCATGGTGGCCGTCAGCGTGCGCCCGACCGTCGGCGCCGCCCAAGGCCGCTTGGACTGGCCGGGCGCCATCAGCTTCACCGGCGCGCTGGGCCTGTTCACCTACGGCATGTTGCTGGCGCCCGAAGCGGGCTGGACGGATGCGCACGTCATCGGCGCGCTATTGACGTCTGCCCTGCTGGCCGGCGTGTTCGTGCACGTCGAGCGCCGCGCCGCCCGGTCCATGCTGGACCTGAGCCTGTTCCGCGACGCGCGCTTCGTCGGCGTTCAGGTACTGGCGGCTTCGCCCGCGTTCCTCTTCATCGTGCTGATCGCCGTGCTGCCCGGCCGCTTCATCGGTATCGACGGCTACAGCGCGCTGGCGGCCGGCCAGTTGATGATTGGTCTGGCCGCACCGTTGCTGGTCGTGCCGTTCCTGGCCGCATTGCTGACACGCTGGTTCAACCCGGGCGTGCTGTCCGCGGTGGGCCTGCTGGCGGTGGCCGCCGGCCTGGTCTGGTTGGCGGACGTCATGACCACAGGCGCCACCGGCCTGTGGTTGCCGATGAGTCTGATCGGCATCGGCATCGGCGTGCCGTGGGGCTTGATGGACGCGATGGCCGTCAGCGTGGTGGAACCGCGCAACGTCGGCATGGCCACCGGCATCTTCAACACGGTGCGCGTATCGGCGGATGGCATTGCCATCGCCGTCGTCAGCGCGCTGCTGGCCTTGCTGATCCAGATGCCGCTGACGGCGGGGCTGCCTGCCGGCACCGACGGCCAGGCCATCCTGATGGCCGCCAACCGCGCCGCGCTGGGTCAGTTGCACGAAGCGGCGGCCTTGTTGCCGGGCGCATCCGAGCTGCTGCAGCACAGCTATAACGAGGCCTTCCGCCACGTGCTGCACGCCTTGGCTGGCATTGCCGTGCTGACCGCGCTGGCCATCCATGCGCTGCTGGGGCGGCGGCGCGCACACGCCGCCCGCGATGGCGTGACGGTCACGCCCTAGCGGATCAGTCCACCTGCCACCAACTGGGCAACAGGCCGCGCACCTTGGCGCGGCGATAGCGGTCGTCGATCAGGTGCACGGTGCCCACGTCCTGTTCGGTACGGATCACCCGGCCGGCCGCCTGCACCACTTTCTGCATGCCCGGGTACAGGTAGGTGTAGTCGTAGCCGTTCTCTTCGCCATAGCGCAAGTCCATGGCCCGCTTCATGTTTTCGTTCACGGGGTTCACTTGCGGCAGGCCCAGCGTGGCAATGAACGCGCCGATCAGCCGCTTGCCTGGCAAGTCCACCCCTTCCGAGAACGCGCCACCCAGCACCGCAAAGCCCACCCCCTGGCCGGTCTCGGTGAAGCGGGCCAGGAACGCGGCGCGGCCGGGTTCATCCATGCCCGGCGTCTGCAGCCAGATCGGCACCGTGGGATGGCGTTCGCGCATCAGGTCGGACACCTGGCGCAAATAATCGAAGCTGCTTAAAAACCCCAGATAGTTGCCGGGCCGCTCGGCATACTGGGTGGCGATCAAGTCGACGATCGGCGCCAGCGAACGTTCGCGGTCGCGATAGCGCGTGGACACGTTGCCCACCACCCGTACCGCCAACTGCTCGGCCTGGAACGGCGCGGCCACGTCGATCCAGGGCGCTTCCTTGGGCAGTCCGAGGGTGTCGCGGTAGAACTGCTGCGGGCTCAGTGTGCCGGAAAACAGCACCGTCGCGTGCGCCGCCGCGTAGCGCGCCGCCAGATACGGCGCCGGGATCACGTTGCGCACGCACAAGGTGGACGGCCGCGTCTTGGCGCTGGTCACGCCCACGTCCGACAGCGTCACGTCAAAGAGCGCGTGCGAACCGAACTGCTCGGCCAGGCGCATGAACTGCAGCGCTTCGAAGTAGAACGTCAGGACGGGATCGTCTTGCGCCAACGGCGACTCGGCCATGTGCTCCATGATGGCGCCTACCGCTTTCTGCACGGCGGTCAGCACGCCCGGGGCCACCATCTCATAGGCCTGATACCGTTCAACCTGCTTCTTGTTCAGCGCGTTCCAAGACCGCTGCAGGCCGTCCAGCGGCTTTTTCAGCGCCTTGGGCGCGGCATAGCGCGCGGCGGACAGCGATGCCTGGTCCAATTCACCCGTGTACATGCGGCGCGCCCGGTCCACCAGATTGTGGGCTTCGTCCACCAGCACCGCCACCTTCCACTGGTAGGCCTGCGTCATGGCGTACAGCATCGCCGTGGCGTCGTAGTAATAGTTGTAGTCGCCCACCACCACGTCGCTCCAGCGGATCAGCTCCTGCGACAGGTAGTACGGACACACCTGATGCGCGCGGGCCGTCGCGCGTACGGTGGGCGCATCCAGCCGGACGTGTTGCAACGCCGCTTCGCGCGCTTGCGGCAAGCGGTCGTAAAACCCTTTCGCCAAGGGGCAGGAATCCCCGTGGCAGGCCAGATCCGGATGCTCGCAGGTCTTGTCACGCGCCTGCAGGTCCAGCACCCGCAGCGCGGGCGCCGCAGGCTGCGCATTGACGGTGTCCAGCGCTTGAACCGCCAGCCCCCGCCCCGACCCCTTGGCCGCCAGGAAGAAGATCTTGTCCAGGCCCGTGCCGGGGCTGGCCTTGAGCAGCGGGAAGATCGTACCCAGCGTCTTGCCGATACCGGTGGGCGCCTGCGCCATCAGGCAGCGGCCGTCGCGCGCCGTGCGGTACACGGCCACGGCCAGGTCGCGTTGCCCGGCACGGAATTCGCCATGCGGAAATGCCAGCTTTTCCAGCGCGGCATCGCGCGCTTGCCGATGGGCTAGCTCGGTCTTGGCCCAGGCCAGGAAACGGCCGCATTGCTCCTGGAAGAAGGCCGCCAGCGCCGACGCCTCGTGCGTTTCCACCAGGACCGTTTCTTCTTCGGTGACCACATTGAAATACACCAGGGCCACCCGCACCTGGTCCAGCCCACGGGCCTGGCACAGCAGATGGCCGTAGACGCGCGCCTGCGCCCAATGCACCACGCGGTGGTTCTCGCGCACGCTGTCCAACTGGCCGCGATACGTCTTGACCTCTTCCAGCTGGTTGGCCACAGGGTCGTAGCCGTCGGCCCGCCCCCGCACCAGCAGGTTTTCATGTTGGCCGGACAGCGCCACTTCGGTTTCATAGGCCGGCCCGCGCCGGCCCGTCACCACCGCGTGGCCCGCCATTCCTTCCAGCCCCGTCGGCGCCGGCGTGAAACGCAAGTCCAGATCGCCCGCCCGCGCGGTGAACTCGCACAGCGCACGCACCGCCACGGCATAACTCATGCCGCATCCTCCCGCCAACTGACGTGGCAGACGCGAACCGGCATCCCATGCGACACGCAATACTGCAGCCAACGGATCTGGTTATCCTGCAGCTTGTCGCCAGGCCCCTTGACTTCGACCAGTTCATAGCGGCGCTCTGCCGGCCAGAAACGGATCAGGTCCGGAAAGCCCGAGCGGTTGGTCTTGACGTCCCGCAGCAGCCGGGTGAAATACAGCTTCAGATGCGCGGCCGGCAGGCAGTCCAGCGCTTGCGCCAACAGCGTGTCCGACAACGCGCCCCAGAACACGAACGGCGACTGCACGCCCGATTTTTCCGCATAACGCTGCAGGATCACATCGCGATACGCGTGCGTGTCCAGCTGCCCCAGACAGTCGTCGAACAAAGCCGCACGGCGCTGGTGGAAATCCGGCGCATCCAGGTCCGCCGGGGCGCGCTGGAACGGATGGAAGAACGCGCCCGGCAGCGGCGCAAAGACGGCCGGCCAGCACAGCAGGCCGAACAGCGAATTGATCAGCGCGTTCTCAACGTAGTGCACCGGCGCATCGTCTTGATGCAGATGGTCCCGGGTAACGAATTCCACTGGCATCGGCTCGGCCGGCCGCGGCAAGCTCAGATCCGAGCGCAGCAAGGCCGGGGCCGCCACCCGCGCGGGCGCGCCCTGCCCCGCGCCCCGATACAGGCGCGGCAGCATCCGCGCCACGCGCTGGCTTTCCTCTTCGCTTTCGGGTGCGGATTGCGCCTGCAAGGCCAGCGCCAAGGCCTCGCCATACTGCGCCATGCGTTCATGCACGCGTATGCGGCGATGCCGCGCGCCGGGGTACGCGCAGCGCGCGTACACGCGTTGCGCCGCCGCCCAGTCCTGCGCCCGCTCGCACGCCTGCCCGATCCGCAGCAGCACCTTGGCGCGGCGCTTTTCCAGCCAGGGGTTCTGGCTGGCGCAATCGTCCACCGCCCGCAGCAAGGCGTCCAGTTCGGCGCCTTCGTCCAGCGCCGCCCGGCAGGCATGCAAGGCCAGATAGCCGTCCACGTCCGCCCGCGTCTGGAATGCCCGCGACGACGCCTCGAACGGCACCGCCTCGTACTGGAACACGCCCAGGTCGGCCAATACGAATTCCGACCAGTCCTGGTACAGGTTGCCGAAGAACATCAGGCGCAAGCGTTCGCAAAGATCGCCCACCATCACGCGCCAGACGGGCTCGTCGGCCGCGGGGTTCCAAGCCGCATAGGGCTGGGGCGCATCGTGCCGCGCCCGCAAGGCCTCCAGCAGGTCCGCCTTGCGCGCCGCCGGCTTGACCGAGGCATCCCCAAACAGGCGGCTAAGCTCGGGCTTGGTATGCAGGGCGAACAGCTCGTCCAACGTCATTGGCGCGTCGGCGTCCAGCCACCCCAGCGCCCGCAGCGGCGCCGCGGCATCCTGCGTGCTGGCGATTTCCTCATAGACCAGCCGGCTGGCGCGGAACCACGGCCCGCGCCGCATCAGCATGCGAACCATCAACGCCTGGGACGCCTGCGGCAAGGCCTGGAAGTCTTCCAGGAAACGGCGTTCGCCGGCATCCAGCAGGTCGGCATAGCGGTCAGCGACCCACGCCAGCGCGCGCTGGAAATTGTGAAGGTAGTAGTAACGGTGCGGGGGGAACATCGGCGAGGCCGGATAACTGGTGTTTTATCCAGTAATCATAGCAGGCGGCTGCAGCCGGCGCCTGCCTGCGCGTTCGATGTGCAATCACTTTGATGGACCGGCAAGCAATCTCAGTTCCTGGTCGTCAAGGCCCTGTTCATGGCGAAGACGATGCCCAACAACGAGACCGCGAGAATTCCGATAACGACCCATGCAAAGGACGCCACACCTGACCCATTAAGCAAAATTCCGCCAACAACGCCGCCGCTGGCCACCGCGGAGTTCCAGCCCGTTGTGTACATGGATTGCGCCACGTCAACCGACTCGCCGGCAAACCGAGACAAGGCTGTTTGAGTGATCGTGGCAAAGCCGCCGACAGCGAGCCCCCAGACCGCTACAGACGGATAGACCATCTGCGAAAGATCGCCCCAAAGGCCCAGCAACAGGGACGCAACGGCGAAGATCATGATGCTTGTCAAGGCAAGAAATTGCAGACGACGATCGACCATTGCACCCACGAACCACAGGCCGATTATCGAACCCAGTCCGAAGACGAACAGGACTGTATCCACGTTCGCAGATAAGCCAGAAGGTTCGAGGAGAGGCTCGATATAGATGTAGAGAATGTTGTGGGCAACAACGAAGGTAAAGACAACAAACAGCACGGCGCGAATGCCGGTTTTCAAAAACACACTGGAAAGCGTTTGCCGCTGCGCCTTGGTTTGGCCAGGAAAGTCGGGGACGCGGGCAATGATCCACATTATGAGCAAGAGTGCCAGGGCACTCATCAGACCAAACGCGCCTTGCCAGCCGATGGCGCGGCCCAGCAACGCCCCGAGCGGCACACCGAGCACCAAAGCGATGGTCGCGCCGGCACCGGATATCGCAATTGCCCGACCACTGAGATGCAACGGCGACATACGCATCGCATAGCCGGCCAGCAGCGACCAGACGATGCCGCCGAAAATGCCGGCGAAAAAGCGTGCCACCAATGAAACACCATAGCTATCGGAAAGCGCGGTGACGAGGTTGACCGCCGCAAAACCAAAGATTGCGGTCAATAGCAATGGACGCCGCCGCATGCCTTGTGTGAGGCTGGTCACCGGGATGGCTGCGACCAGCGCGCCCGCCGCGTAGGCAGTAATGAACTGACCCGCGAGGCTTTCAGAGACGTTCAAGCCTTGCGCGATAGAAGAAAGCAATCCGGCCGGCATGATCTCGGTCAGAAGCGTGATGAAGGCTGCCATTGCCAAGGCAAGCAATCCACCTAAGGGCAATTGCTCGGTGCTCTTGTGCCGAGCAGATGCGGTTGTCTGATTCATAAACAAAATTCCTCAAATCGAAGTCGTTCTGGCTCTTTGCCGAGCATTAGTACCCATGGTGGCGGGAGACAAATAAAAGAAAAATAGGCTACAGTGAACAAGATATGTGACATAAATGTCATCAATTGATGGGCTCAAATGGAAAGTCTTGGTTCTCTTGATGTCTTCGTACGCGCGGGCGAATCCCGCAGCTTTACGGCGGTCGGGCAACAGTTGGGGATCTCCGCCTCGGCAGTCAGCAAAGCCATCGCACGGCTGGAAGAACACTTGGGGGTGCGCCTGTTCCACCGCTCTACGCGCACCATCAGCCTGACGCCGGAAGGTGCCCTGTTTCTGGAGCGCTGCCGCCGTATCCTTTGCGAGGTCGAGTCGGCCGAAGCCGAACTCCTGCAAACGCAAAGCGCCCCTCAGGGCAAGCTGCGCATCAGCCTGCCCTCGGTCGGCACGTTGTTCATGCCCAAGCTGGCGGCCTTCCAGCGGCGCTATCCCGACGTGGCGCTGGACATCGACTGCTCGGATCGGTTGGTGGAAGTGATCGAAGAGGGCTTCGACGCGGTGATCCGTACCGGGGAACCCAGCGATTCCCGATTGATGGCACGGGTCCTCGGCGCCTATCGAAGGGTCATCGTCGGCGCTCCCGACTATTTCCAGCGGGCCGGACTCCCACAGCGACCTGAAGACTTGGCCGACCACGCATGCCTGCTATACCGGTATCCCACCACCGGCAAAACGGATGTATGGCCTTTGAGCAGGGACGGACAACCCCTTGCCATGGATCTGTCAGGCAGTATGGTGACGAATTCTCTGGACCCGCAAATCTGCTTTGCCGAACAAGGTCTCGGTATTGCCTGTGTCCCTGACATCGCCGTGCGTCGTCAAATGGGCGAAGGCAAACTGATCTCTGTGCTGGACGACTACAACCAAGACCGCACCACATTCCGAATCCTGTGGCCCTCCAGCCGACATCTGTCGCCCAAAATCAGAGTGTTCGTGGACTTCATCGTGCAGAATTTGTTTCCGCTTTGACTGCGGGAATTGCCCGATATCAAGGCGCGCT
>NZ_JBYOKH010000032.1:0-76424 GCF_057799415.1 Achromobacter sp. 18P8.1.1 | reverse complement strand
AACCGGGCGACCACTACAGCCTGTTCCTGACCGGGACCGCGGCCGCGCCGGTATTGCACGGCCAGGTCAGCGCCACGGACCCCTACAGCCGCTAAGGAGACGTCATGCGCCGCGTTTTCAGGGATGACCATGAACTGTTCCGCGATCAGGTCCGGCGCTTTGTCGCCAACGAGATCGCGCCCCACTATGCCGAATGGGAAAAGGCCGGCGTCACGCCGCGCTCGCTGTGGCGGCGCGCGGGCGAAGAAGGCCTGCTCAACTGCGCCCTGCCCGAGCCCTACGGCCTGGGCGGCGACTTCGGCCACGCCACCGTCGTCATCGAAGAACTTGCCCATGCCAACTTCCTGGGCATCGGCTTTTCGATCCATTCGGACATGGTGTCGCCCTATCTGCTGAACTTCGGCACCGACGCGCAAAAGGAACGCTGGCTGCCCCCGATGACGCGCGGCGAAGTGATCGGCGCCATCGCGTTGACGGAGCCCGGCGCCGGCAGCGACCTGAAAGCCATCCGCACGCGGGCGCGCCGCGACGGCGACGCCTATGTACTCAGCGGCCAGAAGACCTTCATCACCAACGGTGTGAACGCAGGCCTGGCCATCGTGCTGGCCACCACCGATCCGGACCAGGGCGCACGCGGCCTGTCGCTGTTCTGCGTTGAAGAGAACCTGCCCGGCTACACCAAGGGCGCGGCGCTAAACAAGATCGGCCAGCACAGCCAGGACACCTGCGAGCTGTATTTCGACGAGGTGCGCGTCCCGGCGGATTGCCTGCTGGGGCAGGAGAACGCCGCCTTCGAATACATGACGCGCGAACTGGCGCGCGAACGGCTGGCGATCGCCTTGCGCGCCGCCGCCTCGGTCGAAGGCATGCTGGACGAAGCCGCGCAGTACACCCGCGATCGCAAGGTATTCAGCCGCCGCGTGATCGACTATCAGAACACGCGCTTCAAGCTGGCCAACGCCCGCGCGCAAACCACCATGCTCCGCGTGTTCCTGGACGACTGCCTGGCGCGCCAGATGGAAGGCGAACTGGACCCCACGACGGCCGCCATCGCCAAGTTGAACGCCACCGAAATCCAGGGCCGCGTGCTGGACGACCTGCTGCAGATGTATGGCGGCTACGGCTACATGGCGGAATACGGCATCGGCCGCGCCTGGGTCGACGCGCGCGCGCTGCGCATTTTCGGCGGCACCAGCGAAGTGATGCTGGAGATCATCGGGCGCAGCTTCAACTGACGCGCGCTCAGACGCGCGCGTCCAGCCAGGCGCGCATCAGCGCACGCGCCTCGGGCGTGTCGTCGATGACCCAGGGGTCGATCGCAAACGCCACGACGCGCTTGGCACCATAGCCGCGGGCCACGTCCCATTGTTGTTTCACGCGGCTGAACTCCGCCGAGCGCGCTTTGAAGGTGGACCCGTCGGTACTGCCTGACGGCAGTTCCTCGAACAGTTCCAGGATCAGATCGAACGAGGCCCGACGCGCCAGCAGCATGTCGTGCAGCGGCTCCAGTGCCTGGTAGTTCGCCAGGCCGGCCACGCCCACGCCATCCTGGATCATCGGATGGATCCGCACCTGGTCCAGGATGCCCTGCCACAGCTTCATCAGCGAGCCGTCGCCGGGCAGGCGGCTGTGATATGTCGATATGCAGGGCACGCCCCGACTCGTGGCCTGCGCCGTGCGCGAGAGCGCGTCAAGCCAGGGAATCAACTGCCCCTGGCGCTCAGCCGACGCCCAGTTGTATTGCTCGAGTTCATACGGCAGGTACCAGCCTCGGAACGCGCGGCGCTTGGGCCACGGCGCCGACTCCATATAAGCCACGCCGCGCGAGCGCGTCTGATCCAGGTAGCCGGTGAAGGCGGCCTTGTCCTGGCTGGCCAGCACGTCCCACCAGCGCTGATCGTAGGGCAGGCCCACGTGCACGCCCAATCCCTGGCGCTCGGCTTCGTCGAAGATAAGGCGCAGCACCGCATCGGGCACCATCCAGTCGTCCGGCCGCCCCCCTTCCAGCCCCACCCATTGCAGGAAGATCTCGCGGCAACCCAGCCGCCGGTAGGCGGACAGGCGCACGCGCCAATCGTCGGGGCTCAGGTCCAGATGGCTGCGCCACAGTTGCAGGAACGTGGCGTTCAACGACAACGGCGGCGCACAGGCGGCCAGCGGCGCCAACGCACCAAACGCCAGCGCCTGCAGGAGGCGCCGGCGGGAGGGGGATGCAAGCAGACGGCGTGTCAGGCGAAAATCCCGTGCCGCCTTCAGCCGCGGTTGCCGAACAGGCCGGACAGCGACGCCAGCAGATCGGTCGGGTTGAATTGCTGCCCCGGTTGCACCGCGCCTTCCGGCGTGGCCTTGTCCACCAGCTGCGGCAGCAGCGAAGACAGGGAACCCAGCACGGAATCGGTGTCCTGGCCGGTCTTGGCGGCCAGGTCATTGACGACGCCGGGGTCCAGCACGGAACCGAGCTGGTCGGCGCTGACGGGCAGGTTCTGCCCCGTGCCCACCCATGACGCGACGATCTCGCTCAAGCCGCCCTGCTGGAAGCTGGCGATCAGGCCGCTCAGGCCGCCCGGATATTTGTTCAGTTGCTCGATCAGCGCGGGCAGCAGCGATGCCGAGCCCCCTTGCTGACCGCCGCCGGCCATCGAGGCCAAGGTATCCAACAGACTCATCGCAATGCTCCAGAAAAGTCGGAAAACCAGTATAGGGCCGCTGCTGGCGCAACGCATGTCAGCCCCGTTACCTGCTGCCGGATCTTTGCAAAACTTGTAAATCGCAGCCGGTCAGCCCGAGGTCTTGGCCGCCGCCGACGCCTTCAGGGCCTTCAGCGCCTTCTGCCCCGCACGGCCGTCAGCCGGCAGGCCCAGTTCCCGCTGCGCCGCCTGCAAGGCCTGGCGCGTGCGAGCGCCGATCATGCCATCGGGTTCGCCCACGTCATAGCCTTTGGCAATCAACAGCCGTTGAAGCTCGCGCCGTTCCGCCCGCGACAGCCCGGGGTCATCCGTCGGCCAAGGCTGCACGAGCGAACCGCCGCCGCGCAACCGGTCGGACAAATGGGCAATGGCCAGTGCATAGCTTTCCGCTGCGTTGTAGGAATACAGCGCGTCGAAGTTGCGCGTCACCAGGAAGGCCGGGCCGTTGCGCCCCGCCGGAAGCAGCAGGCCGGCAGGCAGGTCGCCGGCCGGCAAAGCCTGCCCATCCACCCGTGTCACGCCTTGGCGCGCCCAGGACGACATCGGACGCTTGTTCTTGCGCCCTGCTCCCGCCGTGTCGATGCCGGCGGGAAGCTTGACCTCGTAGCCCCACGCCAGCGAAGGATTCCAGCCGGCGCGCTTGAGGAAGTTGGCGGTGGACGCCAGCGCATCGGGCACGCTGTCGACCAGGTCGCGGCGGCCGTCGCCATCGAAATCCACGGCCAGCCGCAAGTAGGTGGACGGCATGAACTGGGTCTGGCCGAATGCACCCGCCCACGAGCCGACCAGGCGGTCGGGGGCGATGTGCTCGTCCTGGATGATCTTCAGGGTGGCGAAGAATTCGCCGCGGAAATAAGCCTGCCGGCGGCCGAAGCAGGACAGCGTGGACAACGACGTCAGCAACGGCCGGCCGCCCAGCGTGCGGCCGAAATTGCTTTCCACGCCCCACACGGCGGCGATGGTGGCCGGGTCTACGCCATAGCGCGACGCCGCACGGTCCAGCTCGGACTGCCAGCGCGCCATGCCGGCCAGCCCGTCCGCCACGCGCTCGTCATCGACCAGGCCCGCCATGTAGTCCCAGATCGGCGTCTTGAACTCCGGTTGCGCATCCAGCAGGTCGATCACAGCCATGTCGGGCGCGAGCCCGGCCGTATGCGTGTCGAAGGTGGCGCCCGACACACCCGCCTTGAGCGCGGGGCCGCGTAGTTGCGACAGGCAGGCGGCAAAGGGTTCCGCGGCCTGCGCCGTCGGGGCGGTGCCCGCCAGCAGGGTCAGGGCGGCGCCGGAGAGCGCGGTGGCCAATAGGGACTTCATGCTTGGGGTTCCTTGGGATAAGCGGCGCGAGTCAGGCAAGGCGGGATCGATCCCGTCAGCCCGCCTGCAGCGCGGCAAGTTCGTCGTCGTCGAAGCCTGCGGCGCGGCGCGCCTCCAGGTTGAAGGGGCCGCGCAGCCGGGGCGCATCGTACCGCTGCGCCAATTCGGCATAGCAGGCCACCGGTTCCTGGCCCGCTTGCGCGCACAGCAGCTTGAACCAGTGGTTGCCGATGGCGACGTGGCCAATCTCGTCGCGCAGGATGATGTCGACGATGGCCGCGCTTTCGGCATCCCCCGCGCCGGCCAGCTTGTTGCGGATCATGGGCGAGGCATCCAGGCCGCGCGCTTCCAGCGTGCGCGGCACCAGCGCCAAGCGCGCCAGCAGGTCGCCACGCGTCCGCTCGGCCATGTCCCACAGGCCGTTGTGCGCCGGAAAATCGCCATATGAGAAACCCAGCACCGCCAGCCGCTGGCGCAGCAGGTCGAAGTGATAGGCCTCTTCGCGGGCGACGCGCAGCCAATCCCGGTAGAAGGCTTCGGGCATGCCGGCAAAGCGCCAGAGGATGTCCAGCGCCAGGTTGACCGCGTTGAATTCGATGTGGGCCAGCGCGTGCAAGAGCGCCGCGCGTCCTTCCTGGGTCGCCATGGAACGGTGCTTGACCAGGCCGGGCACCACCAGTTCCGGGCGCGGCGGACGCCCGGGCAAACCGGCAGGCGCTGCGAACTCCCGCGCGCGGTCAAGCGTCGCGCTATCGGCGATGGCGCGCACCGCCGCCATCTTCTCGGGCCACGCTGCAGCGGCCAGGGCCGCCAGCGCCTGCCCGCGCAGGCAGTCCGTACCTGCCCCAACCTGGGCGGAAGGGATCGTGTTGCTGTCCATGATGATTGCAAACCCCAAGCGCCGAAGCGCCGCGTCAAACCCTGAAAAAACCAACGGTTTCAATACCGTGCGTTGGCGATGACTTTATCATTCACGGATGGATTCCCTGCGCCTGACCATTGAAACCGACCTGTCCCGCATCGACGCCCAGCAATGGGACGCGCTGGCCGGCGACCAGCCCTTTCTTCGGCACGCCTTCCTCTGCGCCCTGCACGAGACCGGCTGCGCGTCCCCCGCCACGGGTTGGGCGCCCCATTACCTGGCGTTCTGGCGCGGCGACGCGCTGGCGGCAGCCACGCCGCTCTACCTGAAATCGCATTCGCGCGGCGAGTACGTGTTCGACTATGCCTGGGCCGATGCCTTCCAGCGCCACGGCATGCGCTACTACCCCAAGCTGCTGTCGGCCATCCCTTACACCCCGGTGACGGGGCCGCGTCTGCTGGCGGCCAACGACGAAGACCGCGCCACGCTGGTGCGCGGCCTGGTCGCGTTCGCCGAAGAGATCAAGGTGTCGTCGCTGCATCTGCTGTTTCCGTCGGATGCCGACATGCGGGTGCTGCGCGAGGCGGGCTTCATGATCCGCGAAAGCGTGCAGTTCCATTGGACCAACCCCGGCTATGCGGACTTCGACGCATTCCTGGGGATGATGAGCCACGACAAGCGCAAGAAGATCCGGCAAGACCGGAAAAAAGTCGCGGCGGCCGGCTTGTCGTACCGCTGGCTGCGCGGCAGCGAGATCGGTGATGCGGAACTCGGCTTCTTCTATGACTGCTATTGCCGCACCTATTTCCAACACGGCAACCCGCCCTATCTCAATCGCGATTTCTTCGTGCGCGCGCACCGCGAACAACCCGACGCCTTCGTGCTGATCCTGGCCGAACGCCACGGCGAACCGATCGCCGCCGCGCTGAACCTGGCGGGCGGCGATGCGCTCTACGGCCGCTATTGGGGCGCGACGGAATACGTGCCGGGACTGCATTTCGAGACCTGCTACATGCAGTCCATCGCGTACTGCATTGCGCATGGCATCGCCCGCTTCGAAGGCGGCGCGCAGGGAGAACACAAGATGGCGCGCGGGCTGCTGCCCACGCCGACGTGGTCGGCGCATTGGGTCGCCCACCCCGGATTTGCCGAGGCGATCCAGAACTTCCTGGACGAAGAGACCTCGGCCGTGACCGACTACCTGGGCGAACTGGAAGGCCACACACCGTTCAAGCGCAGCCCCTAGCCTGGCGGCTTACAGGAAGCGGTCGAGCAGCTTGCGGCTGTGCTTGTCCAGCGACAGGATGTCGCGCACCAGATAGAAGATGCCGTGGCTGTCGGCGATCAGCAGCGTCTGCGGACTGAGCCGGCGGATGTCTTCTTCGCCGCGCAGGACGAAGGACGTGGGGCCGCGATCCGTCTCCACCTTCCACGTGCTGGGCGTGGCGTAGGTCGACACGCTGGCCAGTTTGCGGATCTCGGGCATGAATTCACGGCCCGCCAGTTCTTCTTCGATCAGCGCGCGAGGTCCTTCGGGCACGTCGGTCAGGTGTTCGATCCACACCAGTTCGTGGCCGTCGCTGGTCACCAGCGACAGGCCGCGGCCGGCTTCGCTGATCGGGAAGGCGCGCACGGGGATGACCCCTTCGTGCGTCTCGCCGTCGGCGGATTGATATTCAAGGCGCCCGAAGGCGTTGCGGCGCAGCTGAAAAGACGGCAACGTCATGACGATAATCCCGGTTCCGTGTCAGGCCACGGCGGCCATGTCTTCGCTGCCCGACGCCTGCGCGTCGGCTTCCGCCTGGCGCGCCTGCGCCTGGTAGAGGCGATAGTAGGCGCCCTCGCGGGCCATCAATTCTTCGTGCGGCCCCTGCTCGACGATCTGGCCGCGGTCCAGCACGACCAGGCGGTCGGCCTTGCGCAGCGTGCTCAGGCGGTGGGCGATAGCAATGGTGGTGCGGCCGCGCACCAGATTGTCCAACGCCTTCTGGATTTCCTTTTCGGTCGTGGTGTCCACCGATGACGTGGCTTCGTCCAGGATCAGGATGCGCGGATCGATCAGCAGCGCACGGGCGATCGAAATGCGCTGGCGTTCACCGCCCGACAGGGCCTGGCCGCGTTCGCCCACCAGCGAGTCATAGCCGTGCGGCAGACGCAGGATGAACTCGTGCGCATGGGCGGCGCGGGCCGCCGCCACGATCTCGTCGCGCGTGGCGTCGGGCTTGCCGTAGGCGATGTTCTCGGCGATGGTGCCGAAGAACAGGAACGGCTCTTGCAGCACCAGCCCGATGTTGCGGCGGTAATCCGCCACGCGCACCGAACGGATATCGGCGCCGTCCACCAGCACCGCCCCTTCGGACACGTCGTAGAAGCGGCAGATCAGGTTGATCAGCGTGCTCTTGCCTGAACCGCTATGCCCCACCAGGCCGATCATTTCGCCCGGGGCGATGGTCAGATCCAGCCCGCGGATGACTTGGCGGTTGCCGTAGCGGAACCCCACGTCGCGCAATTCGATGCGGCCGTTGATCTGCGGCAGCTTGGCCGGATTCTGCGGTTCCGGCACGCTGGATACGTGGTCCAGGATGTCGAAGATGCGCTTGGCGCCGGCCGCCGCTTTCTGCGTGACCGAGACGATGCGGCTCATCGAATCCAGGCGCATGTAGAAGCGCCCGATATATGCCAGGAACGCGGCCAGCACGCCCACCGTGATCTGCTTTTGCGACACCTGCCAGATACCGAAGATCCACACCACCAGCAGGCCCACTTCGGTCAGCAGCGTGACGGTGGGCGAAAACAGCGACCAGGTGGTGTTCACACGGTCGTTGACTTCCAGGTTGCGGTTGTTGGCTTCGCGGAAACGCGCCACTTCACGCTTTTCCTGGGCGAATGCCTTCACCACGCGGATGCCCGGGATGGTGTCGGCCAGCACGTTGGTGATCTCGGACCAGATGCGGTCGACTTTTTCAAAGCCGTGGCGCAGGCGGTCACGCACCGCGTGGATCATCCAGATGATGAACGGCAGCGGCACCAGCGTGACCAGCGCCAGCCACGGGTTGATGGATACCAGGATCACCGCCGTCATGACGATCATCAGGATGTCGTTGGCGAAATCCAGCAGGTGCAGCGACAGGAACACGCAGATGCGGTCGGTTTCGCTACCGATGCGCGAAATCAGGTCGCCCGTGCGTTTGCCGCCGAAATACTCCAGCGACAGCTGCTGCAAATGCTCATAGGTGGTCGTGCGCAGGTCGGCGCCGATGCGTTCGCTGACCCAGGCCAGGATGTAGGTGCGGGCCCATCCCAGGCCCCAGGCCAGGAAGGCGGACGCCAGCAGGCCGCCCAGGTACAGGCGGACCTTGCTGTAGTCGATGGGCGAACCGTTCTGGAACGGGATCAGCACGTCGTCCATCAGCGGCATGGTCAGGTACGGCGGCACCAGGGTCGCGGCCGTGCCCAGCAGCGTCAGGATGAAGCCAGCCAGCAACGGGCCGCGGTACGGCCGGGCGAAGCGCCACAGGCGCAGGAGCGCCCAGGTGGTCGACGGCGCCGCCTGCTCCTGGTGGCAGGCGGGGCATTCTTCCTCGTCCGCGGGAATAACGTTATTACAGTTAGTGCAGGTGCGTTCGGCGCGCGCCTCTTCCTTATGGCCGGACAGGCGGATCGCCTGCTGCCCTTCGAACTGGGCCAGGAGGCGCAAGGCGGCCGGATTGCGGGCCAGCGTGAAACGCCAGACCGCCAGGCGGGCCGTATCGTCGTGCAGTTCCAGCACGGCGGCGCCGGCGTGGTCGCTCAGGTTCAGCGTTAATTGGGGGCCATAGACCCAGGATTCCCAGCCGGTATCGTCGGCATTGCGAGCCAACAGCCGGCGGTCGGTCGCGGCGACCAACCCTGGGTGGAACTTCAGCCGTTGATCCAGGTCTATTTCAACCCAGGCCAGCAGGCTTTCGTCTTCCGCTAATTCAGCGCGGATTTCGTCCCGCCAGCGGGCAGGAAAGGCATCGGCAAGGCCGGAAAGCAGGTGTGGTTTTTTCATTGGAACGCATACCGGGCCAGGACTCTGCCCTACTAGGCGGCAACCGGTTTACCACCCACGGCGGCAAACGTGTCCCTTCCTTACAACACAACGAGTTCACGCCTTGAAGGCGTCGTATAGTATCAGCCGATTTTTCTAATTAGGAATATCTGGGATCCCCCACTCGTTGGCATTATTCTTAAGGCGCATCCCCATAAATTCGCCAATAAATTCGCGGTCTTGCATAGGGGCGTCCGCGCGTGCCAACCTGCTTCTCAAGTAAATTAAAACATGAAAAAGAAAGACATTGAATTTCTCGATGTCGTGGCTTTGCGCGGCCCGAACATTTGGACGTATCGCCCGGTCCTTGAAGCATGGGTGGATATTGGTGAATTGGAGGACTTTCCGTCCAACACCATTCCCGGGTTCTACGAGCGCCTTTCCGAATGGCTGCCGACCCTGATCGAGCACCGTTGCAGCCCCGGCGTACGCGGCGGCTTCCTGGCCCGCTTGAAAGAAGGCACCTGGCCCGGCCACATTCTTGAACATGTCACCCTGGAATTGCAGAACCTGGCCGGCTTGCGCGGCGGTTTTGGCAAAGCCCGGGAAACCTCGACCCGCGGCGTCTATAAGGTCGTCGTGCGCGCGTGGCAGGAGCAGGTCACCCGCACCGCCCTGAACGAAGCGCGCGACCTGGTCATGGCCGCCATCGAAGACCGCCCGTTCGACGTGCCCGCCACCATCGCGCGCCTGCGCAGCCTGGTGGACAAGCATTGCCTGGGGCCCAGCACGGCCTGCATCGTGGATGCCGCCGACGACCGCGACATCCCCTACATCCGCCTGTTCGAGGGCAACCTCGTGCAGTTCGGCTACGGTTCGGCCCAGCGCCGGATCTGGACGGCCGAAACCGACCGCACCAGCGCCATCGCCGAAGGGATCTCGCGCGACAAGGACCTGACCAAGGAGCTGCTGTCGACCTGCGGCGTACCGGTGCCGGAAGGCCGCCTGGTGCGCAGCGAAGACGACGCCTGGGAAGCGGCCGAAGACATCGGCCTGCCCGTCGTGGTCAAGCCCTATGACGGCAACCATGGCCGTGGCGTGTTCACCAACCTGACGACCCGCGACGAAGTCGTTTCCGCCTACCGCGTGGCGGTGGACGAAGGCAGCGGCGTGATCGTCGAACGCTTCGTGCTGGGCAACGAGCACCGCCTGCTGGTGGTCGGCAACCGCATGGTGGCGGCAGCCGCCGGCGAACTGGCCTGGGTGACGGGCGACGGCAAGTCGACCATCACCGAACTGATCGACAGCCAGATCAACACCGACCCGCGCCGGGGCCGCACGGAAAACCATCCGCTGAACCCGGTGCGCCTGGATTCCGCCGCCCGGCTGGAAATCGCGCGCCAGGGGCTGTCCGAAGACAGCGTGCCGGACGACGGCCAACGGGTGCTGGTGCAACGCAGCGGCAACGTCGCCTTCGACGTGACCGACCGCGTCCACCCCAGCATCGCCGCCACCGTCACGCTGGCAGCCCGCGTGGTGGGCCTGGACATCGCCGGCGTCGACCTGGTGGCCGAAGACATCTCGCGCCCCCTGGACGAACAGCGCGGCGCCATCGTGGAAGTCAACGCGGGCCCGGGCCTGCTGATGCACCTGAAGCCGGCCGACGGTACGCCGCGCCCGGTGGGCCGCGCCATCGTCGACCACCTGTTCCCCGAAGGCGACGCGGGCCGCATTCCCATCGTGGGCGTCACCGGCACCAACGGCAAGACCGTGGTCGCGCGCCTGGTGGCCCGCCTGCTGCACCTGTCGGGCAAGCGCACCGGCCTGGCCTGCAGCGAAGGGCTCTACCTGGACCGCCGCCTGGTGCAAAAGGGCGACCGCGCCGACTTCGCCTCGGGCACCCGCCTCCTGATGAACCGCAACGTGGATGCCGCCGTCATCGAAAACGACAGCGGCGTCATCCTGGGCCAGGGCCTGGCCTATGACCGCTGCCAGGTGGGCGTGGTCACGAACATCGACGACGCCGATCATCTGGGCGACTTCGACATCAACGAAACGGAGCGCATGTTCAATGTGTTCCGCACGCAGGTCGACGTGGTCCTGCCCACCGGCGCCGCCGTGCTCAATGCACGCGACCCGCGCGTGGTGGAAATGGCCGAGCTCTGCGACGGCGCCGTGATCTTCTTCGGCATCGACCCCGCCCTGCCCGCCATCGCCGCCCATCTGCAACAGGACGGCCGCGCCGTGTACGTGCGCGACGGCAGCATCATCCTGGCGCAAGGCGCCCGCGAAGAACGGCTGGCCGACGTGGCAGCGATCCCGTTGACGCATGGCGGCCGCGTGGCCTTCCAGGTTGAGAACGTGCTGGCCGCCGTGGGCACCGCCTGGGCGCTGGACATTCCCGTAGAACTGATCCGCGCCGGCATCGAGACCTTCGACATCGACCAGGCCGATGCGCCGTGGCAATTCACGCTGTTCGAACGCAACGGCAGCACGGTGGTCGTGGACGACGTCCACAACGCGTCGGCGCTGCGCCCGCTGATCGCCGCCATCGACCAGTTCCCGTCGGCCACCCGCGCCGCGGTCTATTCCGCCGGCGCCGACCGCCGCGACGCGGACCTGATCGAGCAAGGCCGCCTGCTGGGCGACGCCTTCGACCGCGTCGTGCTTTACGACGACAAGACGGTCAACAGCAAGCGCCCCGAGGGCCAGGCGCGCGCGCTGCTGCGCCAGGGCTTGGCGCAAGGCAGCCGCGTGAAAGACATCCAGGACGAGCCCGACCATGGCAAGGCCATCGAGAGCGTGCTGAACGGCATTGCGGCCGGCGACTTCGCCCTGCTGCAATCCGACGAAGCATTCTCCGGCCCCACCATCGATCTGGTCCGCCGCTGGATTCAACAATACTGACAGGAATACCTGCCATGGAAGTTTCCCGTATCCGAGCCCTGCGCGGCCCCAATCTGTGGAGCAAGAACACCGCGATCGAGGCCATCGTGTCCTGCGCCGACGCCGAGTGCTCCATCGACAATCTGCCCGAGTTCGAAGCCCGCCTGCGCGCGCGGCTGCCGCAGATCGGCCTGATGCGCCCGGAAGGCCATCAAGGCGCCGTGTCGATCGCCCACGTCCTGCAGATCGTGGCGCTGACGATGCAGGCGCATGCCGGCTGCCCCGTGACCTTCGGCCGCACCTCGTCGACCATCGAGCCCGGCGTGTTCCAGGTGGCGGTCGAATACAGCGAAGAGGAAGTCGGCAAGCTGGCGATGGAGCTGGCGCAAGCGCTGGTGCGCGCCGCGCTGGACGACACCCCGTTCGACTTTGCCGATGCGCTCAAGCGCCTGCGCGAACTGGACGAAGACGTGCGCCTGGGGCCCAGCACGGGCGCCATCGTGAATGCCGCCGTTGCCCGCAACATCCCCTTTCGCCGCCTGACCCAGGGCAGCATGGTGCAGTTCGGCTGGGGCAGCAAGCAACGCCGCATCCAGGCCGCTGAAACCGACCTGACCAGCGCTATCTCGGAATCGATCGCGCAGGACAAGGACCTGACCAAGATGTTGCTGGACGCCGCCGGCGTGCCGGTGCCGATGGGCCGTTCCGTGACCACGGCGGAAGCCGCCTGGGAAGCCGCGCAAGAGCTGGGCGGCCCCGTCGTCGTCAAGCCGCGCGACGGCAGCCAGGGACGCGGCGTGGCCGTGAACATCGAAACGCGCGAGCGCGTCATCCAGGCCTTTGAAGTGGCCGAGGAAGTCAGCTCGGAAGTCATCGTCGAACGCTACATCCCGGGCCACGATTTCCGCCTGCTGGTGGTGGGCGGCGCGCTCGTGGCCGCATCGCGCCGCGATCCGCCCCAAGTCACCGGAGACGGGCAGCAGACCATCCGCCAACTGGTGGACCAGGTCAACTCGGACCCTTTGCGCGGCGACGGGCACGCCACCTCGCTGACAAAGATCCGCTTTGACGACATCGCGCTGGCCACCTTGAAAAAGCAGGGCTTCGACGCCGATTCCGTGCCGCCGCTGGGCACGCTGATCTTCCTGCGCAACAACGCCAACCTCAGCACCGGTGGCTCGGCCACCGACGTGACCGACGAAGTGCACCCCGAAATGGCGGCGCGCGCCGTGTCTGCGGCCCGCATGATCGGCCTGGACATCTGCGGCGTGGACGTCGTCGCGGAAAGCGTGCATTACCCGCTGGAAGACCAGCATGGCGGCGTGGTGGAAGTGAACGCCGCGCCCGGCCTGCGCATGCACTTGAACCCGTCGTTCGGCAAGGGCCGCGCGGTGGGCGAGGCCATCATCGCCAACATGTACGCCGACGGCGACGACGGCCGCATCCCGGTCGTGGCGGTTGCGGGCACCAACGGCAAGACCACTACGGTGCGCCTGACCGCCCACCTGCTGGGCACGGCCGGCAACCGCGTCGGCATGACGAATTCCGACGGCGTCTACGTGGACAACCTGCGTATCGACACCGGCGACTGCAGCGGCCCGCGCAGCGCGCGCAGCGTGCTCATGCATCCCGACGTGGACGCCGCGGTGTTCGAGACGGCGCGCGGCGGCATCTTGCGCGAAGGCCTGGCCTTTGACCGCTGCAACGTGGCCATCGTCACCAACATCGGCATGGGCGACCATTTGGGGCTGGGCTACATCAGCACCGTGGAAGACCTGGCCGTGGTCAAGCGGGTCATCGTGCAGCACGTGCATCCCACGGGCACTGCCGTGTTGAACGCCGCCGACCCAATCGTGGCCGAAATGGCCGCGAGCTGCCCGGGTTCGATCACCTACTTCGCCGAAGACCGCAACCATCCCGTGCTGGCCACGCATCGTGCGCAAGGCCTGCGCTCGGTGTACCGCGAGGGCGATGCGATCGTTGCCGCGCAGGGCACGGAAGAGGTCCGCTTCCCGCTGGCCGACATCCCGCTTACGCGCAACGGCACGATCACGTTCCAGGTGGAAAACGCCATGGCCTCGATCGCCGCCGCCTGGGCGCTGAGCCTGGACTGGGACATCATCCGCCGCGGCCTGGCCACGTTCGTGAACGACGCCCAGACGGCTCCGGGACGCTTCAATGTGTTCGAGCATCGCGGCGCCACGGTGATCGCGGACTACGGCCACAATCCCGATGCGATCCTGGCCCTGGTGCGCGCCGTGGACGCCATGCCCGCCAAGCGGCGCTCGGTCGTCATCAGCGGGGCGGGCGACCGTCGCGATGAAGACATCCGCATGCAGACCGAGATCCTGGGCGCCGCGTTCGACGACGTGCTGCTGTACCAGGACCAATGCCAACGCGGGCGCGCCGACGGCGAAGTGCTGGCGCTGTTGCAGGAGGGCCTGGTCGGCGCGCCGCGCACGACCCACATCGAAGAGATCCACGGCGAGTTCCTGGCCATCGACACGGCACTCTCGCGTCTGACGGCCGGTGACCTGTGCCTGATCCTGGTCGACCAGGTGGAAGAAGCGCTGGACCACATCGCCCGCCGCATCGCCGAGGGCTGATCCCAACGCTGTCCGCCGCGCTCGCGGCAATGCAAAACGGGGCGCTCTGGCGCCCCGTTTGCTTTACCGCCATGCCCTGCCCCGCATCAGCCGCGCGAGGCCTCCACAGGCGCCGACGCCTGGTAGCGGTCCGTCACGTGGGTGCATCCCACGGCCGCCATGGCGGCCAGCGTCAACAAGATAGCGCTGCAAAGTCGTTGCGTCATGCCTGCCCCTCTCCCTTCCCTGTTGGTGAACCGCACGGCGGGTTCCGCCACGACTATACCGGGGCATGTGCGCGACAGCCAGCGCAGGCAGACGCCAAATCCCCCGCAACTCCCGTTACTAGCCCCGATCAAAAGGGGACAAAACATTGCGGAAATGTAACTCCTACCTCTTGTACGCCCGCTAGTCCGGCCCGTCGGAGAACCCCGCAAAACTCGCGCTTTGCGCTGTTACATTTACCCACAGCCAGGTTTGACAGCCCTGCCACCCGGCTCGTACGGTAGGGGCTAGCTGATCAGTGTCCAACTCAACCGCGATTGCAGGACTTATAGGCCATAAGCCTTGTGTCGCAAGCAGACAGAGAGAGGTCACCATGAATAACGACATCATCGCCGGCAAGTGGAAGCAACTGACCGGCAAGGCCAAAGCGGCCTGGGGTGAACTCACCGACGACGAGTTGACCCGTACCGAAGGCAACGCCGAACGCCTGGCTGGTTTGATCCAGGAGCGTTATGGCAAGACGAAGGATGAAGCCCAGAAGGAAGTCCGGGATTTCTTCGACCGCAATCCCTGAATCCCCAACCCGCCTTGATCGGTCGAAACCACTGGAGAAGCTGACATGTTGCACTACGCCGTTGTTTTCTTCGTTATCGCGATCATCGCGGCGGTTCTCGGCTTCGGCGGCATTGCCGCCGGGGCTGCGGGTATCGCCAAGGTCCTGTTCTTCGTTTTCCTGGTGCTGGCGCTCTTGTCCATCCTGAGCGGCGCCCTTCGGAAAAAATAGGACACGTTGATAAAACGCGTACCCCCCAAGAGTTTGCAAGTCCGCGTCGTCTCGGACGACGCGCCGAACACTAGATATTTAAAGGAGCACAACTATGGAACTTCGTAAGCTGATCGCCGCTGCTGCACTGGGAACTGGCGCCGTCTTCACTTCCATGGCTTTTGCGGCCGATGACGGCAAGCCCAAGCAATCCGTGGGCGAATACGCATCGGATGCGACCGTGACCACCAAGGTCAAGGCCGCCATCGTCGCCGACAAGCAACTGAGCGCCCTGGATATCGCCGTGGAAACCAACAACGGCGTGGCCACGCTGACGGGCTCGGTGGGCACTTCCGCCGAAGCCGATCACGCGGCCACCGTGGCTCGCGGCGTTGAAGGCGTCAAGCAGGTCATGAACAACATCAAGGTCGACCCGGCCAAGAACAAGAAGTAACGCCGATACCGTTTCCGACTGAGGCCTAGAGAGCCCGCGGCGCCTGTGATACACAGGCGCCGCTTTCGTTTGGGCGCCGCCCGCGCAATCGTTCAGAGACTGATCGAACCCCGGCCGATCTCAAGCGCGCGGCCGCCCACCTGGATGCGGCCATCGGCCAGCACGTCCAGCATCAATCGGCAGGGCCGACCCATCTGATCGCCCTGCTCGACCAGGATGCTGGCGGGCAACGCATGCTTGTTGTGGATCAGCCAGCCGCCCAGGTTGGCGCACGCGGACCCGGTGCCCGCATCCTCGTCCACGCCACCGCCTGCCTTCGCAAAGAAGTAGCGGGCCACCACCACCTGGCGCGCGTCCTGCACATTGCCTTCGTCGAAGGCAAACACGTAGAGCGTCTTGCGGCCCAGGCTGCTGGCCTGCCAGCGATGGAGCTTGGAGGCATCCGGCGCCGCGCGACGCACGGCCTCGACGCTGGCCAGCGGCACCAGCAATTGGTCCGCGCCGGTGTCCACCCAGATCGGGTCGCCCAACAGATCATCGGCATCCAGCCCGACCAGGCCCGCGATCTCGGCGCGGTCCAGTTCCGGCGGCGCCGTACGCACGCCATCGGGGCACGGCGCGGTGAAGGTCCAGGCGTCGCCACGGGCCTCGACCGGCACCACGCCCGCCTTGAACTCGAGCGTCAGCGCGTCGCCGGTCTGGCGCAAGTCGCGCACCACTTGCGACGTGCCGATGGTGGGATGGCCGGCGAACTTCATTTCGTAGCCGGGCGTGAAGATGCGCACGCGCGCGTCCGCACGGTCGGACGGCAGGATGAAGGTGGTTTCGGAAAGATTGAATTGCGCCGCCAGGTTCAGCATGGTGGCGTCGTCCATGCCGCGCGCGTCTTCAAACACGCAAAGCTGGTTGCCGCTGAAGGTGGTGGACGCAAAAACGTTGAGCAGGCGAAACGCGTAGGAAGTCATCGAAAGGCGTGTAGAGGAAGACCGCCGGCCAGTCCGGCTAAGCCTTCCAATGTATCGCAGCGCCCCGCTTCAGACCATCAAGCAGTACTTACCAGATTGCAAAGAAAAGCACCCAGGCCATGCAGAACGGCGCCAGGCCCGCCACCAGCACGAGCCCGGCGGCGCCCTTGCGCCATCCGCTGACCTGACGCTGCGCCAGCAGGCGCGCGAAGAGGCGCAAGGTCCACAACACGGCAAGCGTCAGCAGCGTAAAACGCACGGGACCGGCCCAGGCGGCTTGCACGCCTTCATGCTTGAGCAGGTTGACCGTGGTGGCGGACAAGCCCAGGAACACGCCGATGCCGGCCGACGGAATCAGCGCCTGCGCCAGCTTGTGCACGCCGGGACGGATCCACCGCGCGGCAGGCGCATTCGGCTGACGTAGGGCAGGCGCCAGGAGGTCGGCGATCCACAGCGACAGGAAGCTTGCGCCCCCCACAATGACCGTCGCGCCGACGACGAAGAGCAGGATGCCCGCGCCGTCCAGCCACGAGAAGCTGTCGTTCACATCCGGATAGTGGGTCAGGATGAACCAGGGCGCGTTGTCCATCAGCGGCCACAGGATGTCGTGTTCCACCAGCCACGTCGCGGCCCATTGCTTGGCCGTCACATACCAGGGGCTGGCGCTCCACAGGAAGGCGCCGATCGCGATGCCCATCAGGCCGAAGCACAGGAGCGCGGTTTGCCACGCGTCGCCGTCGGCGACGTGTACGATTTCTTCTTCCGGCGAACGCGGCGTCAATTCGATCGCGCCGCGATAACCGCTGCAGCGGCCGCACATGTGGCAATCGCCGGCGCCCTTCATGTGGCGAAGGGGCACCAGCGGCGCACAGTTGATGGGTTCGATCCGGATGACCGGGTGGCGCCACTTCTCTTCATCGACCTTGAAGTGCCAGGGCGCCAGCTTGGCCAGCAGGTTGAACACGCCGTTGACCGGGCACAGGTACTTGCACCACACACGCTTGCTGCGGCCATAGCGCCAGCCGACGATCATGGCCGCCACCGTGGATCCGCCCAGCACGGCCAGCACCGCCAGCGGATACTGGTACACGCTGACCAACTGGCCGTAGACGGTCGTCAGCGCAAAGGCCACGAAGGGCCAGCCGCCCCAGCGCATCCATTTCGGGATGGCGCGGCCCTGCCCCCGTTCGCTTGCCCACTCGGTCAGCATCCCTTCGGGACAGAACCAGCCACACCAGGCGCGGCCCAGAATCGGCATGGAAATCAGCACGAACGGCCACCAGACGCCCCAGAAGGCGAACTGCGCCACGATCGTCAGGTTATTGAAGACCGATGCCGTGTTGTCCGGCAAAGGAAGGATCGCGGGCACGATCAAAAGGAACGCGTACAACGCGACAATGCCCCACTGCAGCTTGCGCAACAGCGGGGCATGGTCACGGAGGAAATCGGCGATCCGGGAAGTCACCCTCCCGAGTACAGCTGCCATGGTCAAACCTTCATTGTTCAGTCCGGCATCACGTCGGAATCAGGATGCGCTCCGGGCGGCGGCCGGCGCACGGGCGGGCTTGTTGCCCACCCAGCGCAGCAGCGCCCAGACCACGATCCAGTAAGCCACCCACAACAAAACTGAGATCAGGGCCGGCAGGGCGCGGTAGCCGGCGAAGTCCGCCAGGATCTTGCCGATGCCGGTGCTGTCGCTCAAGAGCCACGAGCTATCCCACACGGGGTCGATGATCGTCGGCAGCACGTCCAGCGAAATCAGGTGGTCCAGGCCGCCGACCAGCAGCGAACCGGCCAACAGCAGCAGCAGGATTTCGGTCACGCGGAAGAAACGGCGCCAGGTAATCAATTTGCCGCCCAGTTGCAGCAGCCAGAACGTCAGCAAGGCCACGGCGAAACCCGCGACGCCCGCCAGCGCCAGCATCAGCATGTTGCTGCCGCCTTCGCCCGCCGACACGGTGCCGTACAGGAACACCACGGTCTCGCTGCCCTCACGCGCCACGGCGATGGCCACCAGCACGAACAGGCCCCACCAGTTGTCGTTGGCCACCGAACTGCGCGCCCCGCTTTCCAGTTCGCCTTTCAGCGTGCGGCCGTGCTTCTTCATCCACACGACCATCTGCACGACGAGCGCGCACGCCGCCAACGACATGATGGCCTGGAACCATTCCTGGCCTTCGTCGCTGAGCCAGGACGACACGCCCAGCAGCACCAGCGCCAGCGCCACGGCCAGGGCCAGCCCCGCGGCCACGCCGCCCCACAAGTAATTCAGCCCGCGCTTGCCTTCCGGCGTGGAGCGCAGCCAGGTGTACAAAATGCCCACCACCAGCATGGCTTCGACGCTTTCACGCCAGACGATAAAGAGGACCTGTTCCATGTATTGCTACCGCTTATTCCTTGGGCTTGACGACCAGGGTGCCTTTCACGCTCTGGTGAAAGTCATCAAAGAAGGGATACTCGCCGGGACGGGAAATGGTGATCACCACGAAGGACTTCACCCCCGGGCCCAGCACTTTTTCCTTGCGCAGCGGAATGCTTTCGAATTCCACTGGCTCGTTGCTCTCGTTGATGAGTTCGATCTTGAATCGGCCGGCGGGCACTTCAAGGGTCGCCGGCTCGAACGTGCCGTCCGGCTTGAACCTCAAGGTGAACGTCGGCAATTCGTCCGCCTGCGCGGGTGCCATGCCGGCAAAAGCGGCCAGGCCGATCAGCACGGCGGCAACAACGCGATGCAGGCGGCGCACGATCAGTATCCGCCCTTCTTGCCGGTGCCGGCGTAGACGAATTCATATTCCAGTTCGAACGGCTCGAACCACGGACCCACGCCGGTTTCCTTGTCGACGTGGCGGCCGAAGTGAGCCATCTTGTTTTCGGACGGCGGCAGGATCGTGTACTTCAGCTTGTACTTGCCCGGGCCTTCCAGCTTGATGTTGTCGCCGTAGTGCGGGCCATCGTTGGCGACCATGGGCATGAAGGTGCCCTTCTGCACGTTCTGGCTGCCGACCTTCTGGATCTCGAAATTCACGACCAGGTAAGGCACCCACTCGCCTTCCGGGAAGCCCGTCTTGTTGCCGGCGGTGGCGTGAATATCGGCTTCAAGGTGCACGTCGGAATCCTTGGCAGGACGCATCATCCCGGGCGGATCCATTTCGATCGGCTGCAGATAGACCGCGCCAATTTCCATGCCGCCCTTCTCAACCGGCTTGCCGATGGGGTATTCGGCCGCTTGCGCGGCAGACACGCTCAGAGCGACGATGGCCAGCGCCAAGGCTTTCTTGATCATGTGCATAATCCTTGAGACACAAATGAATGGCGGTTCCAATAAGCTAAACAAGAACCGTTTTCATTAATGTAACCAAAAAAACTGACATATCCCTGAACCCGCAGGCCAAAAAAGGGGCGGATTATTGCGTTCAGTCAACGGGACGCCCCCCGTCGCATCACGCCGGCGGCGGCCACAAAAAAGCCGGTCAGGCGATGGCCCTGCCGGCTTCTGGTTCAACGGGAGGGCCTGGCCCGCCCGCTTTGCGGCGATTACTTGCGGCCCGACCCCGGCGGCGTGCTGCCGGGCGTGAACGGGAACGTCGAGAACATCGCGCGCGTCTGGTCCTGCATCTGGTCTTGCATCTGCACGAACAGGTTCTTGCTCTGGTCGATGTAGTTGTTCATCATGTTCTGCAGCATGGGCGTCTGCACGTTCATGAACTGGGTCCAGGCTTCGGGCCCGAACTGGCTGCCATACAGTCCCTTGGACTGCTCGGCCATGCGCGTCTGGATTTCCATGAAGGCCTGGATGTTCTTCTCAAGGTAAGAACCCATGATGCCCTGCATGGCGTGGCCGTAGAAACGGATGATCTGCGACAGCATGTTCGACGAGAACATGGGCATGCCGCCGCTCTCCTCTTCCAGGATGATCTGCAAAAGGATGCTGCGCGTCAGGTCTTCGCCGCTCTTGGCGTCGACCACCTGGAATTCTTCGTTGGCCAGGACCAGTTGCTTGACATCTGCCAGAGTGATGTAGGTGCTGGTCCGGGTGTCGTATAGGCGACGGTTGGGGTATTTTTTAATCAGGCGCAGGCTGGCGCCGGTTTGTGCTTGCGTCATGTGTGTCCCCGGATCGGGCGATCTCTAAGACTTCGGATAAGGTGGAGTGTAATGCCGGAAGGCCCTCTCCCCGAGGCCTTCCAGCGCCTGGAGCCGCCCGATGGCGGCCCGCTGACCAACATTAGCCCATGTGCAGGCCGCCGTTGAGCGAGAAATCCGCGCCAGTCGAGAAGCCGGACTCATCCGAAGCCAGCCACGAGGTCATGGAGGCGATTTCCTCGGGCGTGCCCAGACGGCGCACCGGGATCGTGGCCACGATTTTCTCGAGCACTTCGGGACGGATGGCGCGAACCATGTCCGTGCCGATGTAGCCCGGCGAAATCGTGTTGACCGTGACGCCCTTGCTGGCGACTTCCTGGGCCAGCGCCATGGTGAAGCCGTGGATGCCCGCCTTCGCCGTGGAATAGTTCGTCTGGCCGAATTGGCCCTTCTGCCCATTCACCGAGCTGATATTGATGATGCGGCCCCACTGACGCTCGACCATGCCCTCGATGACCTGCTTGGTCACATTGAAGAGACTGTTCAGGTTGGTGTCGATGACCGCGCGCCAATCGTCCGCGGTCATTTTGCGGAACAGGCCATCGCGCGTGATGCCCGCGTTGTTGACCAGCACATCGACCGGGCCCAGGTCGGCGGTGACCCGTTCAAAGGCCGCTACCGTGGACTCCCAGTCCGACACGTTGCCTACCGATGCATAGAACGTGTAGCCCTGCGCTGCCTGCTCATCCAGCCATTGCTGGTAATTGCGGCTTGGGCCGCAACCTGCCACCACGCGAAAGCCATCCTTGGCCAAGCGCTGGCAAATAGAGGTGCCGATACCGCCCATCCCGCCTGTTACGTAAGCCAGTTTTCCGCTCATTGGACTTCCTCCTGTGTGCGACGGACGCCTCGTTGATTAACTTTCTTATTGGCCTGGGCCAACCGCGCATGGCGGTTTCAGGCAGCCCGGACCTTCACGTACCTGCCAGGCGCCGGCTCGATCGGCCGGTACTTGGCATTGCCTAATTTCGTGCGCGCCTTGACCTGCTTGCCCGAATGCCGGGACAGCCATTGCGTCCAGTCGGGCCACCAGCTGCCCGCGTTTTCGGTGGCCTGCGCAAACCAGGCCTTGGGGTCGCCGGGCATATCATGGCCCGTGTTCCCCAGCTTGTCCGCCACCCAATAGCTGCGGCGCTTCTTGGCCGGCGGATTCACCACGCCGGCGATGTGGCCCGAGGCCCCCAGCACGAAGCGTTGCGGTCCGCGCAGCAGTTGCGTGGAGGCATAGGCCGACACCCAAGGCACGATGTGATCTTCGCGGGAGCCGAATATATACGCCGGCATCGTCAGGCGCGTCAGGTCCAGCGGCATGCCGGCAGCTTGCGCGCGGCCCGGCACTTTCAGGTTGTTCTCAAGGTAGGTATTGCGGAAGTACCACGAGAAGAACGGCCCCGGCAGATTGGTGCTGTCGCCATTCCAGAACAGCAGGTCGAACGGAGGCGGCTTCTGGCCCTTCAGGTAGTTGCCCACCACATAGTTCCAGACCAGTTCGTTGGGCCGCAGGAACGAGAATGTGGTGGCCAGGTCGCGACCGGGCATCAGCCCGCCGTTGCCCAGTTGATGGTCGCGCAGCAGCGCATGCGCTTCGTCGACAAAGACGTTCAGGATGCCGGTGTCGTGGAAGTCCAGCAGCGAGGTCAACAGCGTCAGCGACGCCACGGGCTGTTCGCCGCGGGCCTCGGCCAGCGCCAGCGCCGACGCCAGCATCGTGCCGCCCACGCAGAACCCCAGGGCGTTGACCTTGGGCTGTTTGGTGATGTCGCTGGCCACGCGCAGCGCCTGCAGGACGGCGTCATCCAGATAATCGGACCAGGTGGCGCGGTCCACGCCATCGGTGTCGCTAGCCACCGGATTGCGCCAGGAAACCAGGAACACGGTGTAGCCCTGTTCCACCGCATGGCGCACGAAGGAATTCTCGGGCTGCAGGTCCAGGATGTAGAACTTGTTGATGTTCGGCGGCACGATCACCAACGGCAGCTCGTGCACGGTCGCGGTCGACGGCGCATACTGGATCAGCTGGAACAGCGTGTTCTCGAACACCACCTCGCCGGGTGTCACCGCCACGTTGCGGCCGATCTCGAACTGCGATTCGTCGGTTTGGGTGATGCGGCCTTTCTTGACGTCGCCCAACAGGTTGGCCAGCCCTTCGTTCAAGGCGCGGCCCGCGCTTTCCACGATGGATTGCTGGGCGTCCGGATTCAGCGCCAGGAAGTTCGACGGAGACAGCGCGTCGACCCATTGCATGATGGAAAAACGCAGGCGCTCGCGCATGGGTTCGCTGACCTGGGCCGCATCGACCATGCGTTGCATGGCGCGGGCCGACAGCAGATAGGTATGCGCCAGCAGCAGATGCGAACCGTTGGAGGCCCAGGCGTCGCCGGCGAAGCGGCGGTCGGCCAGAGGCGCAAGCGCACCGCGGCGGGCGTCGTCACAAAGGCGCTGCCACTCGCGCGAGAACTCGGCCTGAATATCGGCCAGGATTTCCGGTGCCACGCTCACCGGTATGGGCCCTGCGGCGGAGAGATTGGCGTTCACTTCGACACCTTGTTATCGAGACTGCTCGATTGATGTTGCATTCCGGGTCCAGGACTGTCAATGCGGGTATACAAGGAGACCGCCAGGGTAGATCTCAAGCCAGGCGGCCGGCCTTGCGCAAGATCAAACCGGGTCGAGCCAGGCCAGCAGCGCCATGCGTCCGGTTTCGCCGTCGCGCCGGTACGAGAAGAAGCGTTCCGATTCGGATACGGTGCACATCCCGGACAAGGCCACCTCTTGTACCCCGGCGCGGCGCAGGCGGAAATCCGCCAATCCGGCGAGGTCGGCCAACCACTTTCCCGATAGACCGGCGCGCGGCGTGAAGTAGCGCGCGGTGGCGGGATCGTCTTGCGTGAAGGCGTCAAGCACGTCCTGCCCCACCTCGAACACCTGCGGGCCGATGCCGGGGCCGACCCAGGCACGCCAGCGGGTAGCCGCGGGTGCCTTGGCGCGCATGGCCGCCAACGTATGTTCCAGGACGCCGCCCGACAGGCCGCGCCATCCGGCATGTGCCGCGCCCAGCACCTGCCCGTCGGCATCGGCAATGACCACTGGCAGGCAGTCCGCCACCATGACGGCCAGCACGCGGCCCGGTTGCGCCGTGACGCTGGCGTCCACTGCGGGTTCGTCCGGCACGTCCTGCGCATCGGCGTCCACGACCTCGCTGCCGTGCACCTGACGCAACCACAGCGGGTCGGCTGGCACGGCCGCGCGCACGCGGCGCCGGTTCTCGGCCACCGTGTCCGGATCGTCGCCCGCGCGGCGCCCCAAGTTCAGGGTGTCGTGCGGCGCCACGCCCACGCCGCCTGCGCGGGTCGTGCAGAAATAATTCACGCCGGCCCATTCAGGGCCGGTCACGACAGGCAGGCTGGCGATCACGCGTTCCATGCAATGCTTTCCTGGACCAGGGTCATGTCCTCGGGCACGGCGGCGGCGAATTGGACTTCGCCGCGGCCACCCGGGTCGTCAAAATGCAGGGCGCGGGCGTGCAGCATCTGGCGCTGCGCGCCCGCGATGTTCTTGCCGCCGTAGATCGTATCGGCCAGCAGGGGATGACCCAGGCTGGCCAGGTGCACGCGGATCTGGTGGGTGCGGCCGGTTTCCAGGCGGCACACCACTTCGGTGACGCGGCCGCCAGGGTCCACCTGGCCGCGGCGCGCCGGCGCGTAATTGGTAATGGCGGGTTTGGGCGCCACGGGGCGCTCGACGCTCATGCGGATCGGCACGCGGGAATCGCGGCCGATGGCGCGTTCGACACGGCCGCCGTTCGCGATCCAGCCATGCGCCAGCGCCACGTATTCGCGTCCCATGCTGCGCGCCTGCAATTGGCGCACCAGATGCGTCTGGGCGCGCTCATTGCGGGCCACCACCATCAGTCCGGAGGTGTCCTTGTCCAGCCTGTGAACGATGCCGGCACGCGCCACGGACGCCAATTCGGGGTAGCGGTAGAGCAGGCCATTGAGCAGCGTGCCGCTCCAGTTGCCCGCCCCGGGATGGGTGACGAGCCCCGCGGGCTTGTTCACCACGATCCACTCGGGGCTTTCGTCCACAACGACAAATTCAACGGGCTCGGGCGTGAAGGCACGCGCATCGGGCGCCGGTTGGGCCCACACCTGCAGCTCGTCGCCGGGGCCGACCGTCTGACGGACCTTGCCGGGCGCGCCGTTGACGTGCACATTGCCGGCTTCGATCCAGCCTTGCAGGCGACTGCGGGAATGGTCGGGCAACAACCCGGCCAGCACCTTGTCCAGCCGGTCGGCCTTCGTCGTGGAAGGTACCGTTACAAGTTGCGGTTCACCCCGGTTTTCATTGGGGTTTTCGTCGGCGTTTTCGTCGGAAAGGCCCAGAAGTTCATCGTCGGAAACGAGATCTGTGCCGGCGGCTGTATCAGACATGGAGACAAATCATATAATCAGCCTGCCATGCTAACACCAAGGATACGATTCTCGTGATTCACCACCCCGCAGCTCCCTCGAACCCCGCATCCCGAAGCGGGCCGGTTTTGCGCGTGGTTATCGCGCTATTGGCCGTCATTGTCATCGCCGGTTGCGGCTCGACAAACAGCAAGTACGACAAGACCACCAACTGGAGCGCCGAACAGCTCTACGCCGACGCCAAGGCCGAAATGTCCTCCGGAGGCTGGAAGGAAGCACGCGAACGTCTGACCGCCATCGAAAGCCGCTACCCCTTCGGCGTCTACGCCCAGCAAGCGCTGCTTGAGCTGGCCTACGTCAACTGGAAGGACGGCGAGAACGAACAGGCCCTGGCCGCCATCGACCGCTTCCAGCAGCTGTATCCCAACCATCCCGGCACCGACTACGCGCTGTACCTGAAGGGCCTGATCAACTTCACGCCTGCCAGCGCCTTCATGAGCAACATCACCGGCCAGGATCCCGCCGAGCGCGATCCCAAGGGCCTGCGCGCGTCCTACGACGCGTTCAATGAACTCATCAAGCGCTACCCGGACAGCAAGTACACGGTGGATGCCGAAAAGCGCGTCGCATGGCTGGTCAACACCATCGCCATGAACGAAGTCCACGTCGCCCGCTACTACTACGAGCGCGGCGCCTACGTGGCGGCCGCCAACCGCGCGCAAACCGTCATCACCGACTTCGAAGGCGCCCCCGCCACCGAAGAGGCGCTCTACCTGATGGTCGAGTCCTACGACAAGCTGGGCATGACGGAACTGAAGAACGACGCCCAACGCGTCTACGACAAGAACTTCCCCAACAGCGATTTCAAGACCAAGGGCCTGAAGGCCGATCGCAGCTGGTGGAACCCGTTTGACTGATTGATCTGCGGATTCTCCCCGCATGGGAAAAGCGAAGCCCCTCGAAAGAGGGGCTTTCTTTTTGGCTGCCGCAAGCGGCAGGGCCGGCGCGCGCGCCTGGCGCTAGGCGTCGCCGCCTTCGCCTTCCTGTTTGCGGCGGTAGAACGCCAGCACCTCTTCCAGTTCGCGCGTCCGCGCGAAAGGCGGCAGGCCGCGCCACAGGCGCTTGCCGTAGGGCTTTTCGACCAAGCGGGCGTCGCCCACCATCAGCACGCCCCAGTCGGACTCCGTACGGATCAGGCGGCCCGCGCCCTGCTTGAGCGAGATCGCGGCTTCGGGCAACTGGTACTCCGAGAAGGGATTGCCGCCCTGGGCCCGACAGGCCCGCAAGCGCGCTTCGATGACGGGGTCGTCGGGCGGCGCGAACGGCAGCTTGTCGATGGCAACCAGGGTCAGCACATCGCCGGGCAGGTCGATGCCTTCCCAGAAGCTCGCGCTGCCCACCAGCACCGGATGCTTGAGCTTGCAGAAGCGGTCCAGCAAATCGCGGCGCGTGCCCTCGCCCTGTTTCAGCAACGGCCAGTCGTGCCCCGCGTCGTCAAAGGCGTCGGCCAGCAAAGTTGCGACCTTATCGACCGCGCGCAGCGTCGTGCACAGCACCAGCGTGCCGCCGGGGCTGGCCTCGAGCAAGGGCATCAGCGTTTCGACGAAACGGTCCAGGAACTGCGGCGATTGCGGTTCGGGCATACCGCGCGGCACGAAGAGCAGCGCCTGTTCGGGATAGTTGAACGGCGATTCCCACTTGCCCGTACGGGCGCTCGACAGACCCAGCTGGCTGGTGAAGTGCGTGAACTCGCCGTTCACCGACAGCGTGGCCGAGGTCATGATCCAGGCCTGGCCCGGCTTGCGGTATTTGGAGAACGCCTGCGCCACCGACAGCGGGGCCGAATGCAGGCGCACGTGATGCTGGCCGTGCTCGACCCAGCGCACGGCAGGGCCCGTCCATTGCTCGGTGGCCGCGGCCACGCCTTCCAGAATGGCGGCGGGCGTGGACGGACCATCGCCCAGGTCGGCGGCGGCGGGTTCGGGTGACTGGTCGTCGCGGCCCCAGCCTTCGTCGGCAAAGCCGGCATCAGCGCGCCCCGGCGTGGCCCAGCGCTTGAGCCGCACCGAAATTTCGGCGCCGCTGCGTGCAGCGGCCATCAGGTCGGGATGCTTTTCAGCCACGACGCCCAAGGCCTTGGTGGCCGTGTCGACGGCCTCGCGCAAGGCGGCCAGCGCCTCGTCGAATTCCTCGGGGTTGGGGATCGCGTCGAACGTGGCCTTGCGGCCCGGCATTCGGTCCAGCGGCGCACAGGTCAGCCGCAGCTCGCGCGCCGCGGTTTCAAGGTGGCGGCTGACGTCGCTCCATTTGGCGGCCTCTCGCGCATACGCCAGGCCGGCCACTTCCAGCGCGCGGCCGAAATCCATCAGCTGGTGCGTGGACACGCTGCTGCCCAGGAACCGCGTGGCGGTGTCGGGCAGCTGATGCGCTTCGTCGAAGATGACGGTGTCGGCTTCGGGCAGCAGGTCGGTCACGCCCTCTTCGCGCAGCACCAGGTCGGCCATGAACAGCGCGTGGTTGACCACCACCACGTCGGCCTCCTGGGCCTGGCGGCGCGCCTTCACCACGAAACAGTCGCGGATGCGCGGGCACTCCTGGCCCAGGCAGTTCTCGCGCGTGGAGGTCACGCGCTGCCAGATGTCGGCGTCTTCGGGCACCTGCGCAAGATCGCTGCGGTCGCCCGTCTTGGTGATGCCCGCGAAGACCTGGATCTGGCGCAGTTGCTGGATCTCGGTACGCGACTTCAGCGCGCGCTCGTCGCCCTGCAGGCGTTCCAGGTGATAGTGGCAGACATAGTTGCCGCGGCCCTTGAGCAGCGCGGCCGTCACCGGCGCGGCGAGCGCGGCGCGCACGCGCGGCAGGTCACGCGCAAACAACTGATCTTGCAGCGTGCGGGTGCCGGTGGAAATCAGCACCTTGCCGCCCTGGATGAAGGCGGGTACAAGATAGGCCCAGGTCTTGCCGATGCCGGTGCCCGCCTCGGCCACGAGCGTGGCGCGGTCCTGGATGGCGTCGCCGATGGCCTGCGACAGCTCCACCTGCGAAGGGCGTGGCTTGTAGCCCGGCATGGCCGTGGCCAGAGGCCCGTCCTCATCAAAAAATTCGGAAATATCCAGGTCCAGCATTACGGCAGCCTAGTGTCGGTCGGAGTCTATGGTGAACCGGTACCGGTTACGGTTCGGGCGCCAGACACTGATGTGGGAAAGGACTAAATGATACCCGTTGCAAGGCCCGCCTTCGGCTTGCCCAGGGACGGATCGGTCCACTCTGGCACGTTCTGTAACAGTGGCTTATGGCACAATCCGCCCCTTGTTTTTCCTTTTTGTCGTCGTATAGAGATGTCTGAAACTTCCGCTATCACGAACGTCGCCGCCGGCGTCGACAACGCCCGCATCGTCGCGCAGCTCGCTACCGAGCTCGGCGCGCGCGCCTCCCAGATCGCTTCGGCGGTGGAACTGCTGGATGACGGCGCCACCGTGCCCTTCATCTCGCGCTATCGCAAGGAAGCCACTGGCGGCCTGGACGATACCGTGCTGCGCAACCTGGAAGTTCGCCTGGGTTATCTGCGCGAACTCGAAGAACGCCGCGGCTCCATCCTTGAATCCATCTCGCAGCAGGGCAAGCTCACGCCCGAGCTGCAGCAGGAAATCGCAACGGCCGATACCAAGCAGCGCCTGGAAGACTTGTACGCGCCGTACAAGCCCAAGCGCCGCACCCGCGCCCAGATCGCCCGCGAAGCGGGCCTGGAGCCGCTGGCGGACGCCATCCTGGCCGATCCGGCCTGCGATCCCGCCGCGCTGGCCGCGCAGTATCTGAACCCCGAGGCGTCCATCAACGACGCCAAGGCCGCGCTGGACGGCGCGCGCGACATCCTGGCCGAACGCTACGCTGAAAACGCGGACCTGCTGGCCGACATGCGCGAGCACCTGTGGTCCACCGGCCTGATCTATTCCAAGATGGTCGAGGGCAAGGAAACCGAAGGCGCGAACTTCCGCGACTGGTTCGATTTCAACGAGCCGCTGCGCACGCTGCCTTCCCACCGCATCCTGGCCCTGCTGCGCGGACGCCAGCAAGGCGTGCTGGAACTGCGCCTGGGGCTGGAAGCCGAACTGGAAGCGCAACTGCCGCACCCGTGCGTGGCGCGCATCGCCAGCTTCCTGAAGCTGGGCAACGGCCTGTTCGCGCTGGACGCCACGCCGCGCGCCCGCTGGTTGGGCGAAGTGTGCCGCTGGACGTGGCGCGTGAAGCTGCTGACGGCGTTTGAAAGCGAGCTGATCGGCCGCCTGCGCGAAAGCGGCGAAGCCGAAGCCATCCGCGTGTTCGCCGCCAACCTGAAGGACCTGCTGCTGGCAGCGCCTGCCGGCCCCAAGGCCGTGCTGGGCCTGGACCCCGGCATCCGCACGGGCTGCAAGATCGCCGTGATCGACCAGACCGGCAAGGTCGTCGACACCACCACCGTCTACCCGTTCGAACCGCGCCGCGACCGCGAGGGCACGATCAACACGCTGGCCGCGCTGGTTGCGCGCCACAAAGTGGACCTGATCGCCATCGGCAACGGCACCGCTTCGCGCGAAAGCGAAAAGCTGGTGGGCGACATGATGGAACGCTTCCCCGACCTGAAAGTCACCCGCGTGGTGGTCTCCGAGGCCGGTGCATCCGTCTATTCCGCCTCGGAAACCGCGGCGCTGGAATTCCCCGATCTGGACGTGACCCTGCGCGGCGCCGTATCCATCGCGCGCCGCCTGCAGGATCCGTTGGCCGAACTGGTCAAGATCGATCCCAAGGCGATCGGCGTGGGGCAGTACCAGCATGACGTCAACCAGCGCGAGCTGGCGCGTTCGCTGGACGCCGTGGTCGAGGATTGCGTGAACGCCGTCGGCGTGGACGTGAATACGGCCTCGGCCGCCCTGCTGGCCCGCGTATCGGGCCTGAACTCGCTGCTGGCCAAGAACATCGTGGCCTGGCGCGATGAGAACGGCGCATTCCCCACCCGCGACCTCCTGCGCAAGGTGCCGCGCTTTGGCGACAAGGCGTTCGAGCAGGCCGCGGGCTTCCTGCGCATTCCCAACGGCGACAATCCGCTGGACGCCTCGTCAGTCCACCCCGAAGCCTATCCCGTCGTCGAGCGCATCGTGGCCAAGATCAAGGCCGAGGTGAAGCAGATCATCGGTCAGCGCGACGCCTTGAAGGGCGTGTCGCCGTCGGACTTCACCGACGAGCGCTTCGGCCTGCCGACCGTGCGCGACATCTTCGCCGAACTGGAAAAGCCGGGGCGCGACCCGCGTCCGGAATTCAAGACCGCGCAGTTCAAGGAAGGCGTTGAAACGCTGAACGACCTGTACCCGGGCATGGTGCTGGAAGGCGTCGTGACCAACGTGGCCAACTTCGGCGCGTTTGTCGACATCGGTGTGCACCAGGATGGCCTCGTCCACATCTCGGCACTGGCCGAGAAGTTCGTGAAGGATCCTCGCGACGTGGTGCGCGTGGGCCAGACGGTCAGCGTGAAGGTGCTGGAAGTGGACGCGGCGCGCAAGCGCGTGGCCCTGACCATGCGCCTGAACGACACCGCAGCGCCCGCGCGCCGCAGCGGCGATGCGCCCAAGGGCGGCGACCGCCCCCGTCGCCCCCAGGGTGACGGCGGACGCGGCAACACGGGCGGCGGCGGTGCGACGAACAGCGCCATGGCGGACGCGTTCGCCAAGCTCAAGCGCTGATCTTTCGGGATCGCCCATGAAAAAGCCCGGCGCACACTGCGCCGGGCTTTTTTCTTGGCTTAGGACTTTCCCTTAAACAGGTCGTTTCCTTGCGCTCCCTCAATCCTCAACGCAGAAAAATAAGGGAAAATATCTAATTGTGTCCAAATAATAAAAGCCGGTGGCGTAGGGGAACTCGGCAGACACAGATTCCATGATCAGGCGAACCGCGGCGCGAACCGTCTATCAGGCACGCAGCACAACAACAACAGCGCCCTACCCCGAGAGCCCCCGGAGAGCCATCCGTCATGCGCAATACCATTACGCTTGCCGCCAATGAAGCGGCAACCATTACCGAAAAAGAAGCCAGCCACAGCGGCGCTTACAACGAAGTCACGCTGGGCCAATACGCGCATCTGATCGTCGACGGCGCGGAAGTGACCTTCAAGCACATCACGCTGGAACGTCTGGGCACCCGCATCATCGAACTGCGCAACGGCGCGCAACTGCATGTAGGCGCACTCGGATTCGCCAGCATGGGCGCCAGCATCGTCTACCGCATCGGCACGGGCTGCGCGCTGGTCTTCGACGCCAGCCAGTGGGATCCTGAAGTGGTCGCCAACACCACCTTCGACTTCGCCAGCCAAGGCAGCGGCACGCTGAAGTACTTTCCGTTCATCAACCCGGAATGGCTGGACTGCCCGAACGTCACGGGCTATTCGGAAGGCGACATGCTGGAAATCGCCGGTCAAGGCAGCGCGCAGCGCTTCCAGGTGCGCGACGGCCGCATCGTGGCAAGCGCCCGGCTGGCCTGACGCACGCCGGTTACCGCACCCCCACGACAACGTCATGATCGCCGACGGGGCAACGCGCCGCCGGCTTGCCTATTATTCCTGCGACAGCGACGCCAAGGCGTCGCGCGCGCGCGCCAATTGCGCGTCGGACTCGGCCTGCGCGCCCGCCGGTGCCGTGGCCACCGCCACGCCGTCGATCATCGCCGCGTAGCCCTCGGCGCTGGCCTGCAGCACGCTATCCGCGGGTTCCGATTGCAGGCGGCGCATCAAGGCCCCGGCCTCCTTCGGATCAGCAAAGCGCTGCGAGAGCAGCAACTCTTCGCCATCGGCCGCCAGCAGGCGGAAACGGAAACCGCCGTCTTCGTCGCGGAAGCTGACGAAGCGCGCGCCCTTGCCCTTTTCCTTCTTGCCCTGCGCCTTGCCGGCTGCGGCGCCCGCGTTCAGGTTGCGCAAGCCGACGGCTTCGCGCAGTTCCTGCATCATGGGCACGGCCAGCTTGCGGGCACGGGCAGCGCCGGCTTGCAGGATGTCTTCAATGCGGCCCGGGTTGGCGATCAGGTCGAAATACTTCTCGCGCATCGGCGCCAGCAGCGCTTCCAGGTGTTCGTACAGGGCTTGCTTGGCATCGCCCCAGCCCATCCCCTCTTCCAGCTGCTTGCGGAACGTCGCCGATTCAGCCTGCGTCGCAAACGCGCGGTACAGCGTGTACAGGTGCGAGCTTTCGGCGTCCTTGGCTTCGCCCGGCGCCCGCGAATCGGTCACGATGCGCATCACCGATGCGCGCAGCGCGCTGGCGCCGCCTTCGAACAGCGGGATCGTGTTGTTGTAGCTCTTGGACATCTTGCGGCCATCCAGGCCCGGCAAGGTCGCCACGTCTTCCTCGATCGTCACTTCAGGCAGCGCGAAGTAGTCGCGGCCGTACAGGTGATTGAAGCGCTGGGCGATATCGCGCGCCATTTCCAGATGCTGGATCTGGTCGCGGCCCACCGGCACCTTGTTCGCGTTGAACATCAGGATGTCGGCCGCCATCAGGACCGGGTACGAGAACAGCCCCATCGTCACGCCGTCGTCGGGCTCCACACCCTTGGCCACGTTCTGGTCCACCGACGCCTTGTAGGCGTGCGCGCGGTTCATCAGGCCCTTGGCCGTGACGCAGGTCAGCAACCAGCTGAGTTCGGGGATCTCGGGGATATCGGACTGGCGGTAGAACGTCACGCGTTCGTGGTCCAGCCCCACGGCCAGCCAGGTTGCCGCGATTTCCAGGCGGGAACGGGCGACGCGGGCCGGATCGTCGCACTTGATCAGCGCGTGGTAATCCGCCAGGAAGAAGAATGCGTCCACGCCGGGCTGCGTACTGGCCTGGACCGCGGGACGGATCGCGCCCGCGTAGTTGCCGAGGTGGGGGGTTCCAGTGGTGGTAATGCCGGTAAGGACGCGGGTATTCATAGAGGCGAAGAGGCGTTTGCTAGGGGAAACAAGCAGTGTAACGTGCCGGCGCACGCCGCCGCCGGGGCTGCCGCCCCGCCCACGCGAATTCGCCGGGCTACAGGACGGCCAGCAGCGGCGCCGCCAGCGCGCAGAGCCCGCCCGCGGTCAGCGCGGCGCGCGGACGGAACGTCAGGAACCAGATCAGCAGCAGGCCGGCGATGCTGAGGATGCCGATCCATTCGACCGTGCCGTAGCTCCATCCCCAGACCGCCGCCGAGGCGCACAAGGACAGTGCCAGCGCGATCCAGCCGAATGCCCGTAACGGCACCCGGTGGCGCCGCGGCATGGCGCGGTCGAACAGGTCTTCGTAATGGCGGTCCATGCCCAGGCACAGGGCGGAAAACCCTGCGTAGGCCAGGCAGAAAGCGGCAAGCGTCATGGCGTGTCACCTCGCGGTTCATAGACGACGGGGTTCGAGGCGCGCGGCGCCTCGGGATCTGCGACTTGAGGGGAAACCGTCTTGGCTGCGGGCTGGCTGGCGCGGGGCGTGGCCGCCGCCTTCGCAGGGACCTTCGCCGGCGCCTTGCGGACCCGTGCAGCCTTCATCGCCATCCAGCCGAACAGCAACGCGCTGGCCAGGCAGGTCAGGTCGAACCCGGCCATGACCCAATCGCCTTGCGGTAGGGACACGCCCAGATGGCGCGACGTGGTGAACGCATTGACGACCGGCACCAAGGCCAGCGACGCGGCGGCCACCGCCAGCAGATCCTGCCATTTGCGGCGCTGGAACAGGAACGCGTAGACCAGCGACACTGCCCAGGCGCAGAAGAAGGCCCGCACTTCCCAATCCTGGCGACCAGGCAGGTCGGCCGGCAGCAAGCGATTGGCCAGGAAAAAGGCCCCCACGCCGAACACGACGCCCGCGATGGTGCCGGCGTTCAGACCGTCCACCAGGCGCAAGGAAAAGGCTTCGCGGGCGTCATCGGGCCGCGCCTTCTGCCGGCGCTTGGCAATCCACAGAACGAGACCCGTGCCCACCATGCCGGTGCCCGCCAGGCTCACGAGGAAATAGAACCAGCGCAGCAGCGGTTCGGCGAACAGTCCCAGATGCAGGCCCGTGATGACGCCGGCAGTCTTCACCGTGGCGCTCAGCTCGTCCTCGCCTTCCTGGAATTCTCCCGTCACGCCGTTAAAGCGCATATAGGGCGCCAGCCGGCCATACGACACGCCATCGGCAGCATCCCGCGTCAGCGTGACGGTCGCCCCGGCGTCGCCCGGGTTGTTGACGGTGACGCGGCCGACGCGGCCTTGCCAATGCTGCTGGGCCTGTTCCACCAGCGGCGCAATCGCGATCAGCATCCCCGGCTGGTTCAGCGGCGGTGTGACCTTGAAGGATTTGAAGACGTCGTCCGAATACTGGCGGGGGTTTTCGTACACGGCATGGATACCCGCGGGTATCAACATGAACATGAACAGCACCAGCCCGCTGAATGTGATCATCAGGTGGAACGGAAGCCCCAGCACCGACAACACGTTGTGCCCATCCATCCAGGCGCGCTGACCGCCCTTCTTGGGACGGAAGGTAAAGAAATCCGTGAATATCTTCTTGTGCGTGATGATGCCGCTGATGATCGCCACCAGCATGAACATGCCGGCAATACTCGCCAGCCAGCGCCCCCAGGGGAATGCGGTTTCCAGTTCGAAGTGGAAGCGGTAGAAGAATTCGCCGCCGCGCGTCTCGCGGCCCGTCACGGCCTGCCCCGTCGCAGGGTCCAGCTTCACGCGCACGAACCCGCGTTCGCCCGGCTTGGGCTTGGCCACCTGATACAGCATCAGGATCAGCGGCTCGCGGTTCGACGGCGGCGTGATGAACCAGCGCTTGGCATCGGGCGCATGTTCGCTCAGGTAGCGCTGCCCCATCTCCACGGCCTGCACGGCAGGCACGGGCCTGACGTCGATCTCGGGCTGCATCCAACGCGTGATCTCGGGGCGGAAGAATGCCAGCGACCCCGTCAGGAACATCGCGAACAGCACCCAGCCGAAGATCAGGCCGGCCCAGGTGTGCAGCCACGACATGGACTGGCGCAGGCCTTCTTCACCATGCGCGCGGGCTTTGCCTGCCTTCATGCCACCCCCATCATGCGCCCCGCCAGGAACAGGCCGCCCAGCACGGCGGCCGGCAGCAAGATCCCCATCCAGGCGCGCCAGGCGTTGCGCGTGGCAAATACCCAGATCACGCCACAGGCGTAGAACACGAAGGACAACATCTGCGCCGCGGTGACGGCGTCCGCCCGCCCCATGGGCAGCCAGACGGCCAGGCACGCCGCAGCCGCCGAGGCAAGGACATAGCCGCCCAGGATGGCAGCAGCCATCCTGGAAAATACGGCCATTCGGTAGCGCATCATGCCTGCGCCGGCTGCGGGAGCTTTCACTTGGACACGTTGAAGGTCAGGGTGGATACGTAGCGGATCTTGGCGTAGGACTTGCCATCGGCCTCGCCCGCCTTCTCTTCGACGTGCGCGGCTTCCAGCACATACTGGCCGGGCCACGGCGTCGTGATTTCAATGCGGCCGTTCTCGTCGCTGTGGAAACGCTTTTCCCACTTGGGCGGACCGAACACGGTAACTTCGGTCTTGGCGAGCGGCTTGCCCTGGAATTGCAGGACGAACGTGTTGGCGTCGGCGGCCGTCGGCACCAGTTCCAGGTCCAGCTTGCCTTGCGTGTCCGCACGGCCCGCCTTCGCGTTGTACTTGACCAGCGTTTCCTTGAACTGGATGGGTGCCGCCAGGCGGACGTCGCCCTTGCCCGTCGCGCCGAACTCCACGAAATCGGCGCCTTCGGCCGACGCTTTCAGCGCCTTGCCATCTGCGCCCGTCACAACCGGCGCCACCAGGACCTTGCCCAGCAAGCCATCGCGCTTTTCACGCAGATCGTCGGCCCATTCACCAAAGTACGCCTTGGCCGGACCCTCGGCGCTGCGTTCCAGCCAAACAAAGTGCGCCTGCGCGGCGCCCGCGCTGCCCAACAGGGCAATCGCGGCCAAAGTCCTAGCGAATTTCATTTTGGTTTTTTCCTTTAGTCCGAAGACTGGTCCGATGACCCAAGCAGGCAAGCCCCGCGGCCTATGCCTGTCAGGTGGGTCTGAATTATAACCATTCTCACTACCGAAGACGCCAAATAATTGGGGATCGATGCCTTGGGCCTCGACCGCAAGGGAAAACGGCCCTTGCGGACCGCTACCCTTGCCCCGCTTACCAGCGATACCGCAAGCTGGCCTTGATGGAACGTTGATAGCCGTACCAGCACCAGGAGTCCCCCGAGCACGAGGCGATGTATTCCTTGTCGAACAGGTTCTGCACGTTCAGCGCCACCTGCATGCCCTTCAACGTCGGCGAGACGCGGCCCAGGTCATAGTCCAGCATGAGGTCGAACAACGTGACGGACGGCACCTTCATGGTGTTGGTGTCGTTCACGTAAGAAGACCCGATGTAGCGCACGCCGCCGCCCACCCCCATGCCTGCAAGCGGACCGTCCTGCAACTGGTAGCGCGCCCATGCGGACGCCTGTTGCGACGGCACGCCCACCGGCGTCTTGCCCTTCAGGTTCAATCCGGTCAGGCTGGGGTTGGCCTTGGAGTATTCGTTGTCCATCAACGAATACGCCGCCACCAGCGTCAGGCCGCGCAACGGCTCGGTCTTGGCCTCCAGCTCGATCCCCTGCGTGCGCAGTTCGCCCGCCTGGATCGAGCATCGGCCGCCCGCCGTGCCGCAGATGTGCGTCGGATCCGGATCGGTCGTCGTCATGTTCTCGCGGCGGATATCGAACGCTGCAAACGACAGCATCGTGGCGCTGCCCGGCGGCTGGTACTTGATGCCCACCTCGTACTGGTTGCCTTCGATCGGCTTGAAGGGCACGTTCTGCCAGCCCGTTCCCGATTGCGGCTCGAACGACTCCGAATAGCTGAAGTACGGCGCCACGCCATTGTCGAAGTTGTAGATCACGCCCAGACGGCCCGTGAACGCCTCGGCGTTCAGCGCGGACGGCGCGACCCGGCCGGTCGCGATGGTGGTGGTCTCGCCCACCGTGCGCGACCAGTCATAGCGTCCGCCCAGCAGCACGGAGAGGCGGTCGATCTTGATCTGGTCCTGGAAATACAGGCCCGTCTGATACTGGCGGGACGTCGCGTCGGTCGAGAAGGCCGGCACCGGAATGTTCTGGTGGTTATCCGGGTTCAGCACGTACAGCGGCGGCGCGCTGCCGAAGCCGGACAGCGTGTCGGTCTTGACGTGCTGGTAATCGAAGCCCAGCAGCACCGTGTGGCCGAAGGCGCCGGTGTTGAAGCGCGCCTGCAGGTTGTTGTCGATGGTCAACGCGCCCACATCCACGTCGGTCGCGATCGAGGCGCGTTGCTGATAGAGGTAGTCCGGGTCCAGATAGCCGAAGTTCGGATTGGACGCACCGTAGATGCTGCGGTACTTCGCCTCGGAACGCGTCCAGCGCAGGCTTTGCGTCGCCTTGAACGTGTCGTTGAAGCGGTGGTCCAGCACGTAGCCCAGCGAGTAGCTCTTGCGGTCGCTCTTTTCGAAGTTGGCGTCGCCGTCGTAATAGTCCGACGGCAGGCGGATGCCGTCGGGCGCGGACAGCAGCGTGCGCATCGACGACACGCTGCCGTACGAGCCCATGTCAGGATCGCGCTGGAAATTTGTCAGCACGGTCAACGAGGTATCGCCGTTGGGCTTCCACGTGAAGGCCGGTGCCACGAAGTAGCGGCGTTCCTTGGTGTCCTTCACCTGGCCGTCAGACATATAGCCGGAGCCCACCAAGCGATAGAGGTATTTGCCTTCCTCGTCCACAGGGCCGCCGAAATCGAAGTTGGCGCGGCGGTAGTCATAGTTGCCGACCTGCACTTCCACTTCGCGCAGCGTCTCTTCCAGCGGGCGCTTGCTGACCTGGTTCACCACGCCGCCCGGGCCGCCCTGGCCATACATGACCGATGCCGGCCCCTTCAGCACGTCCACGCGCTCCAGGCGATAGGCGTCCACTTGCGGCAAGGCGTCGCGTCCACCGAATACCCGCAGGCCGTCCAGGTAGGTCGAGGCCGAGAAGCCACGCACGGTGAACTGGTCCAGGCGCGTGGCAGTCGCACCGCGCGATTCGGTCGCCACGCCCGCCGTGTAGCGCAGCACCTGGTTCAAGGTCTGCGCGCCCTGCTCCGTGATCTGATCGCGCGTCACGACGGACACCGACTGCGGGGTCTCGATCAGCGGCGTATCCGTCTTGGTCGCGCTGACGCTGGCGCGGGCGACATAGCCCACCGTGGGCGCCAGGGCGCTGTCCGACATGCCGGACACCGTCACCGGCGCCAGCACGTGGGTGTCGCCCGACGACGACACCGGCGCCGGCACCAGCGTCCAGGTGTTGCCCGATTGCGCGCGCGCCTGCAGGCCGCTGCCCGACAGGAGCCGGGCAAAGCCCGCGCCCACCGAATACGCGCCATTCAGCCCGTCCGAGCGCTGGCCGCGCACCAGCGCGGGGTCGAACGACAGGATCACGCCGGCGCTGCGCGCGAACTGCGTGAGCGCATCGGCCAACTGACCGGCGGGAATTTGATACGTGCGCGACGCACTGGCGGCGGCAGCCGGTGCGGATTGCGCCCAGGCGGCGGGCATGCCGGCGGCAAGCGCGCCCGCGCAAGTAGCGGCCAACACGGCCATGCGGCCGGTGGTCAGCGTGGCGCGCAGGCGCGCATGAGTTGAAGCAGACACAAAACTCTCCCTGTACGGTGGTCTATCTGTGCCTTTCCGTATGGGGATCAAAAACCTGCAATGCGTCGGGCAAAAAAGTTGTAACGGTCAGATCTGACGCGGCCCGACTTGCAGCCAATATTGCGTGTGCCGCGTCACGGTGATGGGCAGCGCAGGCTCCAACGCCTTTAACGCGCGTTCGGCGTCGTCCAGCGGGAAGACGCCGGACAACCTCAGGTCCGCCACGGCCGGATCCACGCGGATCACGCCCACGCGCTGGCGCGCCAGGTACTCGGCGAAGTCATCCAGGCGCCAGTCCTTGGCCACCACCAGGCCGTCCACCCAGGCCAGACGATCCGGGTCGGACGCGTGGCGGCCGATCTGGCCGCCGTCCGCAAAGGCCAGGCGTTCGCCGGCGGACGCATGCGTCCATACGCCATCGCGCAGCAAGGCGACGCTGCCTTCGTATACGCCCAGGCGCGAACCTTCGTCGGTGCGACGCAGGTCGAACCGGGCCTGTTCCGCGTGGAGTTCGCCGTAGCCGGTGTCTACGCGCAACGCGCCGATACCCGGGCGCGCTACGGTGTGCACCAGCATCTCGCCGCGAAGCAGGTCGATGCCGCGCGCCTGTGCGGTCAGATGCAGGCGCACCGCGCTGTCACTGTTCAGGGTGATGTTCAAGCCCTCGGCCAACGCCACGGTGCGGCGCTCTCCCACGCTTGTGCTCAGGTCGGCCGCCAGACGCTGCCAGGGCGTGTGCCGGTAACCGGCCCAACCCGTGGCCGCCAGCCCGGTGAACGCCAGCAGGCCGCGCAAGGCGGTGCGGCGTCCGGGCGACCGAGGCGCATTCAAGGCGGCATGGGCCAACGCCGGCGGCACCCGGCGCGCATCGCGGCCGATGGCCTGCAATCGGTCCCAGGCCTGCCGGTGCGCGGCGTCCGCTTCCAGCCAGGCGTGACAGGATTCCCGGTCGTGCGCGTCGGCCAGGCCGGATTGCAGCTTGGCCCACCAGGCGATGGCCTGGCGCACGACCGGGTCCGGCGGCATGCCGCGCGCGGCGTCACTCATAGAACGCCACGTAGCACGCGGACATCGCGCGCACCATGTACTGTTGAACGGAACTCAAGGACACGCCCAGGCGCTGGGCGATTTCGGGATAGGTCAGGCCATCCAGCTGCGACAGCAGGAAGGCCGATCGCGCCTTGGGGGGCAGGCCATCCAGCAAGCGGTCCAGCTGCATCAACGATTGCAGTTGCTCGGCCTGTGTCTCGGGAGACGGCGCATAGGCTTCGGGCACCGTGGACAGATAGGCCAGGTAGGCGTACTCCAGCGCGGCATGGCGCTGGTGGTCCACCACCAGCCCCTTGGCGATCGTGGTCAGCAAGGCGCGGGCTTCGTTCACGCGCACCGCCTTGCGTCCCTGGATCACCCGTACGAAAACATCCTGCGCCAAGTCCTCGGCGCGGTGCTCGCATCCCAGCTTGCGGCGCAGCCACCCGAACAGCCAGGAGCGGTGGTCGCGATACAAGCCATCGACGGGCGCGATGGCAGTGTCGGCGCACGGGATCGATGCGGGGAGATAGGGGGAGGACACGATTGAGACGGCGGTGCGGGACCAGAAGTCTCAAAATCTTAATTGATAATGACTTGCGTTACCAATCCTATGTCCGTCCGGCCCCTGCAACAGGGGCCGGATGCGGCATAACTACAACGTCACGGTCAGTCGGCGTTCCGATTCCAGGTATTCGCGCGACTGCATTTCAAGGATGCGCGACACCGTGCGGTGGAACTCGTTGGCCAGCGCGCCTTCCGTGTAGATGGCTTCGGGCTCGCATTCGGCCGACATGATGAGCTTGACCCGGTGGTCATAGAACACGTCGATCAGCCACGTGAAGCGGCGCGCCTCGGACGCCTGGCGCGGCCCCATCTTGGGCACGCCGGACAGGATCACGGCATGGAACCGGTTCGCCAGCTCCAGGTAGTCGTTCTGCGAACGGGGGCCGCCACAGAGGGTCGCGAAATCGAACCACACGACCGAACCCGCCAGCGCCAGCGCGCGGATCTCGCGATGCTCGATGTGCAGCAGGGGTTCCTGCGGCGGGGTATCCGCCAGGCTGTCGAACGCCTTCTGCAATGCGGCTTGCGCGTGTTCGTCCAGCGGCGTGTGATAGCACTGCACCTGCTCCAGCGAGCGGCGGCGGTAGTCGATACCGGCGTCCACGTTCATCACATCCATGCGCGACTGGATCAACGCGATGGCGGGCAACACGCGGTCGCGGTGCAGGCCGTCCGTGTACAGCGTGGACGGCTCGTAGTTGGACGTCATCACGAACGACGTGCCGTACTCGAACAGCTTGAGCAACAGGCGGTGCAAGATCATCGCGTCGGCCACATCCGACACGTGGAATTCGTCGAAGCAGATCAGGCGGTAGCGCTTGGCGACCCGCTTGGCCACTTCGTCCAGCGGATCCTGCATGCCTTTGACTTCTTCCAGCTCGCGGTGGACGCCGCGCATGAACTCGTGGAAGTGCAGTCGCGTCTTGCGCACGACCGGCACGGTGGCATAGAACGCGTCCATCAGGAAGCTCTTTCCCCGCCCCACTCCGCCCCACAGGTACACGCCGCGCGGCACGTCAGGCCGGTTCAGCAGCTTCTTCAGCGCGTTCGAGCGCATCGACTTGAACTTGAGCCATTCGTCGTAGTAGCGCTGCAAGCGGTCGATCGCCAGCTTCTGGGCGGCATCGGGCTCGTAGCCTCGCTCGGCCAATGCCTGTTCGTAGTATTCGCGGACGTTCATGTGGATCGGATAACCTTGACTTGGCCCCCACGCTGCGCATGCCTGGCATGCTTGCTGCCCCAAAGGGGCGCTCTTCTCTTGGGTCGGCCCGGCGATAAAAAAAGGGCGGGTCCTGGAACCCGCCCCCTGTCTTGCTCAGGTCAAGCGTCGCTTAGAAGTTCAGCGCGCGCTTGTCCACGGCCAGAGCGGCTTCCTTCACGGCTTCCGACAAGGTCGGGTGCGCGTGGCAGATGCGGGCGATGTCTTCGGCGGCGCCGCGGAATTCCATGATGGTCACGGCTTCCGAGATCAGTTCCGAGGCCATCGGGCCCACGATGTGGACGCCGAGGACTTCATCGGTCTTGGCGTCGGCGATGACCTTGGCAAAGCCGGTCGTGTCGCCCAGCGCGCGGGCGCGGCCGTTGGCCAGGAACGGGAAGCTGCCGGCCTTGTACTCGCGGCCTTCGGCCTTGAGTTGCTGTTCGGTCTTACCCACCCAGGCGATTTCCGGCGACGTGTAGATGACCCACGGCACGGTGTCGAAGTTGACGTGGCCATGTTGGCCGGAGATGCGCTCGGCAACCGCCACGCCTTCTTCTTCGGCCTTGTGCGCCAGCATCGGGCCGCGCACGACGTCACCCACTGCCCACACGTTCGGCAGGTTGGTCTTGCAGTCGGCGTCCACGGCCACGAAGCCGCGTTCATCCAGCTTCAAGCCCACGGCGTCGGCGTTCAGGCCGCCGGTGTAGGGCACGCGGCCGATCGAGACGATCAGCTTGTCCACCACCAGCTTCTGCTCGGCGCCCTTGGCGTCGACGTAGGGCACGGTCACCGACTTGGCGGTGGCCTTGATCTCGCCGATCTTTACACCCATCTGGATGTTCAGGCCTTGCTTGGTGAAAGCCTTCAGGGCTTCCTTGGCCACCTGACCGTCAGCGGCAGCCAGGAATTCCGGCATCGCTTCCAGGATGGTGACTTCGGAACCCAGGCGGCGCCACACGCTGCCCATTTCCAGGCCGATCACGCCAGCGCCGATCACGCCCAGCGTCTTCGGCACGGCGCCGATGTTCAGCGCGCCGTCGTTGGACAGCACGACCTTTTCGTCGAACGGCAGGCCGGGCAGTTCACGCGCCGACGAGCCCGTGGCCACGACCACGTGCTTGGCAACCAGGTCTTCTTCCGTGGTGCCGGTGACCTTGATGGCCCAGCCGCCTTCCACTTGGCCGCTGAACGCGCCCTTGCCGTGGAAGAACGTGACCTTGTTCTTCTTGAACAGGTACAGGATGCCGTCGTTGTTCTGCTTGACCACCGTGTTCTTGCGGCCGATCAGCGTGTCGAGCTTCAGGCTGACGCCCTTGACTTCGATGCCGTGCTCGGCGAAGTGGTGGTTGGCTTGTTCGAAGTGCTCGGACGATTGCAGCAGCGCCTTGGACGGGATGCAACCGACGTTGGTGCACGTGCCGCCAGGAGCCGGGCCGCCTTGGCCGTTCTGCCAGGCGTCGATGCAAGCGACCGACATGCCGAGTTGCGCTGCACGGATGGCGGCGATGTAGCCGCCAGGGCCTGCGCCGATCACGACGACGTCAAATTGTTTGGACATAGTGTTCTCGCGGGTGAGATGAGGGGTGGAACACGCCCCGCCCGACGCGGTGTTGCCGGAGGCCGGCTGAGAGCCGGCCGGGGCGCCGCAGGCCCGAAGGCCGGGTGCGGCGCCACGCGCGGAGCGTCGAGATTACAGGTCCAGCAACAGACGCTGCGGATCTTCCAGGGCGTCCTTCATGGCGACCAGGCCCAGCACGGCTTCGCGGCCGTCGATGATGCGGTGGTCGTAGGACAGCGCCAGGTAGTTCATCGGGCGGATGACGATCTGGCCGTTTTCGACAACGGCGCGATCCTTGGTGGCGTGCACGCCCAGGATGGCCGATTGCGGCGGGTTGATGATCGGGGTCGACAGCATCGAACCGAACACGCCACCGTTGGAGATCGAGAACGTGCCGCCGGTCATTTCTTCAATGCCCAGCTTGCCGTCAGCGGCGCGGCGGCCGAAGTCAGCGATGGTCTTTTCGATTTCAGCAATGGACAGCTGGTCGGCGTTGCGCAGGATCGGCACCACCAGGCCACGCGGGCTGCCGACAGCGATACCGATGTCGAAGTAGCCGTGATAGATGATGTCCTTGCCGTCGATCGACGCGTTGATCAGCGGGTACTTCTTCAGCGCGGCCACAGCGGCCTTGACGAAGAACGACATGAAACCCAGCTTGATGCCGTGTTCCTTTTCGAACTTGTCCTTGTACTTGCTGCGCAGATCGATGACCGCTTGCATGTTCACTTCGTTGAACGTGGTCAGGATCGCGTTTTCTTGCTGCGATTGCAGCAGGCGCTCGGCGATGCGGGCGCGCAGGCGGCTCATCGGCACGCGCTGTTCCGGACGGCCGTCCAGCGACAGCGTGGTCGGGGCGGGAGCAGCCGGGGCCTTGGCCGGCGCGGCCTTGGCGGCGGGAGCGCTGGCGGCCAGGGCGTCGCCCTTGGTCACGCGGCCATCACGGCCGGTGCCAGCCACGGAAGCGGCATCAACGCCCTTCTCGGCCAGGATCTTGGAAGCGGCGGGCGATGCCACGCCAGCGGCGGCGGTCGAAGCCGGGGCAGTGGCGGCCGGAGCAGCAGCGGCTTGGGCAGCGGCCGGGGCGGCGGCAGCCGGAGCGGTCGCGGCGGCGGCGGCCTTGCCAGCGGTGTCGATGCGGGCCAGCACTTCGCCCGAGGTCACGGTGCTGCCATCGCCCTTGACGATTTCGGCCAGCACGCCCGAGGCGGGAGCCGGCACTTCCAGCACGACCTTGTCGGTTTCGACTTCGATCAGGATTTCGTCCGCTTCAACGGCAGCGCCCGGCTGCTTCTTCCAGGTCAGCAGGGTCGCTTCGGAGACGGATTCGGAAAGTTGGGGGACGACGACGTCGGTAATAGCCATTTTGTTTGTTCCGTAAAGTTGTGTTCTGGTCACGCGGCGCGGCAAGGTTCGAAACTGGGTTCCTGAACGCTTGCCGCCCGCGGCGCGTGCATCAAGTCAGGATTACTTCGTCAACATGACCTTGAACTTGGGCGCGAAAGCCGTTTCGACCAGGGCCTTCTGCTGCTCCTGGTGCTTGGCCAGGTAGCCCACGGCCGGCGATGCCGACGCGGCACGACCAGCGTAGCCCAGCTTTTGGCCTTCGACCATGTTCTCGTACACGTGATGCTGAACGTAGAACCAGGCGCCTTGGTTCTGCGGTTCGTCCTGAACCCAGATCACTTCGGTTGCCTTCGGGTACTTGCGCAGTTCCGTTTCGAACGACTTGTGTGCAAACGGGTACAGCTGCTCGACACGGACGATCGCGACGTTGTCGGCGCCACGCTCGCGGCGGGCGTTGACCAGGTCGTAGTACACCTTGCCCGAGCAAGCCAGCACGCGCTTGACCTTGCTGGCGTCGATCGTGTCGTCCACTTCGCCGATCACCGGGTGGAAGCTGCCACCGGCCAGATCGGTCAGCGGGGAGCCTGCATCCTTGTTGCGCAGCAGCGACTTCGGCGTGAACAGCACCAGCGGCTTGCGGAACGGGCGGATCATCTGGCGGCGCAGAACGTGGAAGATCTGCGAGGCAGAGGTCGGCTGGACCACTTGCATGTTGTTGTCGGCGCACAGCTGCAGGAAGCGCTCGATGCGGCCCGAGGAGTGCTCGGGGCCCTGGCCTTCGTAGCCGTGCGGCAGCATCAGCGTCAGGCCCGACTGGCGGCCCCACTTGGCTTCGCCGGAGCTGATGAACTGGTCGATCACGACCTGGGCGCCGTTGACGAAGTCGCCAAACTGGCCTTCCCAGATGGTCAGCGTGTTCGGTTCAGCGCTGGAGTAGCCGTATTCAAAGCCCAGCACCGCCTCTTCGGACAGCACGGAGTCGATGACGGTGAACGGCGCCTGGCCTTCCGACACGTTCTGCAGCGGAATGTAGGTGCCGTCGTTCCAGCGTTCGCGGTTCTGGTCGTGCAGCACGGCGTGGCGGTGCGTGAACGTGCCGCGGCCCGAGTCCTGGCCGGTGATGCGGATGGCGTAGCCCGAGGACACCAGGGTCGCGAAGGCGAGGTGTTCGCCCATGCCCCAGTCCAGGTTCATTTCGCCCTTGGCCATCGTGCGGCGGTCGTTCAGCAGCTTGGCGACCAGCGGGTGCACCGTGAAGCCTTCCGGAACCGTCGTGATGCGTTCGCCGATGCGCTTGAGTTCAGCCAGCGGCACGGCCGTGTCGGCCTGGTCGGTCCACTTGGCGCCCAGGAACGGCGACCAGTCGATCGCGTACTTGCTCTTGTAGTCGGTCAGCACCGGTTCGATGGTGCGCTGGCCATCTTCCATCAGCTGGCGGTAATCCTTCACCAGTTGATCGGCTTCGCCTTCAGCCAGCACGCCTTGCGTGGTCAGCTTGTCAGCGTACAGCTTGCGCGTGCCGGGGTGATGGCCGATGCGCTTGTACATCAGGGGCTGCGTCAGCGACGGGGTGTCTTGCTCGTTGTGGCCCAGCTTGCGGAAGCAAACGATGTCCACGACGATGTCGTGACGGAATTGCAGACGGTAGTCCAGCGCCAGCTTGGTGACGAACACCACGGCTTCGGGATCGTCGCCGTTGACGTGGAACACCGGGGCTTCGATCATCTTGACCACGTCGGTGCAATACAGCGTCGAACGCGAGTCGCGCGGGTCGGACGTCGTGAAGCCGATCTGGTTGTTGATGACGATGTGCAGCGTGCCGCCCGTGCCGTAGCCGCGGGTCTGCGCCAGGTTCAGCGTTTCCATGACCACGCCCTGGCCGGCGAAAGCCGCGTCGCCGTGCACCAGCACCGGCAGCACTTGCTTGCCTTCGGCGTCGCCGCGGCGTTCCTGGCGAGCGCGCACGCTGCCTTCGACCACGGGGTTGACGATTTCCAGGTGGGACGGGTTGAAGGCCAACGACAGGTGGACCGGGCCGCCACGGGTGGACAGGTCGCTGGAGAAGCCGTTGTGGTACTTCACGTCGCCGTCGGTCAGGCCTTCGGCGTGCTTGCCTTCGAACTCGGCGAACAGGTCGCCAGGCATCTTGCCCATGATGTTCACGAGCAGGTTCAGGCGGCCGCGGTGGGCCATGCCGACCACGATTTCCTGGACGCCGTTTTCACCGGCGTGGTTCACCACTTCGTCCATCGAGGCGATGAAGCTTTCGCCGCCTTCCAGCGAGAAGCGCTTCTGGCCGACGTACTTGGTGTGCAGGAAGCGCTCGAGCCCTTCGGACTCGGTCAGCTGCTGCAGGATGTGGCGCTTTTCTTCGACCGAGTAGGCGGGCGCGCCCAGGGTGGTTTCCAGGCGTTCCTGGATCCAGCGCTTGGCAGCGGGGTCGGAGATGTGCGTGAATTCAGCACCGATGCTGCGGCAATACGTGTCGCGCAGCGCCTTCAGGATGTCGCGCAGCGTCATCGTGCTGGCGGTCGTGAAGTAGGTGTTGGTGGCCGAGTAGGTCTGGTCCAGATCGGCTTCGGTCAGGCCGTAGAAGGCGGGATCGAGTTCCGGGATCGGGGGACGTTCCTGGCGCTTGAGCGGATCCAGGTCGGCCCAGCGCGAACCCAGCGAGCGGTAGGCGGCAATCAGCGACTGCACCGAAACCTGCTTGCTGGCGACGCTCAGGTCGGGTTCGGCCGAGCGTTGCACGAAGGCATTGGCCTTGGCGCGCTGGGCAAACGATTCGACGATGGGAGCGTGGGCCTGGTCGCGAGTGGATTCCTGGCCGTCGGTTGCGGGAGCATGCTGCAGCTGGTCGAAATACTCGCGCCAGTTATCAGGTACCGAACCGGGATTGTCGAGGTAGGCTTCGTAAAGCTCCTCAACATAAGGGGCGTTACCCCCAAAGAGATAAGACGTGGATAGAGATTCTATTTCCGAAGACATATCGCTTCACCTTTACGAGTGCTTCACTCGACACGATGCAGGAAAACCTTCCGCAGCACGGGCTTCCCGTTAAGCGGATCGCAGGGGCAGAAGGCGCGTACAAGCCTTGATAGCCGTATGGTTGAAAGTATAACCCTTTGAGTTTATGGGCGTCTTCTTGCGTTTCTGTGACGCAAAAGCCGAATCGGAATGCCTGCATGCGGCTTTGGAATGTCCGTCGAACGCCTGCAATCCAGCCGTCTACACGCCATCAAATTCCGTCAATCGAAAATGCCGCAGCGCGTCATTTTCAGGCACTCCAAACCAGAGTGTTGCGCAATAGCCGCGTCATACCGGCAGCGAGGTCGTGGACAGGATCTCTTTCAACACGAAAAAGGTGCGGATCTGGCGTACGCCGGGCAACTTGATGATCTCGCCCGCATGCAGCTTGTTGAAGCGTTCCAGATCACGTATGCGCAACATCAGGAAGTAGTCGAATTCACCCGCCACCAGATGGCACTCCAGGCAGCCGCTGATGCCGCGCGCGGCTTCCTCGAAATCGGTGAAGGACTCAGGCGTGGAACGGTCCAGCACCACGCCCACGATGACCAGGGTGGCCATGTCGACCTCAGCCGGTTCCAGCAGCGCGACCGTCTTCTTGATCACGCCTTCGGCCTTGAGCTTTTCCACGCGGCGCAGGCAGGCGGCGGGACTCAGGTGCACGCGCGCGCTCAGGTCGAGGTTCGTGATCTGCGCGTCGTCCTGCAGCACGCGCAGGATGTGGCGGTCGATGCGGTCCAGGCCCGAGGCGACGTTCATTTGATATGTCCCTGAAAATTTAATTTCGTTGTTGTTTTTATATTCGAAATATTGGATTTCTAACAACGGTTATTAATAACTTTAAACACGGAAAATCGATAAATAACGCAATTGACCGCAAATCCCGACGATTCCTATGATTTCTCCATCCGCGCCACCCGCCCGGCCCGGACTTTTCCCAGGAGCCCGCATGGATCTGCAACGATTTCCCCGCCACCGCCTGACCTTCGGCGACACCCCCATTGAAAAGCTCGATCGGCTGTCCGCCCACCTGGGCGGCAAGGTCGACATCTACGCCAAGCGCGAAGACTGCAACAGCGGCCTGGCCTTCGGCGGCAACAAGCTGCGCAAGCTGGAATACCTGATCCCGCAGGCGCTGGAGCAAGGCTGCGACACGCTGGTGACGATCGGCGGCATCCAGTCCAACCACACCCGCATGGTGGCAGCCGTCGCCGCCAAGCTGGGGCTGGCCTGCGTGCTGGTCCAGGAAAACTGGGTGGACTATTCGGACGCGGTCTATGACCGCGTCGGCAACATCATGATGAGCCGCCTGATGGGCGCCGACGTGCGGCTGGTGGACCAGGGCTTCGACATCGGCTTCCGGCGCAGCTGGGAAGAAGCGCTGGAAGACGTGAGAAAGCGCGGCGGCAAGCCCTACGCCATCCCTGCCGGCGCCTCCGACCATGAACTGGGCGGCCTGGGGTACGTGGGCTTTGCCGAAGAGGTGCGGCGCCAGGAAGCCGACCTGGGGTTCAAGTTCGACTACATCGTCGTGTGCGCCGTCACCGGCAGCACCCAGGCCGGCATGGTGGTGGGCTTTGCCGCCGACGGGCGCGCCGACCGCGTCATCGGCATCGACGCTTCTGGCACGCCTGAGCAGACGCGTGCGCAGATCCTGCGCATCGCACAGCGCACGGCGGACCTGGTGGGGTTGGAGACAGGCATCGCCGACAGCGACGTGGTGCTGGACACGCGTTACGCGTATCCGGCCTATGGCCTGCCTTCCGCCGAAACCAACGACGCCATCCGCACCTGCGCGCGGCTGGAAGGCATGATGACCGACCCGGTCTACGAAGGAAAATCCATGCAGGGGATGATGGACATCATCCGCCGCGGCGAAATCCCGGCGGGATCGAAGGTCCTGTATGCGCACCTGGGAGGGGTGCCGGCGATCAACGCCTACAGCTTTCTCTACCGCAACGGCTGAGGCCGGCTTCGGGGCCATGGGCTGGCCCGCGGGCGATCTGCGTTAAACGATGCCGGCGTGCATGGGGACGTGCGCCGGCATTAGCGTTTTCCTCAGTGATGTACATAAATTGTATACAGAGGCTTGCTTTCCCGCTATTGTTTAGCCGAACATGACGCGACCGCCCTGCGGCGCCCGCTTGTCGAATCCGGCCCTCTGCCCGCCTCCTTCATGCATACCTACGACTCCACGCTTGCCTATCCCCGCGACCTGATCGGCTACGGCCGGAATCCGCCGCACGCCCAATGGCCCGGCCGCGCCCGCATCGCCGTGCAGTTCGTGCTGAATTACGAAGAAGGCGGCGAGAACAGCGTGCTGCACGGCGACGCCGGGTCTGAACAGTTCCTGTCCGAAATGTTCAATCCCGCCAGCTACCCCGATCGCCACCTCAGCATGGAAGGCATTTATGAATACGGATCACGCGCGGGCGTCTGGCGCATCCTGCGGGAATTCGAAAAGCGGCAGCTGCCGCTGACGGTCTTTGGCGTCGGCATGGCGTTGCAGCGCCACCCCGAGCTGACCGCGGCATTCGTCGAACTCGGCCACGAGATCGCATGCCACGGCTGGCGGTGGGTGCACTACCAGAACGTGGACGAATCCACCGAGCGCGAACACATGCGCCTGGGCATGGACGCCATCACCCGCCTTACCGGCATCCGCCCCCTGGGCTGGTACACGGGGCGCGACAGCCCGCGCACCCGCCGCCTGGTGGCCGACGACGGCGGCTTCGAGTACGACAGCGACTACTACGGCGACGACCTGCCCTTCTGGATGCAGGTGCAAAAAACCGACGGCAGCGTCGTGCCGCAACTGATCGTGCCTTACACGCTGGACTGCAACGACATGCGTTTCGCCTTGCCGCAAGGCTATTCGCACGCCGATCCGTTCTTCCAATACCTGAAAGACAGCTTCGACGTGCTCTACGCCGAAGGCGAGGACTCGCCCAAGATGCTCAGCATCGGCATGCACTGCCGCCTGCTGGGGCGTCCGGGCCGCATCACCGCGCTGCAACGTTTCCTGGATCACATCGCCAGCCATGACCGTGTATGGGTGTGCCGCCGGCTGGACATCGCTCGCCACTGGAAGGCCACGCATCCCTATCTTCCGAATTGCTAAGGGTAATGACCATGGTTTCAACCCTGGAACAACTTAACGCCGCCACGCACGACGATGCTGCGGCCATGCTCGACGGCCTGTATGCGCAGTCGCCATGGATCGCCCGCCAGGCCTTGCGGGCGCGCCCCTTCCGGTCGCTGGCGCAATTGCAGCACCAGCTGCGCCACGTCGTCGACAGCGCGGATGCCGACACCCGGCTTGCGCTGATCCGCGCCCAGCCGGAACTGTCGGACGTGACCGATTTCACTCCCGACGCGCTGACGCGCCTTCAGCAGCTGCGCGCGCATTACAACGACCGCTTCGGTTTTCCGTTCGTCCTGGCCGGGCGCGACCCGCGCGGCGTCCCGCTCACTCCCCAGCAGATCATCGACGAACTGGTGCGCCGCCTGGACAACCCGGCGGACGTCGAACACCAGGAAGCGCTGCGCAGCATTCACCGCATGGCCGAAATCCGGTTGGGCGGCGACTTCGGCATCGATCTCTCGACAGGCAACGACATCTGGGACTGGCACGAAGCGCTCAGCCAGCACAGCGATCCCGGCTACGCCGAAAAAGGCCAGCTCACCGTCACGTACCTGACCGACGCCCATCGCGCCTGCGCCCAGCGCATCTCGCAATGGATGCGCGATTGCGGCTTCGACGAGGTTGACATCGACGCGGTCGGCAACGTGGTCGGCCGCTACCACGCGGACCGTGCCGACGCCCCCACGCTGATGACGGGCAGCCATTTCGACACTGTGCGCAATGGCGGCAAATACGACGGCCGGCTGGGCATCTTCGTGCCAATGGCGTGCGTGCGCGAATTGCACCGCCAGGGCAGGCGCCTGCCCTACCACCTGGAGGTAATTGGCTTTGCCGAAGAGGAAGGCCAGCGTTACCGCGCCACCTTCCTGGGTTCGGGCGCGCTGATCGGCGATTTCAAGCCCGAATGGCTGGACCAGAAAGACGCCCAAGGCATCACCATGCGCGAGGCCATGCAGCACGCCGGCCTGCGCATCGACGACATTCCGACGTTGCGCCGCGATGCCTCCCGCTATCTGGGCTTTATCGAAGTGCATATCGAACAAGGGCCGGTGCTGTTCGAAATGGGCTTGCCGCTGGGCATCGTCACGTCCATCAACGGCAGCGTGCGCTACATGGTGCAGATATTCGGCATGGCCTGCCATGCCGGCACCACGCCGATGGACCGGCGCCGCGACGCCGCCACGGCCACAGCCGAACTGGCGCTGTACGTCGAACGGCGCGCAGCCCAGGACGGCGACTCCGTCGGCACGATCGGGATGCTTGAAGTGCCGAACGGTTCGATCAACGTCGTACCGGGCGAATGCCGCTTCAGCCTGGACTTGCGCGCCCCCAGCGACCCGCAACGCGATGCGCTCGTCAACGACGTGCTGGCTGAGCTGGCCGCCATCTGCCAGCGGCGCGGCTTGCGCTACACCCTGGAAGAAACAATGCGCGCCGCCGCCGCCCCCAGCGACCCCGCGTGGCAACTGCGCTGGGAACGCGCGGTCGACGCGCTGGGCGTCCCCCTCTACCGCATGCCAAGCGGCGCGGGCCACGACGCGATGAAGCTGCACGAGGTCATGCCGCAAGCCATGCTGTTTGTGCGCGGCCAGAACGCCGGCATCAGCCACAACCCCCGTGAATCCACCACTAGCGACGACATCCAGCTTGCCGCGTTTGCCATGCAACGCCTGCTGGACGACCTTGCCAACGACTCCTCACCTGCAAAATGACCGACTACGATCGCCTGGATGCCTGGGTTGATGCCCACTTTGACGAGGAAGTCCGCTTCCTGCAGTCGCTCGTGCGCGTCCCCACCGACACGCCGCCCGGCAACAATGCGCCGCACGCGGCGCGCACCGCCGAACTGCTGCAAGACTTTGGCTTTGACGCCGAAGCGCATCCGGTACCGGCGGACGCGGTACAGGACTACGGCCTGGAATCCATCACCAACCTGATCGTGCGGCGCGAGTACGGCCCTGGCCGCCGCATCGCGCTCAATGCCCATGGCGACGTGGTGCCCCCGGGCGACGGCTGGCAGCACGACCCCTATGGCGGCGAAATCGAAGACGGCAGCCTCTACGGCCGCGCATCGGCCGTCAGCAAGAGCGACTTCGCCAGTTTCACGTTCGCGGTGCGCGCGCTGGAAGCCGTGGCCAAGCCGAGCCATGGCGCGGTCGAGCTGCACTTCACGTATGACGAAGAGTTCGGCGGGCTGCTTGGGCCGGGCTGGCTGCTGGCCCAGGGCCTGACCAAGCCCGACCTGCTGATCGCCGCGGGCTTCAGCTACGAAGTCGTGACGGCGCACAACGGCTGCCTACAAATGGAAGTGACCGTGCAGGGCAAGATGGCGCATGCCGCCATTCCGACCAGCGGCGTGGACGCGCTGCAAGGCGCGGTCAAGATCTTGAACGCGTTGTATGCGCAGAACGCGCGGTACCAGCAAGTGACTTCAGACGTGCCAGGCATCACGCACCCCTATCTGAATGTCGGACGCATCGAAGGCGGCACCAACACCAACGTGGTGCCCGGCAAGGTCAGCTTCAAGCTGGACCGCCGCATGATCCCGGAAGAAAACGCCGCCGAAGTCGAAGCAGACATCCGCCGGATCATCCAGGAAGCCGCGGCCTCGTCGCCGGGCATCACGGTCGAGATCAAGCGCCTGTTGCTGGCCAACTCGATGCGCCCCCTGCCCGGCAATGAACCGCTGGTCAGCGCCATTCAGAAGCACGGGGAAGCCCTCTTCGGCGAACCCATCCCTGCCATGGGCACCCCGCTGTACACCGACGTGCGCCTGTATGCCGAAGCCGGCATTCCTGGCGTGATCTACGGCGCCGGCCCGCGCACGGTGCTGGAATCGCACGCCAAGCGCAATGATGAACGCGTGGTGCTGGAAGATCTGCGCCGCGCGACGAAAGTCATTGCGCGCACGCTGTCCGATCTGCTCAAGCCGGCCTGATCCGCCTGCACGCATCACCCTGGGGACGGCAGGCGGTCGATGACCGCCCCGCCGCCCCGGGCCAGCACTAGGCCAGGCGCATCACCCGGCGCCAGAACAACACGGCCACCAGCACGAACGCGGCCAGCCCCAGGTAGGAGGCGATCTCCGCGAAGCCCGGGCCGGTAAGCGCCAACGGCGCGTCCGAACCGCTGGCGCCGATCACCGCGGCCATCAGCACGCCCACCAGGCTTTCGCCCACGATCAGGCCAGACGCAATCAGCACGCCGCGCCGATTGGGCGCATCCGCGAATTGCTCATAGGGCTTGCCGGCGGCGATAGCGCGGCGGCGCAACGCGCGCTCCAGCAGCCATGCCAGCACGGCGCCGGCCACGATGGGCGCGGCCACCGTCGGCGGCAGATAGATGCCGATGCCCACCGCCAGGACCGGAATGCGGGCCACGCGGCAGGTGCGCTTAAGTATTTCGTCCACCACAATCAGGCCCACGCCCACGGCCATGCCGATCAGGATCATGGTCCAGTTCAACTGGTGGGTGAAGATGCCACGTGCAATCGCCAGCATCAATGTCGCCTGCGGGGCGGACAGGGCCTGCGCCGGATCCATGCCTTCGCGCGGCATCGCGTCCGCGAAGCCGTAGGCGTTGTACAGCAGTTCCAGCACCGGCGAGATCACTGCGGCGCCGACCACGCAGCCGATCAATAGCGCCACCTGCTGTCGCCACGGCGTGGCACCCACCAGCCAACCGGTCTTCAGGTCTTGCAGGTTGTCGTTCGAGATCGACGCCACGGCCACCACCGCCGACGTGCTGAAGATGGACAGCGCGATCGCCATCTGCACGCCGTTCTGCACGCCCAGCAATTCCCCGCCCAGGGCCAGCATCAGCAGCGACACCAGCACGATGGCCACGATGCCCACGCCCGAGATCGGGCTGGTCGACGAGCCCACCAGGCCCGCCATGTAGCCGCAGGCCGCCGCCACCAGGAAGCCGAACACGAAGGCAAACAGCACGGCGTAGGCCACCAGTTTCCAGATGGCGCCAGCCGACAGCGGCGCGCCCGACAGGAACACCTGGAAGGTAATCACCAGAATCGCCACCAGGACCAGCGTCACGACCGAAATCCACCCGGCCGACAGGTCGCGCTCGGTACGCGGCGCCTGGCCGGCCCGGGCGGCGCCCGCCTTCGTCAATGCCGAAAACGACGCCTTGACGCCGCGCGCCATCGGCATGAACAGGGTCGCCAGCGTCCAGATCGCGCCCACGCCGATCACGCCGGCGCCGATGAAGCGCACTTGCGACGACCACAGGCCGGTGGCGTATTGCGCCAGCGTCTGCCCGGCGGGCATGTCGCCCATGGCCGTCAGGACGGGCACCGCGATGCCCCACGAAATGATCAGGCCCGTCAGCATGGCCAGGCCCGCGACGATGCCGATGAGGTAACCCGCGCCCAGGAGCGCCAGCGAAAAGCCCATCGGCAGGCGGAACACCGCGCCGCCCAGGGCGAACCAGCCGCTCACGCCGTCGCCCAGCACGCGCAGGCCGCTGGCGGCAAAGCTGACCACCGCCGCCACGACGCCGCCGGTCACGATGTCGCCCATGCCGGTCGCAGCGGGCTTGGCATCGGACTTCCCCGACGACTCGTCGGCGGCGTCTTGCGCGCGTTCGGCGCTGCCCACCCGCAGGATCTCGGCCGCCGCCACGCCTTCGGGGTACGGCAGGTCGCTTTGCACCACCATCACGTGGCGCAGCGGGATGGTGAACATCACGCCCAGCATGCCGCCGGCCGCGCAGATGCCCAGCGTCTGCCAGAACGGGAAGCCCTGCCAATGCCCCATCATGACCAGCGCGGGCAGGATGAAGATGATGGACGACAGCGTGCCGGCCGCCGAGGCCTGCGTCTGCACCATGTTGTTTTCAAGGATGTTGGCGTCCTTGAACAGGCGCAGCACCGACATCGAAATCACCGCCGCGGGAATGGCGGACGAGAACGTCAGGCCGACCTTCAGCCCCAGGAAGACGTTGGAGGCCGTGAAGATCACGGTGATCAGGGCGCCGAGCAAGACGCCGCGGAACGTCAGTTCCGGAAGGGTGACGTTTGCCGGGACGCTGACGGGTTGTGTCATTGAAGTCTCCCGATGGGAATTTCGCTAAACCGCGCATTCTAGCGCTTCGGCGTCCACCCAGTGGTCACCACGCGTAAACGCCGCCTGGCGGCAGATGCTGCCGGCAATACATACGCCCGCAAAAGATTATGCTGAAAGCTGGAACATAGACCCTGGAATTTGATGACTCATGCCTGCCACACAGGTCTAGCATTGAGCGATAACAGGAGACATCACGACCATGCGCGACGCCAGCCACCCTATCGCCGGGCAAGACGACCGGCACGACGCCGACCCTTCGGAAACCGCCGAGTGGCGTGACGCCCTGCAGTCGCTGGTCGAGGCCGGCGGCACAAGCCGCGCCGGGTACGTGCTGGACAGCCTGCTGGGGCACGCCGCGTCGCTGGGCCTGCGCGCCAACAGCCAGACCCGCACCGCCTACCTGAACACCATTCCCGCCGACCAGGAGCCGCCCTTCCCCGGCAACCTGGCCGTTGAAGAACGCATCGCCCGCATCAACCGCTGGAACGCGCTGGCCATGGTGGTACGCGCCAACCAGGCGCATGGCGAGCTGGGCGGCCATATCGCCAGCTATGCGTCGGCCGCCGACCTGTTCGAGGTCGGTTTCAACCACTTCTTCCGCGCGCAGTCGGCCGACGGCCCCGGCGACCTGGTCTACATGCAGCCCCATTCAGCGCCCGGCGTGTATGCCCGCGCCTACCTCGAAGGCTTCCTCGGCGAAGACGACCTGGCGCACTTTCGCCAGGAAATCACCGCCACGGCGAACGGCCTGCGCGGGCTGTCGTCCTATCCCCACCCGTGGCTGATGCCGGACTTCTGGCAGTTCCCCACCGGATCCATGGGCATCGGCCCCATCAACGCCATCTACCAGGCGCGCTTCATGCGTTATCTGGAACACCGCTCGCTCGTGCCCGGCGGCGACCGCAAGGTCTGGGGCATCTTCGGCGACGGCGAAATGGACGAACCAGAATCCATCGCCGCGCTGACCTTGGCGGCGCGTGAAAAGCTCGACAACCTGGTCTTCGTCGTCAACTGCAACCTGCAGCGGCTGGACGGACCGGTGCGCGGCAACGGCCGCATCATCGACGAACTGGAAACGCTGTATGCGGGCGCGGGCTGGAACGTGATCAAGCTGGTCTGGGGCAGCGACTGGGACGCCCTGCTGCGCCGGGATACCAATGGGGCCCTGGCCCGCGCCTTCGCCAACACGGTGGACGGCCAGTTCCAGACCTTCGCCGCCAACGACGGTGCGTTCAACCGCGCCCACTTCTTCAACCAGAACCCGGAGCTGGCCGCACTGGTGGCCGACTGGACGGACGAGGCCATCGACCGCCTGCACCGTGGCGGCCACGACATGGTGAAGATCCATGCTGCCTACCACCGGGCGGCGCAACACCGCGGCCAACCCACCGTGATCCTGGCGCAGACCAAGAAAGGCTTTGGCATGGGTTCGGCCGGCCAGGGCAAGATGACGACGCACCAGCAGAAGAAGCTGGACGACGAGGCCTTGCTGGCCTTCCGCGACCGCTTCGCGCTGCCGATCTCGGACGCCGACTGCCTGGCGCTCAAGTTCTACCGCCCGGCCGAAGACAGCGCCGAACTGCGCCACCTGCAAGCGCGCCGCGCGGCGCTCGGCGGCCACATTCCCCGCCGCCGCACGCAGGCCCCGCGCCTGACCCCGCCCGATGCCGAACTCTGGGCACGCTTTGCGCTGGCCGCCGACGGCAAGGAAATGTCGTCGACCATGGCCATCGTGCGCATGCTGACCGCGCTGCTCAAGGACGCCACCGTGGGCTCGCGCATCGTGCCGATCGTCGCGGACGAAGCGCGCACGTTCGGGATGGCCAACCTGTTCCGCCAGATCGGCATCTATTCGGCGCAAGGGCAGCTGTACGAGCCCGAGGACATCGGCTCGGTCCTGTACTACCGCGAAGCGCGCGACGGCCAGATCCTGGAGGAAGGCATCACCGAGGCGGGTGCGATCTCGTCCTGGACCGCGGCCGGCACCAGCTATTCGGTCAACGGCCTGCCGATGCTGCCGTTCTATATCTATTACTCGATGTTCGGCTTCCAGCGCATCGGCGACCTGATCTGGGCCGCCGCCGACCAGCGCACGCGCGGCTTCCTGATCGGCGCCACGTCCGGGCGCACCACGCTGGGCGGCGAAGGCCTGCAGCACCAGGACGGCTCCAGCCACATCATGGCCGCCGCCGTGCCCAACTGCCGCGCCTACGACCCGGCCTACGCGTTCGAAGTCGCCGTCCTCGTCGAATACGGCATGCGCCGCATGCTGGACGAGCAGCGCGATGAATTCTTCTACCTGACGGTCACGAACGAAAACCTGGCGCAGCCCGACATGCCGGCGGACGCCGGCGTGCGCGAGGGCATCCTGCGCGGGATGTACCGGCTGCGTCCGGCGCACGGACAAGCCCAGGTGCGCCTGTTGGGCGCAGGCCCCATGCTGCGCGAAGCCGAAATGGCGGCCGATCGCTTGCGCGAACGCTATGGCGTGGACGCCGAGGTCTGGAGCGTCACCAGCTTTTCCGAGCTGGCCCGCGACGGCCGCGAGGCCGAGCGCGCCCGGGTGCTGGGGCTTGATGCCGGGGGCAGCGTGGACTGGGTCCGCCAGTGCCTGGGAACCAGCGACGCGCCCGTCATCGCGGCCACCGACTACGTGCGCGCCGTCCCTGAACAGATCCGCGCCTGGGTGCCCGCCCCCTACCGGACCTTGGGCACGGACGGCTTCGGCCGCAGCGACACCCGCGCCCAGTTGCGCGACTTCTTCGAAGTCAGCGCCGACTGGATCGTGCTGTACGCGCTGGACAGCCTGGGCCGCCAGGCCGACGCCGACACGCTGCGCCGGTCCTTGAACTCGCGCGCGCGGCAGACGCCGCCCTGGGATCTGTAGCCGCTTCGCTGCACTGCAACAACCAAGCACCCGCGCTTTCTGGTGAAATACGGGTGTTCCCTAAGCATTTCGCAAAGAAACCGGCGGGCCGCGAGCCCGCCTTTTGTCATCCCGTTTTCTTTTTCAGTTAGTGCCTCAGAGGCCCCGATCCCATGGACGAAACTCTTACCAAAATGGCGTTGGATTACCACGCCTATCCCACCCCCGGCAAAATCTCGGTCGTCCCGACCAAGACGTTGGCCAACCAGGACGACTTGTCCCTGGCCTACTCCCCCGGCGTGGCCGCCGCTTGCATGGCCATCTTCGACCAGGGCGATGATGCCGCGTCGAAGTACACCTCGCGCGGCAACCTGGTGGGTGTGATCACCAACGGCACCGCCGTCCTGGGTCTGGGCAACATCGGCCCGCTGGCCGCCAAGCCGGTCATGGAAGGCAAGGGCTGCCTGTTCAAGAAGTTCGCCGGCATCGACGTGTTCGACATCGAACTGGCCGAGAACGACCCCGACAAGCTGGTCGACATCATCGCGGCGCTGGAACCCACGCTGGGCGGCGTCAACCTGGAAGACATCAAGGCGCCCGAATGCTTCTACATCGAGAAGAAGCTGCGCGAGCGCATGAAGATCCCCGTCTTCCATGACGACCAGCACGGCACCGCCATCATCTCGTCGGCCGCCATCCTGAACGGCCTGAAGGTCGTGAACAAGGACATCGGCTCGGTCAAGCTCGCCTGCTCGGGCGCCGGCGCCGCCGCCATCGCCTGCCTGGACCTGCTGGTCCACCTGGGCGTCAAGCGCGAGAACATCTACGTGGTGGACTCCCGCGGCGTGATCTGGGATGGCCGCGATGAAAACATGGAAGCCAACAAGAAGCGCTACGCGCAGAAGACCGACGCGCGCACGCTGGCCGACGTGGTCAACGGCGCCGACGTGTTCCTGGGCTGCTCGACCGCTGGCGTCCTGACCGGCGACATGGTCAAGACCATGGCCGACCGCCCGCTGATCCTGGCGCTGGCCAACCCGGAACCGGAAATCCGCCCGGAAGTCGCCAAGGCCGCGCGCCCCGACTGCATCATCGCCACCGGCCGTTCGGACTACCCGAACCAGGTCAACAACGTGCTGTGCTTCCCCTTTATCTTCCGCGGCGCCATGGATGCCGGCGCTTCGCGCATCACGGAAGAAATGAAGCTGGCTTGCGTGAAGGCCATTGCCGAACTGGCGCAAGCCGAGCAGAACGATGAAGTGGCCCGCGCCTACGCCGGCCAGGAACTGTCGTTCGGCCCCGACTACATCATCCCGAAGCCGTTCGACCCGCGCCTGATCGTCCAGATCGCGCCGGCCGTGGCGCAGGCCGCCGCCGACTCCGGCGTGGCTGCCCGCCCGATCGAAGACATCGAAGCCTACCGCCAGAAGCTGATGGGCTTCGTGTACCACTCGGGCCAGCTGATGCGTCCGCTGTTCGCCCAGGCCAAGAAGGCGCCCAAGCGCGTCATCTACGCCGACGGCGAAGACGAACGCGTCCTGCGCGCGGTGCAGACCGTGGCCGACGAGAAGCTGGCATTCCCGATCCTGATCGGCCGCCCGGCCGTCATCGAAATGCGCATCGAGAAGGCCGGCCTGCGCCTGATCGCCGGCCAGCACTTCGAGATCGTGGATCCGGAAGACGACAACCGCTTCAACGAAACCTGGAACGCGTACTACCAGTTGAAGGGCCGCGAAGGCGTGACGCCGGCCATCGCCAAGGCGATGATCCGCAAGCACAACACGCTGATCGGCGCCATGCTGCTGCGTCGCGGCGACGCCGACGCCCTGCTCTGCGGCGTGGCCAGCAAGTACGACAACCAGTTGAAGTACATCGATGAAATCATCGGCAAGAAGGAAGGCCAGACGTACGCCGCCCTGAATGTGCTGATGCTGCCTGACCAGACGCTGTTCGTCACCGACACCCACGTCAACGAAAACCCGACGTCGGAAGAAGTGGCCAACATCACCATCCAGGCCGCCGACGAAATGCTGCGCTTTGGCGTGGTGCCGAAGATCGCCCTGCTGTCGCACTCGAACTTCGGCAGCCGCGTGACGGAATCGTCCCGCAAGATGGCTGCTGCCAGCAAGCTGGTGCAAGAACGCGCGCCCGACCTGGAAGTGGACGGCGAAATGCACGCCGACGCCGCCCTGTCGGAAAAGATCCGTGTGCTGGCCTACCCGGACAGCACGCTCAAGGGTCGCGCCAATCTGCTGGTCATGCCGAACCTGGACACCGGCAACATCACGTACAACATGCTGAAGATGACGGGCAGCAATGGCGTCGCGATGGGTCCGATCCTGCTGGGCGCCGCGCGCCCCGTGCACATCCTGACGACCAGCGCCACCGTGCGCCGCATCGTCAACATGACGGCGCTCGCCGTCGTGGATGCGCAGCAGGAAGCTGCCGAGGCCGCCCGCAAGCGCCGTTGATCGACTCCACGCGGTAACAGAACGGGCGCCCTGCGGGGCGCCCGTTTTTCTTTACGCGGCATCAAGGGGTGGCAGGCGCAACGGTAGTCCTCCTTGGCAAGCGGATGGTACAACCCAAGCTTGCCCCTTTTCCTGGAGACGACATGCTGGCCGATGCCCTGTACGCCTGGTTCCACTATCTGGCGATCTTTGTAATGGTGGTGGTCCTGACCGCCGAAGCCGTGCTGCTGCGCCCCGACCTGACGGCGGCCGGCGTCAAGCGGCTGGTCATCTATGACCGCCTGTATGGCGTCAGCGCCGTCCTCGTGCTGATCACCGGCCTGCTGCGGCTGACGCAGGGGATCAAAGGCGCCGCGTTCTATATGAGCAGCCCCTGGTTCCACGCCAAGATCACGCTTTTCGTCATCATCGCGCTCTGTTCGATCCCGCCCACGCTGGCCGTGCTGCGCTGGGCAAAGCAGTCGCGCCAGCAGCCGGGCTTTGTACCCGCCTTGCCCGAGATCAAGCGGGTGCGGCGCTGGGTCATGATCGAATCGCACCTGTTCATTTTCCTGCCTTTGTTCGCGGTCCTGATGGCGCGGCACATCAGCGTGTAAACGCAGGTCCCGGCCAGCCCTTGGCCAGGCGCATCATCAGGTAATCGACGAATGCCCTGGCCCGGGCCGGCAACAGCCGCGACTCTGTCACGACATGGACCGGAAACGGTCCCAGGCTCCAATCCGGCAAGACCCGCGCAAGGCCGCCCGAACGCTCGAGTTCGGTCTGGTCGCCGCCCAGCGCGGCGATGCCCGCGCCCAGCATCGCCAGCCGGCGCGCCATGCCGGCTTCGTTGACCGAAAACCGGCCGCCCGGCATCACGTTGACCTGTTCGTGCCCCCGCGCCAGCGGCCAGCGCGTGGCGGCGCCATTCGCGTCGGCCCGAAAGCCGATGCAATCGTGCGCAGCCAGTTCCGAGGGATGGGCCGGCGCGCCGTGGGCGGCCAGATAGTCTTCCGACGCGTAAAGATGAACATTCAGGTAGCCCAGGCATCGGGCGATGCGCGTGGAATCCGGCATATCGCCGATCTTGATCGTCAGGTCGCTGGGCTCGGCAACGCGGTCGGCGTGTTCCAGGCTGGCCAGGTTCAGGTGAAACGCCACCTCCGGGTGGCGTCGCGAAAAGCCCAGGAAGATCTCCGCCATCACGTCGGTCGCGAATGTTGCCGGCATATTGACGCGCAACAGGCCGGACGGCTTGGCGGTCAACGCCTGCAGTTCCTCGTGCGCGACTTGCGCCTCTTCCACGATACGCAGGCAGCGCTCCAGATACACCTCGCCTGCCCCCGTCAGCTCCACCTTGCGGGTGCTGCGGTTAAGCAGGCTCAGGCCAACCGAACGCTCCAGCTCCGCCACGCGACGCGACAGCGTCGATTTCGGCAGCCCCAACACGATGGCGGCGCGGCTGAAGCTGCGCGCCTTGGCCACCTCTGCGAACAGCTCCATGCTGTGCAGGCGTCTCACCGACGTCTCATCCGGCATCACTCCCTGACGGTTGGGCCGGCGCGGAACGCCACCGGCAAGCCGCATTGTCGGAAGAGACTTTTAAGAATTTCTTAACGCGGCCCGGTGGCCGCAGGCGCCGGGCAACGGGCGCGCGTCGGCGCTTCCGGTTCCTCGTCGCCGACGACGAACGTCGCGAACTCGAACACGCCGACTTCCTCGTTTTTCACGATGCCGGCAAACGACCCATCCAGGCCCTGCATCACCGACATGCCTTTGGACACGTCGTCATGGCCATCGCGCTTGGCCGGCTGCCCGTTGCTCGGACTGAAGACGATTACGCCTGGAAACGGTTCGCGGCCAGCGCCTTGCACACGCCGCACCGTCTTGACCTGCGTGCCCGCGGCATGGCGGAAGTCTCCCCACTGCACGCCGCACGCCAGTTCGGTATCGCTGACCCGCAGCAGGCGGCGGTCCGCGTCCAGGTAGATCCTGGGGTTGCTCAGCATCAGCCCGAAGGCCTTCACCGCCACAGGGTCCTTCACTTCGATGCGCCAGCGGTCCGGGTCCTTGAAGCCGTCGACGTAGACCGTCCCTTCCGAGCCATACAGGATCGATCCCGGCGCGATTTCCAGATCGCCGACGCGGTTGCCGCGGCCCAGCTGACACTGGTTCAGCGCCTTCATGGCGCCGTCCCGCTCGGAATCGAATTCGATGTCCTGCGTGGCGTCGCACTGCCAGCCTTGCACGGCCTGATCTCCCGCACCGCGCAGGATGACGGTGCGGGGATAACGGGCGATCAGCGCATAGGTGTCATCGTCGTAATCGGTGCCAAGGAAGCGCCGCACCTGCGTTGCCTGAATGCCGTATACGGGTACCGGTTGAGGAAACTCGGCCTCCAGATAGGTTTCAAGCTGCCCTTCGTCCTGCAGCTTCAACCGCGTGCCGGCGGGCATGTCGGTGCCGCCCACAGTCGTTGCCTGCGCCAGCGTGACGTTGCGCGCCGCCTCCTGCCGTTCGCTCTCGTGTTCCACCTGCCATACGATCGCCTGGAACCACGCGTAGTAGCTGAAGAGCACCGCCAGCAGCACGAACAACACGGCGGACTTCTTCCAGTGCACGCGCACGGCGCGGCGCATTCCTGCGCTGGACGCCAGCGCCAGCAGCCATCCGAAAAGCAGGACGCCCGCAAAAAAGGAAACGTTGAGCAGCAGGTAGAAGTTGGCGGAGGGGAGCGCGATGGGAATCATGGCCCAGATGATATCCCCGACAACAAAAAACCGCCCGAAGGCGGTTTCTTGTCGAAGCGAAAAGCGGATTAACGCTTGTCCATCGGGGGCACGTCGCGGGTGACCGAACCCGTGAAAAGCTGGCGCGGACGGCCGATCTTGTAATCGGGATCCGACAGCATTTCGTTCCACTGGGCGATCCAGCCCACCGTGCGGGCCAGCGCGAAGATGGCCGTGAACAGCGAGGTCGGGATGCCGATGGCGCGCTGGACGATACCCGAGTAGAAGTCCACGTTCGGGTACAGCTTGCGCTGCACGAAGTACGGATCGGACAGGGCGATGCGTTCCAGTTCCATGGCCAGCTTGAACAGCGGGTCGTTTTCCAGGCCCAGGGCCGAGAGCACTTCCTTGCAGGTTTCCTGCATCAGCTTGGCGCGCGGGTCGTAGTTCTTGTAGACGCGGTGGCCAAAGCCCATCAGGCGCACGCCCGAGTTCTTGTCCTTGACCTTTTCCATGAACTCACCGACCTTGTCGATGCCGCCGTTGGCTTGCAGCTCTTCCAGCATCTGCAGGCAAGCTTCGTTGGCGCCGCCGTGAGCCGGGCCCCACAGGCAAGCCACGCCAGCGGAGATGGCGGCGAACGGGTTGGTGCCCGACGAACCGCACAGGCGCACGGTCGAGGTCGACGCGTTTTGCTCGTGGTCGGCGTGCAGGATGAAGATGCGGTCCAGCGCGCGCTCGACGACTTCGTTGACCTTGTAGTCTTCGCACGGCGTGGCGAACATCATGCGCAGGAAGTTGCCCGTGTAGGACAGGTCGTTCTGCGGATAGATGAACGGTTGGCCTTGCGAGTACTTGTACGCCATCGCAACCAGCGTCGGCATCTTGGCGATCAGGCGGATGGCCGAGATGTGGCGATGCTGCGGGTTCGTGATGTCGGTGGAGTCGTGGTAGAACGCGGACAGCGCGCCGACCAGGCCCGTCAGGACGGCCATCGGGTGGGCGTCGCGGCGGAAACCACGCAGGAAGAAATGCAGTTGCTCGTTGACCATCGTGTGATGGGTCACTTGCGAGTCGAAGTCAGCCTTCTGAGCCTCGTTCGGCAGTTCGCCGTTCAGGATCAGGTAGCAGATGTCCATGAAGTCGCAATTGACGGCCAATTGCTCGATGGGGAAGCCGCGGTACAGCAGTTCGCCCTTGTCGCCGTCGATGTACGTGATGGCCGATTCGCAAGCCGCGGTGGACATGAAGCCCGGGTCAAACGTAAACATGCCCGTCTGGCCATACAGCTTGCGGATGTCGATCACATCCGGACCGACCGTGCCCTTGTAGACAGGGAACTCAATGGGTGCGCTGCCATCCGAGAAGGATAGAGTGGCTTTTTTGTCAGACAGGTTCATGTTATTTCCTCTCACATTAATCAGAGTGCGCGCATCTGGCCAATAATCCCCCGAAGCCTGGGCGTATCCAGGTCGCCTTCGAGTTCCTTGCGGGCCAGCAGCAGGTCGAGAAGGTCGTTGTCTCCCATCTCGAACAGCTGGGTCAATGCGGCCACATCATCATCGGTAAGTTCGGCCTCGTAAGCGTCAAGATACCGGGTGATGATCAAGTCGTTTTCGAGCAGGCCGCGGCGCGCCCGCCAACGCAGACGCGCCCGCTCCAGTTCAGTTAGCCTGCTCATCGTTACACCATAAATACAAAAGTCTTCACACTAGAAACTAGACCGTGCGGCGGACCATCAGTTCCTTGATCTTGCCGATTGCCTTGGTCGGGTTCAGTCCCTTGGGACAGACGTCGACGCAATTCATGATGGTGTGGCAACGGAACAGGCGGTACGGATCTTCCAGGTTGTCCAGACGCTCGCCCGTGGCTTCGTCGCGGCTGTCGGCGATGAAGCGGTAGGCTTGCAGCAGGCCGGCCGGGCCGACGAACTTGTCCGGATTCCACCAGAACGACGGGCAGGAAGTGGAACAGCACGCGCACAGGATGCACTCGTACAGGCCGTCGAGCTCTTCGCGCGCCTCGGGCGACTGCAGGCGCTCTTTTTCGGGCGGCGGCGCGTCGTTGATGAGGTACGGGCGGATCGAGTGGTACTGGTTGAAGAAGTGCGTCATGTCCACGATCAGGTCGCGGATGACGGGCAGGCCCGGCAGCGGACGCAGAACGATGGGTTCCTTCAGTTCGCGCAGGTTCGTCGTGCAGGCCAGACCGTTCTTGCCGTTGATGTTCATGGCGTCCGAACCGCACACGCCTTCACGGCACGAGCGGCGCAGGGCCAGGCTGTCATCGACATCGTTCTTGATGCGCACCAGCGCATCAAGCAGCATCTTGTCGGTCGGCTGGAGTTCGACGTCCAGCTTCTGCATGTACGGGCGCTCGTCCTTGTCCGGATCGTAGCGGTAGATTTCGAACTTGACGATTCTCTTGGTGCTCATAATGGGCTCTATCCGGACTTAGAAGGTACGCGCCTTGGGCGGGAAGGACTCAACCGTCAAAGGCTTCATCTGCACGGGCTTGTAATCCAGGCGGCTGCCTTCGGAGTACCACAGCGTGTGCTTCAGCCAGTTCTCGTCGTCGCGGGTCGGATGGTCGTCCAACGCGTGCGCGCCGCGGCTTTCGGTGCGGGCAGCGGCCGACTTGATCGTGGCGCGAGCCACTTCGGTCATGTTGGCCAGTTCCAGCGCTTCGACGCGCGCGGTGTTGAACACCTTGGACTTGTCCTTGAAGTAGATATTGTCGGCTTGCTTGGCCAGATCTTCGATCTGCGTCACGCCTTCGTTCAGCAGTTCCAGCGTGCGGAACACGCCGCAGTGGCGCTGCATCGAGAAGCGGATGGCGTTGCCGATGTCTTGCGTCTTTTCGCCCGAGGTGCGCGATTCCAGCTTGTTCACGCGGTCCAGCGAGAACTCGACGGCTTCCTTCGGCAGCTCCTGGTGGGCGCGTTGGCGCTCCGGGTGCGAATTCACGATGTGGTTGCCGGTGGCGCGGCCGAACACGATCAGGTCCAGCAGCGAGTTCGTGCCCAGGCGGTTGGCGCCGTGCACCGACACCGCGGCGCATTCGCCGATGGCGTACAGGCCGTTGACGACCTTGTTCTCGCCGTTTTCACGCGAGAGCACCTGGCCGTGGTAGTTGGCCGGAATGCCGCCCATCTGATAGTGGATGGTCGGAACGACGGGGATCGGTTCCTTGATCGGGTCGACGTTGCCGAACTTGATGGCGATTTCGCGGATCGAGGGCAGACGCTTGTTGATGACGTCGGCGCCCAGGTGGTCCAGCTTCAGGACGACGTAGCTGCCGTCCGGACCGCAACCGCGGCCTTCCTTGATTTCCTGGTCCATCGAGCGGGACACGAAGTCACGCGGAGCCAGATCCTTCAGCGTGGGCGCATAGCGCTCCATGAAGCGTTCGCCATCCTTGTTCAAGAGGATGCCGCCTTCGCCACGCACGCCTTCGGTAATCAGCACGCCCGCGCCGGCCACGCCGGTCGGGTGGAATTGCCAGAATTCCATGTCTTGCAGCGGGATGCCTGCGCGCGCAGCCATGCCCAGGCCGTCACCGGTGTTGATGAAGGCGTTGGTGGAAGCGGCCCAGATGCGGCCGGCGCCACCGGTGGCCAGCACCGTGGTCTTGGCTTCCAGGATGTAGATCTCGCCCGTTTCCATTTCCAGGGCGGTCACGCCGACGACGTCGCCAGCCTCGTTGCGCAGCAAGTCCAGCGCCATCCATTCGACGAAGAACTGGGTGCGCGCAGCGACGTTGCGCTGGTAGAGGGTGTGCAGCAGCGCGTGGCCGGTGCGGTCGGCGGCGGCACAGGCGCGCTGCACCGGCTTTTCACCGAAGTTGGCGGTGTGGCCGCCGAACGGACGCTGGTAGATCGTGCCGTCGGGGTTGCGGTCGAACGGCATGCCGAAGTGCTCGAGCTCGTACACGGCGTTCGGCGCTTCACGGCACATGAATTCGATGGCGTCCTGGTCGCCCAGCCAATCCGACCCCTTGACGGTGTCGTACATGTGCCAGTACCAGTTGTCTTCGCTCATGTTGCCCAGGGAGGCGCTCACGCCGCCTTGCGCGGCAACGGTGTGCGAACGCGTGGGGAACACTTTGGACAGCACCGCAACCGACAGGCCCGCTTGGGACAGTTGCAGCGAACAACGCATGCCGGCTCCACCGGCGCCAACGACCACCACATCAAACTGGCGGCGCGGCAAGGATTTCATGACAGAGACCACGGCTTAAATGCTCCAGAGGATTTGCGCGAAGTAAACGACCGTACCGATCAACCAGAGGATCGTCAGCACTTGCAGCAGCAGGCGCAGGCCCACCGGCTTGACGTAATCCATCCAGATGTCGCGCACGCCAATCCAGGCATGCCAGGCCAACGCAATGAATGCAAGGGAGGCCAGGATCTGGCCAACCGGAATGAAGCCCACGTAGAAATTGAACAGCTTGACCCAGTGTTCATACGTGAAGGCAGGCATCGTCAGGATGCCGACGAGCAGTACCAGCGTATACACGGCCATGATGACGGCGGTGATGCGCTGGATGATGAAATCCATGACGCCATAGTGAGCGCCGACGACCAGGCGCTTGGGTCCGTAGTTTTTAGCGGCGGCCATTTACAGCACTCCGAACAGTTTGAGACCGAACACCAGCGTCAGCGCCAGGCTGACACCGAAGACCACGCCAGCGCTTTTCTTGGCCGACAGCTTGTCGATACCGATGTGCAGGTCCAGCAGCAGGTAGCGGATGCCGGCACAGAAGTGGTGCAGGTAGCCCCAGATCAGGACCAGGAAGACAAGCTTGACGATCGGGTTGGCCGCGATGGAGGCGATCCAGGCGAACGACTGCGGTGCGGCCACGCTCGCCGCGAACAGCGGAACGATGACCAAGGGCAAACAGAGGAACAGCAAAATGCCGCTGATGCGGTGCAGGATGGACAGCTTGCCGGCCAGGGGCAGGCGATAAGAGAACGCAACTTGGGCAAGCCCAATATTGCGAAACTGCGGACGTGGCTTGGCAGCGGTGTCGGACATGACGGCCTCGGTGTTTCTGAACTAGGGAATCGTGACGGCGGGAATGCCGTGGCCCTTTCGGGCAAACACGGTATTTTCGCCTAGAGATTGGGTTGGTATCAAATCGTAGTGTAAAAGCTCATCAATTCAGACTATTGCGGTAGTGGTATCGATCGGTCAAGTACAAACCCCGGCGAATTTCCATGGGGCGGTCACCATAGGTGTACGACACCCGATCCACCTGCAACAACGGCGTGCCGGCGGGAACATTAAGCAGCGGACAGACTTCGGCCGGCGCGATCACCGCGCGCAGCTTTTCATCCGCGCGCACCATGCTGACGCCGAACTCGGATTCGAACAGGCCATAGAGCGGCGCCTTGTTGGCGGTCAGCAGCTCCAGGGTCAGTCCACGGAAAATGGTGCCGGGCAGCCAGATGTCGTCCACGACAGTGGGTGTCTGCCCCATGGACAGCAGGCGGCGGATCATGACGACCGTCTCGCCTGCGCGCAGGTCGAGAGCGCGCGCGATCTCGGCGGGCGCCCTCAGGCGCCGGCATTCCAGGATGCGGCTTTCAGCACGGCCGGGCTCGCCTTCTTCGTCGGCGGCCAGGCGCAGGAAACGGTAGCGCACGCGGGCTTCGTGGTGGGTGGCGACAAAGGTGCCCTTGCCCTGGCGGCGCAGCAGCATGTGCTCGGCTGCCAACTCATCGACCGCCTTGCGCACCGTGCCCTGGCTCACCTGAAAACGGGCGGCCAGATCGATTTCGCTGGGGATGAGTTCACCGGGCTTCCATTCGCCGCGCTCAAGGCTTTGAACGAGCAGATCCTTGATCTGGCGGTAGAGCGGACTGAAAGCGGCCCCCTCGCCCGTTGAACGGGCGGCGCGAGTGCGTAAGGAGGTTTCGGGCCGAGGCTCTGCCATGGATCTTCTTGAAAGTGTCATGTTCATCCGGATGATGGGAGGGCAGCGCAAAACAGGATGCAAACCCACATCCGCAATGCGCTGTCAGGGGCACAACCGACCGGGCTGCAACGCATTCGAATAAACGCTCTATTGTGGCATATCGGGGGAGATACTGTCCAACGTCTTATGTCTTATATAAGATAGAAGAGCGTTTGACGCACCCGTAAAATCGATCTAGGATTCACGGCTGTCAGGCCCCTGCCCCCGCTTGGGTTTTTGGTGCGCTAATTTGTTTTTTGCCGCAGGTCCGCCTCAAGGCAAAAATGCCCCCGCAAGGGGCAGCAAGTCCGCGTCAGCGGGTGCGGCGTGGGGGCCCTTGATTCCTGCCCTAACGATTACACTGATTGGTGAGATTTTTCTCGCCAAACCATTACGGAGAACGTCCATGTCCAAGCCTGCCTTGCGTGTCGCCGTCACCGGCGCCGCCGGCCAAATCGGTTACGCACTGCTATTCCGCATCGCCTCCGGCGAAATGCTGGGTAAAGATCAACCCGTCATCCTGCAATTGCTGGAAATCCCCGACGAGAAAGCGCAAAAGGCCCTGAAGGGCGTCATCATGGAATTGGATGACTGCGCCTTCCCGCTGCTGCAGGAAGTGACCGCCCACAGCGACCCGCGCACCGCCTTCAAGGATGCCGACGTGGCCCTGCTGGTTGGCGCCCGTCCGCGCGGCCCCGGCATGGAGCGCAAGGACCTGCTGTCGGTCAACGCCCAGATCTTCACGGCGCAGGGCAAGGCCCTGAACGACGTGGCCAGCCGCAACGTCAAGGTCCTGGTCGTCGGCAACCCCGCCAACACCAACGCCTACATCGCCATGAAGTCGGCGCCGGACCTGCCGGCCAAGAACTTCACCGCCATGCTGCGCCTGGATCACAACCGCGCCCTGTCGCAACTGTCCGCCAAGTCGGGCAAGCCGGTCGCCGCGATCGAGAAGCTGGTCGTGTGGGGCAACCACTCGCCCACGATGTACCCCGACTTCCGCTTCGCCACCGTCGGCGGCGAGTCGCTGTCCAAGCTGATCAACGACGACGCCTGGAACCGCGACACGTTCATCCCGACCGTGGGCAAGCGCGGCGCCGCCATCATCGAAGCCCGTGGCCTGTCCTCGGCCGCTTCGGCCGCCAACGCCGCCATCGACCACGTCCGTGACTGGGTCCTGGGCAGCAACGGCAAGTGGGTCACGATGGGCATCCCGTCGGACGGCTCCTACGGCATCCCGGAAGGCATCATCTACGGCGTGCCGGTCACGACCGAAAACGGCGAATACAAGCGTGTCGAAGGCCTGGAAATCGACGCCTTCTCGCGCGAGCGCCTGGACTTCACGCTGAAAGAGCTCCTCGAAGAGCGCGACGGCGTCAAGGACCTGCTGAAGTAAGCAGCGGTTGAGTGAAGAATTGGGCCCGTTCATGCGGGCCCAATTCCTAAGCAAGGCCGCCACATCATTGCCGAAGCATGAACCTGTCCCTTCACCCGGCCTGCGGCGATTGTCGCGGAGGGGACAGATTCATGTTCCGGACCCGCGATAAGGTCGTGGGCTAGCCATAAGAAAGAACGGAGACCTCCATGTCCAGACCCGAATCGCCCGGCGCCCTCTTTCGCCGCGCCCTCGCCGAAGAAAGCCCCCTGCAGATCATCGGCGCCATCAACGCCAACCACGCCCTGCTGGCCAAGCGTGCCGGCTACCGCGCCATCTACCTGTCTGGCGGCGGCGTCGCGGCCGGTTCGCTGGGCCTGCCCGACCTGGGCATCAACACCATGGACGACGTGCTGACCGACGTGCGCCGCATCACCGACGTGTGCGACGTGCCGCTGGTGGTGGACATCGACACCGGCTTCGGCCCGTCGGCCTTCAACATCGCGCGCACCGTCAAGAGCCTGATCAAGTTCGGCGCGGCCGCCTGCCACATTGAAGACCAGGTCGGCGCCAAGCGCTGCGGCCACCGTCCCGGCAAGGAAATCGTCACCACCGAAGAAATGGCCGACCGCGTCAAGGCCGCTGCTGACGCGCGCACCGACAGCGATTTCTATCTGATCGCCCGCACCGACGCCATCGCCTCGCACGGCGTGGACGCCGCCATCGAGCGCGCCCTGGCCTGCGTGGAAGCCGGCGCCGACGCGATCTTCGCCGAAGCCGCCTACGACCTCCCCACCTACGACCGCTTCGTCAAGGCCGTCAAGGTGCCGGTCCTGGCCAACATCACCGAATTCGGCAAGACGCCGCTGTTCACGGTCGAAGAGTTAAAGAGTGTGGGCGTGGGCATGGTGCTCTACCCGCTGTCGGCCTTCCGCGCCATGAACAAGGCCGCCGAAGCCGTCTACACCGCCATCCGCCGCGACGGCCACCAGAAAAACGTGGTGGACCTGATGCAGACGCGCGAAGAACTGTACGACCGCATCGGCTATCACGAATTCGAATCCAGATTGGATGCGCTCTTCCAAAAGGGCAAAGCGTAAGTCCGCAACGCCTTTGGTATCCGGCGCCGCGGCCATCCCGGGGCGCCCAGCTTTTCCCCCATATCGTCAATCGCGAAAGGAAAGGAGTAGAGACATGAGCACGGCTCCCAAGAAGCAAGAAGCCAAATCGGACGCCAAGCCGGAAGAGAAAGCCGGTTTCAAACCCAAGAAGTCCGTTGCCCTGTCGGGCGTGGTCGCAGGCAATACCGCGCTGTGCACGGTCGGCCGCAGCGGCAACGACCTGCACTACCGCGGCTACGACATCCTGGACATCGCGCACACGAGCGAGTTCGAGGAAATCGCCCACTTGCTCGTCCATGGCAAATTGCCCAACAAGTCCGAACTCGCCGCCTACAAGCAAAAGCTGAAGAGCTTGCGCGGCCTGCCGGCCCAGCTGCAAGTCGCGCTGGAAGCCCTGCCCGCCTCGAGCCACCCGATGGACGTCATGCGCACCGCCGTGTCGGTGCTGGGCTGCGTGCTGCCCGAGAAAGACGATCACAACACCCCGGGCGCGCGCGACATCGCCGACCGCCTGATGGCCAACCTGGGCTCGGCCCTGCTGTACTGGTACCACTACAGCCATAACGGCCGCATCATCGACGTGCAGACGGACGACGACAGCATCGGCGGCCACTTCCTGCATCTGCTGCATGGCGAAAAGCCCAGCGACGAATGGGTCAAGGCGATGCACATCTCCCTGAACCTGTACGCCGAGCACGAGTTCAACGCGTCCACGTTCACGGCACGCGTCATCGCCGGCACGGGTTCGGACATATTCTCGTCGATTGCCGGCGCCATCGGCGCGCTGCGCGGCCCGAAACACGGCGGCGCCAACGAAGTGGCGTTCGATGTACAGAAGCGCTATGAAACGCCGGACGAGGCCGAAGCCGACATCCGGCGCCGCGTCGAAGCCCGCGAAGTTATCATCGGCTTTGGCCACCCCGTCTACACCGTGTCCGACCCGCGCAACAAGGTCATCAAGGACGTGGCCAAGAAGCTGTCCAAGAAGGCCGGCACCACCAAGATGTTCGACATCGCCGAACGCCTTGAGACGGTCATGTGGGACATCAAGAAGATGTTCCCCAACCTGGACTGGTTCTCGGCCGTCAGCTACCACATGATGGGCGTGCCCACCGCCATGTTCACCCCGTTGTTCGTCATTGCGCGTACCGCAGGCTGGTCGGCTCACATCATCGAGCAGCGCATCGACAACAAGATCATCCGCCCCACCGCCAATTACGTGGGTCCGGAAGACCAGAAGTTCGTGCCGCTGGACAAGCGCAAGTAAGCCCCGCGCAAGCCAGACGAGAGCGAGGGCGCAGCATGGCCACCTGTATTCATTCTATGGAGAGGTACCGCTATGTCTGCCCCGATCTCCAACGTGCGTCCCGATCCCGACCAGGTGCTGGTCGATATCGCGGACTACGTTCTGAACTATGAAATCCAGAGCGGCCTGGCGTATGACACCGCCCGCAACTGCCTGATCGACACGCTGGGCTGCGGCCTGGAAGCGCTGGAATATCCCGCGTGCAGGAAATTGCTGGGTCCGATCGTGCCCGGCACCGTGGTGCCCAACGGCGCCAAGGTGCCGGGCACGTCGTTCCAGTTGGACCCGGTGCAAGCCGCGTTCAACATCGGCACAGCCATCCGCTGGCTGGACTTCAACGACACGTGGCTGGCCGCCGAATGGGGCCACCCGTCGGACAACCTGGGCGGCATCCTGGCCACCGCCGACTGGCTGTCACGCACCGCGGTCGCCGCCGGCAAACCGCCCCTGACCATGCGCGACGTGCTGACCGGCATGATCAAGGCGCACGAGATCCAGGGCTGCATCGCGCTGGAGAACTCCTTCAACAAAGTCGGGCTGGACCACGTCGTGCTGGTCAAGGTGGCGTCCACCGCCGTCGTGGCGCAGATGCTGGGACTGGACCGCGATGAAGTGATCAACGCGGTATCGCTGGCCTGGGTTGACGGCCAAAGCCTGCGCACCTATCGCCATGCCCCCAATACCGGCAGCCGCAAGAGCTGGGCCGCCGGCGACGCCACCAGCCGCGCCGTGCGCCTGGCGCTGATCGCCAAGACCGGCGAAATGGGCTATCCGTCGGTACTGACGGCCAAGACCTGGGGCTTTTACGACGTGCTCTTCAAGGGCCAGCCGTTCAAGTTCCAGCGGCCCTATGGCAGCTACGTGATGGAGAACGTGCTGTTCAAGATCTCGTTCCCCGCCGAGTTCCATTCGCAGACCGCGGTGGAATGCGCCATGCAGATCCATGATCTTCTGCGTGCCCAGGGCAAGAGCGCGGATGACATCAAGGCCATCACGATCCGCACGCACGAGGCGTGCATCCGCATCATCGACAAGAAGGGGCCGCTGAACAACCCGGCCGATCGCGACCACTGCATCCAGTACATGGTGGCCGTGCCCGTCCTGTTCGGCCGCCTGACGGCCGGCGACTACGAAGACGAGATCGCCCGCGACCCGCGCATCGACGCGCTGCGCGACAAGATCGTCTGCGTGGAAGACCCGGCGTACACCCGCGACTACCACGACCCGGACAAGCGCTCGATCGCGAACGCGCTGACCGTGGAGTTCAACGACGGCTCCCGCCTGGACGAGATCGTCTGCGAATACCCCATCGGCCACAAGCGCCGCCGCCAGGACGGCATCCCGCTGCTGGAAGCCAAGTTCCGGACCAACCTGGCCCGCATCTTCCCGGCCAAGCAGCAGCGCCGGATCCTGGAGGTATCGCTGGACCAGAAGGCGTTGGAAGCCATGCCGGTGCACGAGTACGTGGACTTGTATGTGATCTGATTCCAGGGCCGGACGTCGGAAGCTGGGAATCGGGAATCGGGAATCGGGAACCGGGATTCGTGACTCGGGGTTCGGGGTTCGGGGTTCGGGGTTCGGGGTTCGGGGTTCGGGGTTCGGGGTTCGGGGTTCGGGGTTCGGGGTTCGGGGTTCGGGGTTCGGGGCTCGGGGCTCGGGGTTCGGGGTTCGGGGTTCGGGGTTCGGGGTTCGGGGTTCGGGATTCGTAGGATGGGTGAAGCGCGGGATGCCGGCGTTTGGGTCCCCGGTCTCCAGCGCGCGCAACCCATCAAGCGGCGCTGGCGTTGTGGCTGACTCCGCAAAGACGCCTGCGCTGCGTGATGGGTTCCGCGCGCTCATTGGCAGCGTTCTTCTTCAAGGACTCTCGCGCTTCACCCATCCTACGAATCGCTCGGCGACTTCGCGCGATATCCAGGGCCGGATGAAGGCGGGCACCGGCCTTACAATGCGGCTTTCCTCGATCGGATCGCGCCATGGCCATGCTCTGGGTCAAGACCTTCCATATTGTCTTTATCGCTTCCTGGTTTGCCGGCTTGTTCTACCTGCCGCGCATTTTCGTGAACCTGGCCCAGCAGACGGACGCCTCTGTCCAGGCCACGCTGCTGGGCATGGCCCGCCGCCTGTACCGCTTCACCACCATCCTGGCCGTGGTCGCCATCGTGTTCGGCATGTGGCTGTACCTGGGCTATCGCATCGGCGTAGGCCCGGGCAACGGCTGGATGCACGCCAAACTCTTTTTCGTCCTGCTCGTCATCGGCTACCATCACGCCTGTGGCTTGATGCTGCGTAAATTCGAACAGGGCAAAAACACCCGTTCGCACAAGTTCTATCGCTGGTTCAACGAAGTTCCCGTCTTGCTGCTCTTGGTGGTGGTGGCGCTGGTCGTCGTCAAACCCTTCTGATTCCCCCTACCTTTGCACATTCGCCAGGATTCGTATGTCCTCTGATGAACACGACCGTCCGCGCAAGACGCTGACGATCAAGAAAACGGCGCGCGACGCCCACGCCGAAGAAGCGCCCAAGCGCACCCGCACGGGCGCCCGCGCCCGCCTGGTCGCGCAAATTGAGCGCACCCGCGAAAACGTCGAACGCCAGAAAGACCCCGAAGGCTATCAACGCCGCCAGGAAGAAGAAGCACGCTACGCCCGCAAGCCGGCCGCCGGCGGCCGCGGCGCAGCC